>CAJXVR010000106.1 GCA_913061285.1 uncultured Verrucomicrobiota bacterium | reverse complement strand
CTCAGCTTTCCAGGGCATGCGCCCAGTCTAACTGTTACCTATGTTCCCGGTTTATTTGTTACCCATGTACCCGGTCCATACCCTGAGAGGGCAAACCTTGATCTCGAAAAAGTGATCATCTTGAAACAAAGATCTACGAGGCCGCGATAGCTTGACTTGCCCCCGGTAGTGACCGAACAACGGGGTTTACCTCAAGTGCGTTGCAGTGTGAATCCCAGGAGTAGTTTTCAAGGCTGGCAATTCTAGGTTCGATCTCGTCACCTCGCTAGTTCGGAAGCTCGCCATTGATGCCGGCATGGACTCGATGTTCATTGATGTAGTCCCGGAATTCATCAAGCTTGTGCTGGAGGAATCCTTTGTTTCAGAAGCAGAGTTGATCAGGATATTCGTGACGTGTGTTTCCGGTTAGACGATCCACCAATGGATGCGAAATGGTCGTCAATGGAATCGAATGGATCGGGCTTATCATCACAGCCTGTTGTTTCAGTGGCCAACGATCGAAACGGTAGAGTGGGGCGGTGTCCACAGTTCAGGGCTACGACTTCCTTCAATCCGTGCCTCCTTCAGGGGGGGGGCAAGTTAGCGGAGGAACTGTGCATGAAGGCGGAACGACAGATTTATGCCGTGGAATTTTTGCGGTTCGGATAGGGGCTGCAAAATCAAGCGAATGGTAATTCGCGACTCACAGGCTTAACCCCAGCGATTTGACTTTTGGGGTATACGCGGCCCAGCCCGTTGCTCAGTCATCCTTAAACCATTTTCTCCTCATGAATAAGGGGGCTTTTCTTTGAGGTATGCGAAAAAAGCTGAGAGTCTCGGCAAGATAGTCTGGTTAAAACCGTATAGGTAAGAGCAGGGCATGTCTAAAGACCGGCTCAGGGATTAGGGATTACTTGAATCAAGCATTAGAAGGAATGAAACGAATTCAGACTAGTCGAGCTTTGTCGGCCGTTCTGTGTCTGCTGAGTATGCCAATGAGTTCACTGGCAGCTCAATCCGCTATTCCACCTTACGCCTCTCAACTAAAATCCTTCGCGTACTCCCAACGGTCTACAGTTGAACCTGCTTGAAGCCGAAGTTTGAGGCGAATTTGATGATTCTGTTATGGTTTTAGTAATTCTAGATCGAATGTTTCGATGTCTCCGCGGTCTGGGCTCTGGTGTTCCGTTTATTCTAACCTGTAGGTGGAATTCGATCCGATGCTTTTTTATCGCCAGCTTGGTATCCACCCAACTCATGGTGGGGTGGGCGCAGGTTGTTCAACAGACCTTACCGTTGGAAAGAGGGTGGAACCTTGTCGCTGTTCAAGTGGAACCCCAGACTCCCGACCCAGCTCAATTGTTTGGGGCGGTCCCTGGTTTGGTGTCTGTGTGGTCATTTAACAATGTTTCCAAGCAATGGAATGGTTACCGGAGTCCCAATTTTGATGCCGAAGCCATTGAGAAAAACGCCCTGAAGGGGGTAGCAATCGAATCTGTCTCACTCGGGCAAGCGCTCTGGATTGAGATGAATGTCTCGGGGACTTTGACCTTATCTGGCCTGAAACCGTTGATTTCACCGCCGGTAAGCTTGACTGAGGGGTGGAATTTGATCGGGGTGCCGGTAACGGGCCCGGAAGGGAATCATTTGTTGGAGGAGGAAATTCCCATGGTTTCGGTATTGGCGCTGAACGGCTTGGATTTCGATGTCCTTCTCAAGTGGCAGGAAGGGGCGTCTTTGCCGCCCGGAGTGGATGCGGCCAGTATTGCCTATAACATTTCCCGATTCGGTACGGTAGAGGAGGGCACGATCAATGAGGAACAGTTCAATCTGTTTAATCCGGATCGCGGTTACTGGGTAAGGGTGACAGCACCAAAGACGATTCAACCGGAGTTGCTGACGACGGTAAGGGGGGATGCGGACTTGCCGCCGCTGGGCAACTTTCCTAAGGGGCCGGAAGACCTTGTCATTAGCGGAGAACCCATTCCGGTTCGAGCGGCCGAACAAAGAAACATCGTCTTTTTCGAAGATCAGGATGTGCAGCGAGTCTCGTTTTCCAATCAAGGCGGCGGCGTGATGCTCTGGGAAGCGATCTGGGAGCGGGATGATCTCGCGTCACCGGGGTGGATTTCCCTTTCCCAAGAGCGAAGCAGCCCTGGGAATGAGACACGGCTAGCCGGTGTCACGACGACCGAGCAGGAGACTTTTTACTTACGACTGGATCGAGCGAATCTGACACGGGGATCCTATTCAGGAAAACTGACACTACGAACGAGTGGCGGCGATCGGGTATTTACGGTGAGAGCCGATGTCGGTGGCTTGAAGGGCGAGTGGAAAGGCTTTGCCGAAGTGCAGACGGTCAACGGTAAGAGAAACCGAGTTCCCGATATTGATTTGGCTCTCAGCTTCTTTGAAGACCGAGAAACGCCAGGTCTATTGAGAGGCGCTATTGACAGTAGTCAAACCGTTGTTTGGCCCTCGGATGTGCAGCTTCTTGGCTATATCACAAGCGCCGATGGGAATGCCTTGCAATTGGGTGGGGCACTGGTTCTTCCCCCTGGTGATCAGAACAATGAGCCTTACAATGAGTTTGACGCATCTCCGTCCGGCAACGATGTGGATTGGAACGATGACGGTTTTAACGTCCAGGACAGAAAAAACCCTTTTCCATTCCCCGTTTACCGTTCGGTCAGTTTGGAAGGAATCTTGGTTAAAGCTTCGCCGATCGACGGTGAGGGTTATGAGATTGCCGGCAGGTATCGGGAAGTCGTCTACGGTATGTTGGAAGATCCCATCGAGCTGCTGGGCACCTTTACTTTGCACAGGGAAAGTCCGATCCCCTTCAACGGATTAAGATCCCAAGAGGTAAGGCCGGCCGGACAAAGTGTATTTAGTCCTGTAGCGACTGGGCCAAGTCCCGGGCGGCGCCTGATCGCCAACGGTGGTTCGACTCCCTCCGTTCCGCCTGTAGTCATTTCCGCCGACTTGGTTCTGGAAGATATTGAGGTCGCGTTCTCGATTAGAGGTAGTTCGGACCCTATTCTTCCCAGCTCCAATCTGACAATTCAGTTGGAATCTCCCGGAGGAAAACGAATGACGCTTCATGACGGGTCACGGGTCGAGCCTTCCCTGTTCGTCGACGCTTCTTACCCGAGTACGATGACGCCATTGGGGACCGATCCGACTTGGCGTGAGTATGTGGCTTCCATCGAGAGAACGTCCGGAGAATGGCGGTTGATCATTGTCAATAATTCCGGATCAACGATCGACGTGAGCAATGTTCGCATTCAGTTGGTGGGACAACCGCTCATTGATGTTTATGGTCGGGTTCAGAATTCGGATGGGGCCGGCGTTCCCGGAGTTGATGTTTCCGTTTCCGGGTTGCCCTATAGCTTGACGCTTCCTTCTGCTTCGAACGCTGACGGGGGCTTCGTCATCGAGGGTATTCCGGCGATGCCACTGAATATCTCAGCCTTTCATCCCGCCTACGAAGGTGGGGCTTCCTTGGACATGCGGCAGCTTATTCCCGATTACGATCAATCGATTGAGAATTCGGAAGAGTTGCGTTTGCGGAATGCTTTTGCTTCGAGGCCCCTGCCGGCCGCGCCGCCAGGCGCTTTAGGAGTTGGAGGCTTTAGCGTTGCTGGGAGCTCACTCGCCAATCCGTTTGATCTGTCGATTCAAGCAAAAGGCGGCGAACCCCGCATATTTGTCTTTCCTCCTCGGGCAACACCTGGTCAACCGATCGAGTTCCATGCCATTGGTGATTTTGACTCAGGTTCCTATGTTTGGGATTTCGGTGACGCTCGCGATATAGATTCCGGCCGAAGTGTGGTGCATTCCTACAATGTACCCGGTCAGCATACGGTGATGCTCGTGGCCGGATCGACCACGTTGACCACCAGTGTGATCGTGGACCAAGTGCCTGGTCTTGCAACTATCCATGCTCGGGAGATCGATCCGGGACTGGACAGTCAGATGCTGGATTATGACGCCTATATTGTGAATACCGCCTTTGCTGGAGGGGGTGCCTTGCCTGCGGATTGGGAGACGCAGGTTCAGAGCTTTGAAGCGGATGCGCCCGCTGCTCCCGTTGAGCTGGTCATGGTTCAACAGGCTTATACGGCTAGTGCCGATATCGATCTGGCGCCGAAGGTAGGGGCAGACAACAGCTTCTCAACGGATGGTTTTACGACAGGCCCCATAAACCTGTGGCGGTCTAATCGGAACGAGCAACCGATACCCGGCCCAGGCTTGAGCGGGATCCCGTCAGAGGGAGCGGCTGACGGGACGCTGGCGCCGACCAATGATCCTGGTTGGACCTATGAAGATCACAACTATGTTTTGGGGCCCGGTAAATGGTTTGATGATCGGAATCTGAATGGACGATTGGATCCGGGTGAGGACGACTTAGCCGGTGTCACTGGGTATCTCTACAACGGTCCTGGCGATAACGATACCCAATTCGAGGGGCCGAGACCGACCGGATTGCCCAACAGTCAGATCGAGCATTTTAGGATCGCTTGCTATATCGGCAGTTTTGTCGTGGCACCGGGTGTCAACGGGGCTTCCGTTCATCCGGCGGATGTTGATCCGGTGAAGGCGCCCACGCTTGAAGCGGGTAATCCCAAGGGTGGCGTTGCTCGCAACTTGCACTATCAACTTCAAACCAATCCGTTCGCCTTCTATGCGGCACCTTGAACGATCGCTCGAGTAAGAACCAGATGTGTTTAGTAGGAATGATGACGAACGAGCAAAATAAAGTAATGTCCCATTCAAACCGGTGGATGTGTGTTTGTGCGGCCGTAGTGACTACGTTCATTAGCCTGTCGGCGAGTGAACTTCGGCCTGCTTTTGATTCACTCGTTGAAGGACGCTCCTACCTTCGGGATCGACTCACCCTAACACAGAAGGGGTTGATCAACGCGTTCCTATCCAATCCCGAATCGGCGAACTCGAATCCAAACGAATTAAGGCAGGCTCTCAGTCAAGCGTTGGCGGTTCGAAATGATCCGGGCGCGCCGGAGGATGAACGCCGACGCGCCTATATCATTATCAACGAATCGCTGGAGGCCCTTCTGTTTGGTTACAATGCGGCGGGTAACAAGGATCTATTGGATGGAACGCGAATTTCTTTCCCGGGATCACCGGGAAGTGATGAAGCTAGGGAGGCGCCTATCGGCTTGTTCGAGAGTTATCAGTCCGAATCGGTGAAATCCCTCTACTATGCTCATCTCTATTTCCTTGAAGGTATCAAGTCCGCAGTGGACTACCTGCAAAGAGATGCGGATGCCAAGTTGAGAGCAACTGACCTATCTGAGAATGCACTTCCTCAAGTCCCGTTTTATACCCGATGGAATAATGAAGAGAATGATCTTCCTTGGGTGGATGAGGATTTCAGATCGAACGAGATCAATGCCAGTCTAACGGCTGCCGCCTTATTGGGGAAATCGGTCCGGCGCTATGGAGCCACGGTGACGACTTTAGCGGATCGCCTTTGGAAAGCGGCCTTTTTCCATCCAAATGCCTCAGGCAATCGTGAGGAGGTGCTGGATGAAGCCGGGGAATTCTTGAAGGCCAACATGCATGCGCAGTTTCTTGCCTCACTCCCGATCGCTGCAAAACTCAATGATGGTGTCAGTCCGGATACCGATGCCGCGGGATTGCCGGCACCGAGTCGCAATGAGTATCAGGAAGTGGGAGCCGATGCCGTAAGAGTCAACGTGACCGCGGCGCAGATCCTTGCTGAGAGAATCTCCAAGCGCGAACGTCCGAAACAGCCGGACCTTGTTCCTAAGTGGGACCGAGCCACGGTGAACACGCAGATCGCCAAGATTGCCAGCTTGAGGAACACACTTGTGACGGCTTGGAACGAAGCGGAGGTCGCCATAAACCAGGCGAACGAATCTTCGGTTCGTGATGCCAACGGCCGATTACAGCGGCGAGATCGTTACAAATTCAGACTCTGGCAATTGACTGGAATCCATCCGGATTCGGAGCCGGAATTTGAGAGTTTGAATACGGAATTGGGACGAACGGCCTATCTGCGGCTGATAGAGGATTGGATCTTCGAAAAGACGGCAAATTTTGATCCGTCCGATCCGTGGTTTACAAATCCTTTGACGGGCTTTGTTGATCCAGCGACTGGAGATGCTTCTCCGGTTTCTCAAGTCTCTGACATCGGGTTCGCTTCGCTGCGAATGGTGCAGGCGTTGAATGAAGTCAAATCAGTGCAGAGTCGAATTGATTCATACGCGCAGCGGATCCGAATAGAGGAGTGGAGAACAGAGTCTATCTCAGACATTGTTGAGAATGAAGCGAAGGTAATGGGAGTCATGGAGGCGGCTGAACTCGTCGCGAGTGCTACCAGGGTAACAGCTTGCGCCTGCGGTCTTGCTTCAGGGGTTCTGGTAGAATTCAACGCTGGAGATAATCTCAGGGCGATCAACTCGCTGGCCAAAAGGCTGTTTCAGGCAAAGAATCAGACCAAAATTAGTGGGGTCAACAAAGATGCCACCGTTCAAAATCTCTTGATTGAACAGAGTCTCCTTGCTGGTGAGTTGCCGAACATTGTTATTAGTGCTGAGCTTGCGATCAATGAAGTCAAACGACTCTTTGGAGAAGTGGAACGGCTGGTTGAGGACTACGCATACCACGTCGATACCACGGAGTCCTTCTGGTATAACGATCCTGAAATTCTGTTTGAACAAACCGCGGCGGAGCAGCGCTACAAGGACCTTCTGCAAACCTATCGGGTTGAGTTATACCTGCTTTCGAAAATGTTGGAGAAGGCGTGGGTTGAGCCCTATGAAAATCCGGTTCTGAATGCGGGTGGGGCTTATGAGCAGTTTGCTGCGGATCCTCGCTTCGATCTGTTCCCGGATTCGGAAGCCATTTTCTCATCGGGAAATCACAATCAAGCCAGCGATTTCTTCGACGCCTTAAAGTCCTGGAATAACTACTTGGCGAATGGACGCCGGGGCGGTTCGACTGGGGGGCGGTCGACCTTGTTGGCTGACTCCATCACCATCTCCGTTCGGGAACATTTGCTCGGATTGAGCGATTTGAAGTTTGAAGAGAATCGTTATGTCATTGATCCGGTTCTCCGACATGAAAACGTGAGGCGCTTCCGGGCTTTTGTTCAGAGGCAGCGATCGCAGGCGCAAGAGGAGGGATTCGAGATGCGCTTGGAGTTTCCTTTCAACCTTGAGCAGGTAGTAGAAAGCGAAGGCTTGCAGGATCCGGTCTTCCTTTTCAGTTCTCTAGGAGTCGCTAATCCGAATATCTGGAACCGTAGGATTCTAGGCGTGGGCGTGGAATTAATCGGGAATAATGTGACGCAAGGTACATTTGGCAGCGCGAACCAAGTCCCGGTTTCCTTCTATCTGCATGGCAACGTGACGCGGGAAAGTAAGTTTCTGGATAGTCTCTTTACGCAGCAGAATCGAAAGGTCGTGACGGATTTGCGGCTGTTTCAGAATGATCCCTACGATCTTACTGTGCTGGGAACGGACTCCCTGTTTTCGGTGGAAGATCTACGGGCGACCGCGAATAACCTCCAGCCAAACCCATTGAGTCCGCAGCAATTCCCCAATATCGAATGGCCCTTGGGTTGCGATAACTGGGTGATGCTGGTTCGGTCGGGCGTTGCCAACTTTAATTGGGAGAACCTGGACGACATCAAATTGTATGTCTACTGGGAGGCTGGTCCTCCAGTGACCTTGGCGACCAACTACGCCTGGCCCAACTAGGAACCTGAGCTCTAGACATTAGTCCTCGATTGATCGATATGATGAAGAAGTTATTGCTAGGCGGATTCAGCCTTATCACCGGGCTGAGCCTCGGACAGGCACAGTCACCGCCTCCTGGAATTCCGGAACCGGGAATTGTTCTCTATGGTCTGATTCTCGCAGCCGACGAAGTGACAACGGTGCCGGCACAAGCCGTATCCTTGCGTATCGCCAAGGAAGGTGGGGCGCCTATCCCAACAACGGGTGAAGTCTTTGCTGGAGACGATGGCCGCTGGCGTTATGTCGCTCGAATTCCTTTCGAAACCGTTCTCCCCGGATTGGCGGATACGCCTGTGCAGAATTTTAATCAGGATCAGACTGAGGATGATACCTACGGTCTTTTTTTTCCTAATACCCCCAACAACACGGTTGGTTTTGATGGCCAGACCTCCAATGTGGCCCCGTTAGATGGCAATGGAAGCGTTTCTTCCTTTAGTTTTGGGGCAAAGGAGCTGAGAGGGTTGATGGTGCGAATGGATATCAAGACCATCTTTGATATCTCCAACCGCTCCCCCTATGAGTTGTGGGCGGAAGGTATATTCGGTGCTGCCAGTGGCGCGGGCGCCAAAACGGCGGACCCAGACGGCGACGGTCTCAGCAATGAGTTCGAATGGATCGCCGGTCTCGATCCTCAGAACCTGGACCCGGACAGTCCGCTCAACAAGCTTGTGATTGAGATTCATTCAGTTGCCGGCCAAGACCAGCAGAAACGCATTACCTTCCGGCCTGCGGTTGAAGGACGCACTTACACGATTGAGAAGCGTTCCGACCTTTCAGGAGGAGCGTGGTTAGCGTTGCCTTCGAACCTGCCGTCCGACGAACAACCCCTTCCAGGCGTTCCGGATGCGTCAGAACGGAATACGGTAGATTCGGATGGCTCGGGAGCGACCGGGTTCTACCGGGTGAGGATCGAGTTAGAGCAATAGAAACAGCTGGAGATCAATAAGTCCTATCATGTTTTCGCAAGCAAGTATGTCAATCACTCGGATCGCGATTTGGAGTCTAATGCTTCTTGCTATGCAGTTGAGTAGCCTTGCCGGTCCATTGTTACCTTTTCAGGGTAAATTAGTGTACGCGGAAGGGGCCGCTGTTGAGGAGGGTGTTCAGGTCGTGCAATTCAAGCTTTATGATGCCCCGGTGGGCGGAAGAGCTTTGTGGAATGGCGAAGTGCATAAACTGTCGGTAAATGCTGGCCTTGTGAACACTGTTCTGGGTAGTAAATCGAGCCTGGACGGTGTCGATTTCTCAAGCAACGTTTATTTGGAAATTACGGTGGATGCCAATGGGGATGACAGTATTTCGCCGCTTGACCCGCCCTTGCTGCCTCGGCAATTGATTGTCTCGGCCGTTCATGCGTTCGCGGCTGAAAAGGCGAAGGATGCGGAGACGGTTCGGGGTTTTGACATTTTTCAGTCGGATGCTCAGGGGGCGATGACGTTTAATCGGAGTTTATTCGGTAATGGAGTGATTCCCAGTCGTGCATTGGAACCTTCAGATGGTGCTTCTTCCGGGATTGATTCGGATCAGATTCGCCCCGGTGCCGTTGATCTCTCCCGTTTGGCCCAGCAGGTTGCTGAGATGCTAGTCCCGGTTGGGAGTATTGTGGCGTATTGGGGTGACGACGCTCCTGCTGGTTGGGTGCTATGTGACGGGCGCTCGCTTGACGATGATTCGAAGTTTGATGTCTTGAGGAAGCTGGTTGGTAACAACACCCCTGATCTGAGGGGGCAGTTTCTTCGAGGTTTAGACACATCCGGTAATGTGGATCCGCAGGCTGGGCGTCAAGTTGGAGATCTTCAGGAAGATGCGATTGAGGAACATCAGCACCCCTTCGAATTAGGTTCGTCTCACAGAGATGATGGTGATGGGGCTGGTTACTTCCTGATTAATACGGCGGGCAATCAACGGGGGCCAGGAATAGTGAATGAGGTGAGCCCTAACCATGAAGGAGCTTCTGAAACCCGGCCCAAGAATGTCTCGGTGAATTTCATTATCAAGTACTGAGTGGGCGTTTTCTTCGTAGGCAGCCATGCTAAGCAGATGTGTCAATAGCCAATCTTTCTTCGATTGGCCCTGCTCAAACGATTCCAGAGTCTCTCTATTCAGGTTGGCTCTTGTATTACTCCTTCCTTCCGTTCTTGCTATTTCTCTCAATGCTGAAGCCCCTGATAAATCCGGTGTTGGGCCGACAGCGATTTCGCTGCCTTCCGGGCCTGGTTCGATCGAGGGATTGGGCGAATCGTTTGAACCGCAGCTCAATAGCGGGAGTTCAACGTATTCGGTTGGCATTGAAGTCGCTCCGGGGCGCGTTGGCTTTCAACCAGGGCTCACGCTTTCTTATAACTCAGGATTGGGAAATTCCTTTGTCGGCGTCGGCTGGACTCTGGGCATCCCGGAGATCAAGCGCCAAACGGATAAAGGGTTTCCGGCTTACGATAGCCGGATCGATACGTTCCTGTTTCAAGGAGAGGAGTTAGTGCCACTAACGGATGGTTTCTATCGATGCGAAAACGAAACGGGGTTTCAGCGGTTTCAGCCGATAGATTCAGACAACGATGGCCAGCTGGAGGCCTGGGAAATGGTCGAACGCAATGGCGTTAGACATAGGTTCGGGCGATTTAGGGGAGAGAGCAACCGTTGGAGCGCTGTCGAGCATCCGAAACCGCCGCCAGCTGTTGTGGGCCGCCCCATGGACACGACTTATTGTTGGATGCTGGATACCTCCACTGATCTGCATGGAAATCGGATCGAGTATGAATACGAACTCGGGGTGGGGAAGCTTTACCCGATTCGGATTACCTATAGCCATAGTGACGCTGGTTCGCAGGAAGTTCTTTTTGAATACGAAGAGCGACCAGACGTTTTTGATGATTACCGGCCGACCTTCTCTTGTCGAATCGATCGCCGCTTGAAGGAGGTGGTCGTTCGGTCTCTGGGTGATCTCGTTAGACGCTACGAGTTGGACTACCGGCATCAACCTGAGGATCTTATTCCTTATACGATTGATGAACAGCAAGCCCGAACGAGTGCCTATGAATTGGGCGTTTCCGTATTGAAGCGATTTACGCAGTTCGACAATAGTGGAACTTACGACAACTATCTGCCGCCGCTCCGCTTTTACTATTCTTTTCTCGATGGTAATTTGGAGAGGACTCAGACGCAGTCCGTTCAAACCTCTCTTGGTGCCGTTCCTTTGCTGGATTTGGCGGATACCAGTGGTCATGTACAACTGGCGGATGTGAATGCCGATGGTTTGCCCGACCTTTTCTCTACGAAACCCCAAGGCTTAGTTGGATTGCAGCAGGTGATGTTGAATCAAGGCGTCGGTGCCGATGGCCGTCTTCGCTTTAGCGATCCGATTCTCGCATCTGAAAGTTCGACCCTTAATTTGAGCTTACCTCAAAGTGCTCTCTCCGATCGGGACGGAGATGGAATCGTCGATTATGAAGTGGTCACCGATGAATTCACGGGGAAACGGATCGATATCTATTCAAATCGGAGCCGATTTGACCGCGTGAACGCGTCTCGATTGGGCTTTGCTCCTTTGTTGGCTAGCCGAAGCGAATTCATTGCTGGGGCTCCGTCTTATGTTGGAGCTGGCGCCGTGAACACCCGGCGCATGGATCTCAACTTCGATAAAGCGTCCGATTACCTCCATACCTCAAGTGACTTCGTTGGCTTAACCCTTCGAGGCTTCTACCGAAATCCGGCGGGCGATTGGAAGGAGTTCGTCAATAGTCTCAATGGGATTCCTTCAACCCACACCTTGGATCGCCCTGTGTCGGGTGATGACAATTTGTTGGTCACCCTGGCGGACATGAACGGAGACCGGATGCAGGACTACGTCGCTGTTGAACGCTTGGGCGGAATTTCTGCGACCTTGAAGGTCACCTACTGGCCGTATTGCGCTTTGGGGGAATGGGCTGAGTCGAGGTCGATAGAAACGGCGATTGAACATCCGATCGAGTTTGGGGGCGGGGACATGCGGGATGTCCTGGTTCAAGACTTTACTGGAGATGGATTAGCCGACCTTCTTATCTTAGATGGATCGGGCTTCGCTTCGTCCCTAACCCTGAGAGCCAATGTGGCGGGGCATGCCTGGGCGGCGCCATTGAAGAAGAGTGGGTTGCCGGTATATCGGCCTCGCGATACCACAGCTCCGACCGTCTTTCGTACCGCGGACTTGAACGGCAATGGTTCCACCGATCTGATTTGGCGCAACACCGGCTTTGGTGGAGACACCTGGGAGTGGTTGGATCTGATGCCGCAAGCCGGCAAGCCGAACCTAATGACCCGCATTGATAACTCGATCGGAAAGATCACGGATATCGTCTACGGGAACGCCCACGAAGATTACATCCGGGCTCAGGATGCGGGGCATCCATGGACGACTACTATTCCTTTTTCCGTTCAAGTTGTGCGCCAGATACGCACCCAAAATGGTTATGACCTGAATGGGGATCAGCTGAAGGATGTCTACGTTTCCGAGTTCAAATACCGGGATGGCTATTACGATGGCTTTGAAAAAGAGTTTCGAGGGTTTGCCTTTGCGGAGCGGATTGACTACGGCGACGACTTCATTTGGGATCCTGCTTCGGGTGTCATTCAAGTGAGTGAAGGTTGGAATCGTGGAAAAACGCCGACGGGGCAAGTCCATGGGCCCACCTTAGTAACCCGCTATCGCTTTCATACCGGATCCGCTGATGGGGTAGACAACGATGAATCAGCGTTTGGGAGTGAGCTGATTGATGAATATACCAGCGTAGGGGGACGGGAAGAAGAGCCGTTAAAAGGAAAACAGTTACTGGAGGAAAAGATCGATCCTTGGATTCTTCACAACGGAGATGTTCTGAACGGTTTTGATGCTGTTTGTTCCCACGCGGCGTTGAGCGGAAACCTTTATGCTTCGCTCACTGCGAACGATTATGTTTACAGCCGAGCGAGACAACATTGGGGCGTGCGTCGGCTGTATCGACCGGCTGAAGAAGTCGAATTGTGGGCGGAGCGGGGCGGGGAGGTCCCTTTACATTTAGGCGCTCTCTTTCAGGTGCCGGCAGCACGGTTTGCCAATAGCAGCGTCAGGAACGGAACCGGCAAGGATGTTTCATTTGCCTTTGTAGAGAAGATCGAGACCGACGTCATCGAAGCCAACGCCTTACTGCATGAGGCGCTGGATTACCAAGAGCGAGCACCGAAACACACCAGGCAGGATTTCGATTACGACAATTACGGTAACCAAATTCTCTCCTTCAACCACGGCATCGTCGACGAGGACTATGACGACGAACGTCGAGTCGTGACCAGCTACGCTCACAGCGGCAATGCGCTCACCCGTTGGATCCTCGACAAGCCGGACACCGTGCTGACCACCGATGAAGACGGCGCCTTCGTCAACAAGACCGTGCATCATTACGACGGCATGCCGTTCGTTGGATTGAACGGAGCCATCAGTGATCGTGCCTTGCTGCACCGGGTAGAGAAATTCATCAATGAAACGGAATCCATCGACGCCGAGCGGAGTCAGTATGATCCGTACGGAAACCCGATCGAGTTGCGTGATCCCAACTATGGCACGGAGTTTGGTTTGAGCGGTGGGCATTACCGGAAGTTCGAATACGACGCTACGCTTCAAACGTATCCTGTGGCAGAGATCATCGGTGTCGCCCATGATAAGCCTGACCTGGTGACCGGGGCCGAATATAACCTTGGGTTTGGTATCGTCCAGAAGTCATCAGACTTCAATGAGAACGCCACAATATACCAATACGATTCATTCGCACGGTTGGTCGGGATCGTGAAACCATACGATTCAGA
The DNA here is from genome assembly GCA_913061285.1 of uncultured Verrucomicrobiota bacterium. Classification (GTDB taxonomy): domain Bacteria; phylum Verrucomicrobiota; class Verrucomicrobiia; order Limisphaerales; family AAA164-E04; genus UBA2970. Next base: position 8,593 of record CAJXVR010000106.1, on the reverse strand, counting down.
GGCCTTTCCGACGACTCTCTACGAATACCGCCCTTACGACATCGAACGGTCGATGGCTTACACCTATGGTCGGCAGGGAAGGCTCTCTCTGCAGCAAGGAGGTATCGCGGCAAATCGCGTTTTGACCCATGCCAGAGAAGAGGCTGGGGGGGATGTTTACACATCGGGCACTCTCACAGATGGCGCTGGCAAATCGATCGCGAGCTATGGAGAAGATGTGGATTCCGGTAGGTGGGTTGTTTCCAGCGCTTCTTCCTACAACCTACGGGGCGGAAACGCGTCCGGTTGGTTACCATTCCAGGTGAGAGCAGATGGGGATCCTTCGCTGAACGAGATTTGGCCTACGGGTCGTCCTCCCCTCACGGACGGAATCAATCCATCAATTGTTAAGAGCGATCAATTTAGCGACCCCTTAGGAAGGGGCATCAAAACAGTGCAGCCAACCGAACAGTGGGGCGGTGAGCGAGTGTATTCGGCGAAGCAGATGTACCCGTTTGAGATTCGGAATTTTGATGAGAATGACACTGATCCGGACTCGCCGTTTGTCGACACTCCTCTCGTTCATTTTGAGGATGGCTTGAGTCGCCTGGTGAGAGTGCATGAAGTGGTCCGATTGACGGATGCAGGAGAGCCCGGTGCGTTGAGTGCGTGGGAAACAAGCTATGCCTACGATCTGAATGATAAACTGGAACGAATTCTTGATAGTCAGGACAACCTCAAAGTCCTGGCCCATGATGGTTTGGGGAGGTTGACGTATATGGATGATCCGGATCGAGGTGTAATGCACTATGTTTATGATGCCGCCTCCAACCTGATTGAAACCACTGACGCCAAGGCTCAGATTATTCGGAATACCTATGACGGTGTGAATCGGATTCGTACGGAGGACTATCTCGATGAAGGCGCTCCCTATTCGGCGAATTACGCCTTCGATCCGAATCTGCCGATTTCGAATGAGAACCGCGCTGATGTGGTCTATTTCTACGATTTTTCGATTCCGGATTTGGAAATCGGTGATGGCACACTCGACGAGGGTAGCAATTCTTCGGCCCAACTCTGTTATGTCTGGGATTTGACTGGAGAAGAGCACTTCTCCTATGACGATCGAGGGAGAATAGAATGGCAAGTGAAACGCATTCCTGACATCAAGTTGAAGAACGTACTGGTGTCATGGCAAACTCGATATGCGTACGATTCTTTGGATCGTGTCGCTCGGTTGACCTATCCCGATGGTGATCGCATTCGCAATGTCTATAATGCCCGAACATTGCTCGAACATGTGACCGGCGGCCCTAGCGGATTCATTATCCAAAACATTGACTATCTTCCTTCTGCCCAATTATCCGAAATCACTTATGGGAACGGCGTGGTCACTCACTACCAATATGACCCGAGACTACGATTGCGGGACCTGGATACGGAATCACCCATTGCCGGTAAACTGATCGACTACGCTTATACTTTCGACCGTGCCAACAATATTACTCGGATTGATGATGCGAGAGATTTGGAGGGGCAACCGGATGCTGCTCAACGGCGCAATACACAGGTTTTCCGATACGATGATCTCTACCGTCTAACTCAGGTTAAGTATCCGTCTGTAGGCGAACGAGCGGCTGAGATGAATGTCAGCACTCCGGGAATAGACTACCGATACGATCGTATCGGCAACATGCTTCGAAAAACTTCAAACATCGAACATCGGGAAAATGGTCTGTCAGTAACGCATCTGGGAGAAATGAGCTATGGAGGAGACCTCGGTGCATCTGGAAGGGATGGCAGAGGGAATAGTCCGGCGGGGCCGCATGCCCTCAGTGGTGTGTCGGCTGATGGTGGAAGGATATACCCTTACGATGCAAACGGAAACATGGTGGAGATCGATGGACTACACTGTTCTTGGGACTTTAAGGACCGAATGGTTGGGGCGGAGAACAGCGGAATGTCCGCTCAATATCGCTACGATTACACTGATAGGAGAATTATTAAAAAGGTCGGGCAAGTGGGACCTCATGGAAAGTCCGCAAGTCTGGGGGGAGAGACGACACAGTATATTAACAGATACTTCGAATTGCGCCCGAAAGATCCTCCCGTCAAGTACGTTTGGGCAGGTGATACCCGAGTGGCACGTATTACAGGCAGCTTGGACGAGGAGGGGCCAAAGATTCAACGTTTGCGTTTATGGAAAGGGTGGAATCTTGTGTCGCTGAATCTCGATGGGACCAACTCAATTCTAGGCCATACTAGAGATGGGGCCGTCAATTACGCAGCGATATGGAACGTGGATGGAGAATTGTGGGAGACCTTAGGGGAGCGAATTCAAATCGGTAATAATCCGTTGTGGTTGGAGACTATAGAAGATCGAGTGATCGGGGTCATAGGCGATTCGGTGAACCAGAAGCCGATAGAGTTGAAAGCAGGGGAGGCCGGGTGGATTGCAATTGGTGAGGACTTGAAGAGCGATTTCTTAGGGCTTTTAAAAAGGGTGAGATTTTGGGGCTGGGATGCATCGGTTCCCGAGTGGAAGATATGGACTGAAGGATTAGAAAAGTCACGGTCTGATGGTGAAATGCACCGTGGGTTAGGAGTTGTTTACTATGTTTACAATTCATCCGATGGGACGATTTTCTTCGAACTTGGCTCGGATATGCGGATCAGTTACTACCATCAGAATCACTTGGGTTCGACTTGTGCAATCACTGACCAATCAGGCGAGCTCAGAGAGGAAATGCTGGACTATCCTTTTGGGAAATCGCGCAATCCAAAAGAATTCAACTTACGAGAAGAGACGTATGGATTCTCTCAGAAAGAAAACGACGGGGAATCTGGGTTGCATTACTTTGAGGCAAGGTACTTTTGTTCTGTCACCGGTAGGTTTACTTCGGTCGATCCTCATTGGGGTAGGAGGATCTGGCGGGACGGGGATTTTGCAAACGTCCCTGATGCCCTGCGAAGAAATGCGAACATCTATGGATATGCTGGTGGCAATCCCATCGCAAACATCGATCCATCAGGGGAGTTTTTAGTTCCTCTAATTCCTACAATTATCGGAATTGGAATTGGTGTTCTTGCCTATGAACCTGTTGCCAAGGCCCTGAGTGCCATTGGGAGAGCCGGATCTGAAACTATCGAGTATGGTTGGAAGGGCGCCAAAGCTGGATACCAGAATCGGGAACACGGAGTTGGAAAGTTTTTAAATGGAGTAGCGGGTGCGGTAATTGGAGCCGGAGCTGGATTAGTGAATTCTGAGCGGATAAAGAAACAGATAGAGACAAGTCTGGAGAGAAGCAAAACGAGCAGCAAATCTTCTGGCAACGACGGAGCTGATGAAGTGATAGAATTGGGCATAAAAGGAACATCTACTGGTATCGACAATATGAAAACAAAGAATTTGGGTAGGAAAATGTACAATGCGAGAAGCTTCAAGGAGGAAGTAGACAGTAAGGGACATGCAGAGAGAGACGAGGCTATTTCTGAGCTTAGCGAAGATTTAGAGGAACTGTGACGAGTTTCTCGCAATGATGGAGATATCCGGGAGAAGAAGTAACCAAATTGAGCCAGGTCTCAAGAATTTGGATAGAGCGGAAATGGCGAGTGCGGAGTTTGATGAAATAGGAGTCAATCATGTTCCTGCGAGACCCCGCAACAATGACAGTCATTCTCCCTTGCGGCGCTGCGTGGAGAGGTAGGCTCTTGATCAACAAAACAGTAGCGATGGAGACTTTTAGCTGCGAAAACAACTTATGAAAGATAGAGTATTGTGTGCGCTTTGCGCGTTTGGATTGATGGCATCATTTTGTGATGTGGAGGCTCAGCTTATGCCTTTTCAGGGGCGTTTGTCCGCGCCGAATGGGGATAGCTTGGCTGACGGGGCGCGCGTGGTGCAGTTTAAGATGTATGATGCACCGGTCGGCGGAAGAGCGGTGTGGAATGGTGAGGTGCATCAGTTGAGCGTGAATGGCGGTATGGTGAACACGATCCTGGGTTCAAAGTCGTCGTTAGGCGGTGTGAATTTTAGTGGTACGCTGTATCTTGAGGTAACGGTAGATGCGAATGCCGATGGATCGATCTCTCCTGTGGATCCTCCTTTGTTGCCGCGACAAATGATTCTGCCGGCTCCCTTTGCTGTGAAGGCTGCGCGGGCAGATGTGGCGACCCGGAGCGAGGGAGCCGATGATAGCCGCACGCTCAATGGCAAAACGTGGTCCTCGATCATGACCGGAAACGATCCTGCTGCCTCTACTTTGAGAATCGATAAGATTGCCGATGAATCTATTCCAGCCAGTAAGCTGGCCGCCGATAGTCGATTGCCGATTGGAACGATTGTTCAATCCTTGTTAGCGCCGGCAGCCTATGCATCAGTTGTTGGAGACCCTGAAGCCTTTGATGCGGCAGCGAGCAAATGGGTGGCGGCAGATGGTGCTCATGATATTAGCAGCACGGCTTATGGGCAATTGACCGGGCAAAGCACGACGCCTGACTTACGTGGTGTATTCTTGCGTGGGCTTAACCAAGGAAGAGAAGACGAGTTTGCCGACCCCGACGCGGCACGTGAAGTGGGGGCTTTGCAGAAGCACGCTTTTGAATCTCACACCCATCGAATTCCAATTGACTATTTTGAAAACACCGGTGGAGCTGGGTGGAGTATGACTCACGGTCAGACGGCTTGGGGGGCGCATAGAGGGGAATCGTATGCAGAAGGAACTGCCCCGGAAACTCGCCCCACCAATGTAGCGGTTTATCGCTATTTAAGGGTTAATTGATGTTGTGATGGGGCCTCGAGGCGTGAGGCTAAATCATCGGTGTAGTGTTGGGGGGCGGCCTGGCAATGTCGTCCTTAGTTTGCGACGACCAATCGCAGGGGGCATGCCAGCGTGACTAACCAGCGATTTTCCCCGAATCAAACTCGTTGAACTTGGCCCGGAACAATGACTGTGCGTTGTTTTTATCTACCGGATGCTTAAACAAATGGGCTACGTATATCCAGTGCTGTCCTACGCCAATTCATCCTTGGCAGCCCTGCAGTGAAGAACGGACCGAGGGATTCCTTTTCTGGAGTGGCGGGCTCTCTTTCGAAACGAGTCAAAAGCGGGACTTAGTCGGCTATGTAGATCAAAGTTTCTCCTGTGAGTTTGGATCGGGCTTTTTGAAGATGGGCAGATTGAAATCGTCCGATGCAGAGGGTTCATGCTCGAGAAGTAAGCATAGGCTTCATCTCGGATTGTTTGGTATTGCTGGTGCTAATGGTTGGCTTGTATAGCTCGTTGAAGTCGAGCTGACGTCGTCGGGAAACCGTGTTTTAATTTTATGCTTAGAGTCTTAATCTTCATTCCAATGAATTGGCTACATCGGACGAAGGCCATCAGAGTCGGTTGTCTTGCTGTCATCTGGATGGTAGGCGCGAGCCCTTGCTCGCGTCTAGAGGGGCAAAGTGACCAGTCAGCCGGCGGTATCATTAAGCATGAACAAATCGTCCCGAACGGTTGGTCGGCGATCAATTCTAATTTGGAGACCGCCGATAGCCGCATCGTTTCGTTGATGCCGGAACCACCTGAAGGAACACTCTTTTTTAAGTTAACAAGTGCGGGTACTTGGGATGTTAATCAATTCCAGTGGGGTCGTTGGAATTTTGCAGATCAGACGATCCTAGCAGGCGACTCCGGGGTCCTATTTAATCCGGGCGAACCCTGGCTGCTATCTTGGGAAGGCATTCCCAAATCGATCGATGCGTTCACTGGATATCTGTCAGGAGCGACTCCCATCTCCAAAGAGATTTTTGAGTCGGCCTCCTTCGGTGCCAGCGTCACGGACTTCACTCCCTTAGAGTCTCCCGCTTCCATGCAGTTCGCCGACCGCTATGACACTTCAAACATTAGTGTCTTTTTCGGTATTTGGGCGCCTGATTTCAGCCCAATCTCCGAAGGAGATCATCAGCGAGTTATTCTGTTCCAATCTCCGGAATGGGGGGCAAAGACAGACACAGATCGCACCACCGGTAGTCACGTCTATGTAAATAACTATCTCCCTGGATTCGATAGCGACTGGCGACTTCACCCGGAACGTTTCCCGACGGGCTTTTGCAGCGCTGAATCAATAGAAAATAGTTTCCCGCCGGTCGTGAGCTTAAAAGGTAAATGGCTCGAGCATGAGATTCCCGTGATCAACACCGCGCCCCAAGCCGGATATCTCGACGTCAGTAGAGGAACGACATTCACACTAGTTGGAGACAATACTCTCTCGATCACACACACTTCATTGGAGGTCAACGCTACAATCATCAACAAGCCAGGCGAACTGCATCCGCCAGTGGTCTTATCTGGAGTCGAGCCAAAGCAACTAACCCACCCTAACAACCTCCCTGAGCCACAACATCTTGCGCCTCCCTGTCCCATTGAAATCGACTTCGATCAAGATCCTTCCGATTTACAAGCAATCGAAGGCGCTGATATCGTCATTCCGACAGGAGTCTGCGACCTTGATGCACATGCTGGAATCAGGGCTATGTTTGATGAATACATCACCTTTAGTCTCCACAAGCTAGCTCAAGACGGATTCTCAGAGCGAGTCGTCGACTCCGTTGATCATCAAAGCTTTGTCTTGGAGAACGTCACTCCATTTGACTCTGGGGAATACTACATCAGTTACTGGGATTCGACGGCTGATCCAGATTGCTTCATGTGGAACTTCTCGATAGACGTCGCATCTGAAATATTTGAGATCACAGTGGTCCCCAAACAAACAGAGCCATCTCTAGCGATCATTTCTGACGGTGGTTATTCTCGAATCGAATGGAACGGTATCGGTCGACTTCAGGAGGCTGGGCAAATTGACGGACCGTGGCAAGACTCCGTGATCCAACCTGGTGTGATTCCGTTTCCAGTCTCCGACCATCCAATTAAGTTCTTCCGCATCATCAACGATTACGAAGGCAACTAAAAGGACCGCGTCTTTGGGGAAGTTAGATCAGTACACGCCAACCAATATCAGTGTCGATAGCACAATTCTGACAGATGAAGCAAAGATTGGCTTCTCTGCTACGAACGTTCATTGAACCGGTGGTGTCGAAAAACTGGATTCGCGTTGTTCTAAAGAGTTTTCGAGCTAGATGTGGGGGATCCATGGATCGGTTCGACGATGAGGCGTGCCTGGATTGGCACAGTTCATCTTGATGTTCTTTGAAATTGGAATCGCAGGCATCTACGCGGCTTTCGAGCCGTAATAGTTGAGGAGCCCGCCAAGCCTAGTTTGTGGTAAGGAGGCGGTGTCACTGGGGTTGTCGAAATTGGTCCTGATGATCTTGTTCTGAATCCCTTGGTGATTTCGTTCCGAGTGATAGTGCTCAAGATACTCGTTGAGGACGAACCGGAGCATATTCTCGGAGAAAATCACAAGTCGATTGAGGCATTCGTGTTTGATTGATTTGACGAATCTTTCAGCGAATGCGTTAAGGTTGGGAGAGCGCCGTGGTAGGCGTACTGATTCAACTCCGCTCGCTGAGAGAATGGCTCGGAATTCTTGAGTGAAGAGGGGATCACGGTCGTGGATGAGGAATCGGCAACCCTTCAGGAATCCATCACATGCATCCGTGAGATTGCGACCGATCTGTTCCATCCAAGGGCCTTTTCCTTTCTCGCATATACCTGCGACGTGAACTTCTCGGGTAGCCAGGTGAATGACAAAGAGGATCTGGTAACGGATGATTCCGTGAGGAGTAAATGCTTCGACTGTGAAGAAGTCTGTCGCGGCGAGGACGTTCCAATGCTGTTTGAGGAATGAAGCCCACGTGGTTCGTTCTCCACGTTCCGGCGCTGGCTCGATTCCGTGGTCTTTGAGAATGTTGGAGACCGTATCTCGACTAATTTCGTGGCCGAGATTGTTGATTGCATCACGGATGCGCGTGTAGCCCCAAGTCTCATTCTCCTTGGCCATGATTACAGCGAGTTCAGCAATCTCTTCTTTTGTTGAGGGCCTTCCGGTAGACCGACGATTGGTAGAATCGTATTTGCTGCCTGCAAGTTTACGAAACCAAGCTCGGAGAGTGTGTGGGGTAGCAAGATTCGCAATTTTTTTGAGACAGCTGAACCGGATCTTCTTGGCTTTGACAGCCAGGCGCCGACGTTGCCGGTCGGTGAATCTGGGTTTCCTGCCGAGGATCTCTTTCAGAACTTTGATTTCCTCCTGCAAATAGTCGATTGTGTCTTGCTGCTCTCGATTAATCCATCCGGCAAGACAGAGGAGAATGAACGATAATGGATTCACTGGGGCGAATTCTACGAGTTTGGAGAAGGGAATCGAAGGCAAATGGGGGAGGAAGGGAGAATCCGAAGTCGCTATGAATCAAGGGATTGCGAACGAATCGAGTTTTTCTACACTACGGGTCTGGATTTTCGCAGGAATAGAAGTTGGCACTCGGTTATGGCCATCGACTGTGGTTGGCAGGCGAAGCTATCAGAACACGCTTAGACTATTCCGAGACATGTTCAATCGTAGCGAAGACATTGAGAATCCCTTGATAACGACCGATGGATTTGAATTCTATGGCCTGTCTCTTATACACATCTCCGAGCCCACGAGAACTCTCTACATCTCGTATGCC
>CAJXVR010000105.1 GCA_913061285.1 uncultured Verrucomicrobiota bacterium | reverse complement strand
ACGAGATGTAGAGAGGTCTCGTGGGCTCGGAGATGTGTATAAGAGACAGGAACCTCATAGGCCTCATTGATGGTCTTAAACTTTTCCTCGGCACCCTTCTTATCTTTGGCAACATCAGGATGGTATTCACGCGCGAGCTTCCTAAACGCACGTTTGATATCGCTGGCTGACGCCCCCTTCTTGAGTCCTAAGGTCTCGTAATAGTCACAAAATTCTACGGCCATAAATGGTCAATTCCTCAAACCGAAAGCTAGCCCAGAGAGGAATCTTTCGCCATCTCAATCTCACAATCCTATGAGAAAGGTCGCGACGAAATCCGGACTCAACAATATTCACGAACTGTTGAGCAAAATCAGGCAGGCCCACTTCAGCCGATCTCCCCTAGCCTAGCACCAATGAAGTTGAATCCTATCTCTCAAACATTGGCTATTGTTACCCTCGTTGCAGGCGCTGTACAGACTGTCTCTGCGGCAGAATCAGATTGGTTGAACAAGATACCTACACCCGTCACCAACCCACTGTTCTTCGAGGAAGCGCAAATCCGAAGTGACGTCCGACCGATCTTTATTCATCACAACTTGCGAAGCACCATCGATAGTGGTCTGGGAGCTCTCCCGCTGGACGGGGATGCTCAGGTTTTCGCGATCCAATTGCGTTACGCCGTCAATGACCGGCTAGCAATCATTGCAACAAAGGATGGCTACATTGATTTCAACCCAGACGCCACCCTGGCAAAGGACGAAGGGTTCGCAGACATCGGTTTCGGCGTCAAATACGCCCTGATTCATGACGACGAGAACGAGTTCATCCTCACTGGAGGACTGAAGTTTGAAGCCCCCTCAGGCAACACAGGGGTCCTCCAGGGCAACGGATCTGGCGAATGGAATCCATTCCTATCAGCTGCCAAGGCCTGGGACGACTTCTCAATTGCTGGACACTTCGGAGCTCGAGTGCCAAACGACAGCGACGACGAAACGTCCCAACTTCACTACGGGCTCCAGGCGGCCTATGAGGTACATCGCTGTTTCACCCCATTCGTCGCCGGAAATGCCTTTACAGTTTTGAGCGAGGGAACCGGACTTCCGCTAGCAGCTGAAGGATTCGACCTCGTCAACTTCGGCTCAAGCGCAGCAAAAAACACCACTCAAGCAGCGCTCGGTCTTGGCTTCCGCTCACGACTTCGAGATAACATCGATCTTGGCTTCGCATACGAATTCGGCATCACCAACCCGAAAGACATTTTTGACGATCGATACACGATCGATCTCGTTATCCGATTCTAGGCTCTCTCATTGAAAAGCGCACTCCCAGCCCCGCCAGCAGCACAGGCGGAGAGTCCATCAACCGTGGAAGATCCCACGGTTGATTCGATCTTATGTAGTCACTGCGGAACGGCCTGTAGTTCAACGGTCATCTCGGAACATCCCCATGTTTTCTGCTGCCACGGCTGCCAGAGTGTCCATCACCTCTTACACGAGAACGGCCTTTCAAACTACTACCACATCGACGAAAAGGCTCAAATACCCATTCCGAAAAGGGATCAACACCGATCATTTGAATACCTCGACAAACTTGAAATTCGTTCTCGCCTGATCGATTTCTCTGACGGTCATATAGCTCGGATCCGTCTCCACATCCCGTCGATCCACTGCGCCGCCTGTGTCTGGCTGCTGGAACACCTCTATCAGCTCAATCCAAACATTGGTGAATCCCAGGTCAATCTGATCACGAAAGAACTCAGCCTTTCTTTCGATGAACGAACCCTAAAACTGTCCGCGCTTATTGAACAACTCCACACCATTGGCTATCCGCCAGATCTCCAGCTCAATCAACTCAGCAATCCTTCAAAACCAGCGGCGTCCCTCAGTCGCCTCACCCTGCAGATTGGGGTCGCTGGTTTCTGTTTTGGCAATATCATGTTACTGAGTTTCCCCCACTACCTCGGCCTCACTGAATCATCCGGCCAAGAAATCGACACGCTTGCCTCCTATCTCCCCCCTCTCCTCACCCTCCCAATTCTCTTATTTTCCGCGTTGGACTACTGGACGGCAGCACTCAGAAACATCAAGCAACGTCACATCAGCATTGATGTGCCCATCGTCATGGGGATCATCGCATTGTTTCTAGAGAGCAGCTACCTCACATTTGGCAGCGGAAACCCGGGCTATTGGGATTCCCTAGCAGGCCTGATCTTTTTTTTGCTCTGTGGCAAGGCCTTTAAACAACGAACACTCGACCACCTCTCATTCGACCGAGACTTCCGCGCTTTCTTTCCCCTCTCGGTCCTTCGGCACCACGAAAACGGGTTCGCCTCGGTCGCTATATCAGAAATCAAGCAAGGAGATCAGTTACAGATTCGCAACCAGGAACTCATCCCGGCCGATGCAATCCTCAAGAGCAAATCAGCCGCCATCGACTACAGTTTCGTCACTGGCGAAGCCGACCCAGTCCAACTGAGCGCAGATGAGACGGTCTACGCCGGAGGCAAGAACCTAGGCCCAACGATCGAGCTCGAAACCTCCAAACCAGTCTCGGAAAGCTATCTCACTTCACTGTGGAACCACCATGTCTTTCATGAGAATCCAACCTTCGAGTTTCGCAATCTTACTGACCGTTTCAGCCAATACTTCACCCTCAGCATCCTTGGAATCGCACTAGTAAGCGCTTGCTACTGGGGTTTAAGCGATCCAAGCCAAAGCCTCCGAGTCTTTGCCTCGGTTCTGATCGTCGCTTGTCCCTGCGCCCTCGCCCTCGCGGCACCATTCGCAAGCGGCACGGCGCTTCGTTTCCTGGGGAACGCATCGATCCACCTCAAAAACACCCGAGTTGTCGAGCAATTAGCCCGGATCTCAACGATCGTTTTCGACAAAACTGGCACCCTAACGCACGCCCAAGCCCGTTCTACTGAATTTAGCGGAGCGCCCCTCAGTCGGACCGAACGCCACGCCATAACCAGTATCGCCCGTCACTCCGCCCACCCCCTCTCAATCACGCTTCACGAGTTTCTTGGCAACGACCAGGAGGCCGAAGAACCGACGGCATACCAAGAACTCGAAGGAAAAGGTGTCAGCGGAGAAATCGATTCAACAACTGTCATCTACGGAAGCCAAGACTGGCTCAGGGAACGCGGCATCCCAGGCATGGAGAACGCGTCCAGCCAAGGAATCCACCTCGCTATCAACGGACTCTACCGGGGTTGTTTTCGAATTCGCCCGAGATACCGTCGCGGTATCCGCGAGCTAATGACCCAACTGAAAGACAACTTCGAACTCAGACTCGCTAGCGGCGACACCAACCGAGATCAAAACACAATACGGGCATTCTTTGGCAAGAAAGCAGAATTATCATTCAACCAAAACCCCTATAGTAAGCTTCAATTGATTGAGGAACTACAACGGAATCGAGCACACGTGATGTTCGTGGGGGATGGACTCAACGACGCTGGAGCCCTCAAGCAGGCCAACGTTGGCATTGCTGTCACCGAAAACACCTCTCACTTTTCTCCCGCAAGCGACGTCATTGTGAGCGCCCCGAGCCTCGCACGCCTACCGCAACTGCTCCAATACTCGAAGGCAACCGTCGCCATCATCAAGATAAGCTTTGTTCTCTCGCTCGCCTACAATCTGATTGGAGTAACACTCGCAGCGACCGGAAAACTCACTCCACTCCTGGCCGCGATCCTCATGCCGCTAAGTTCCATCACCATCATTGCATTTAGCACAAGCGCCACGGCATGGATGGCAGGGAGACTCAATCTCACAAGAAACCAAGCATTCGAATCAGAAGAACAATGAGCGTCCTCAATCTTCTAATAAGCTTAGGCCTGCTCGTTGCGCTGGGGTTTCTTGGAGCATTCCTCTGGGCCGTGCGCTCCGGACAGTACGATGACACTTACACACCGTCCCTTCGAATGCTTCATGACGAAGACCGCGTTTTAACGAAAGAACACCAAAAGACTAGATAGAGAAAAAACTGCAATCGATGAACATTGATACCTTCAAATACGACAATCGGATTGTCAGAGCCTTCGGCATTGCGACCGTCCTCTGGGGCGTGATCGGGATGGCCGCAGGTCTATTGGCAGCAATCCAGCTCTTCCTTCCTGAGGCAAACCTCAACTTTGCAATGGTCACATTCGGAAGAATCCGCCCTCTTCATACGAACGCGGTCATCTTCGCATTCGTCGGTAACGGAATGTTCCTAGGGATCTACTACTCGCTACAACGACTCTGCAAAGCCCGAATGTTCAGTGACCGATTAAGCTGGCTGAATTTCTGGGGATGGAATGGGATCATTGTTGCCGCGGCCATCACCCTGCCACTCGGCCTCACAACGAGCAAAGAATATGCTGAGCTAGAGTGGCCAATCGATATCGCTATCGCCATTGTTTGGGTCATTTTTACGATCAACCTGCTTGGCACCATTATCAAAAGGCGAGAACGCCACATGTACGTGGCGATATGGTTCTACATCGCCACAGCGGTCACGATAGCAATTCTGCATATCTTCAATTCACTCGCCATCCCGGCCACCGCCTTTAAGAGCTACCCCATCTACGCCGGCGTACAGGATGCCCTCGTTCAATGGTGGTATGCTCATAATGCCGTGGCGTTTTTCCTGACAACCCCCTACCTGGGACTGATGTACTACTTCCTTCCTAAGGCGGCCAATCGACCGGTCTTTTCATACCGACTTTCCATCATTCATTTCTGGGGCTTGATCTTCATCTATATATGGGCTGGCCCTCATCACCTTCTCTATACGGCGCTCCCAGATTGGGCCCAATCCCTCGGCATGGTCTTCTCCATCATGCTCATTGCTCCCTCTTGGGGAGGGATGCTCAACGGACTACTCACCTTGCGTGGGGCATGGAATAAATTGCAGGAAGAACCGATGCTTAAATTCATGGTTGTCGCCGTAACGGCCTATGGCATGGCAACCTTGGAAGGGCCAATGATGTCCATCAAGAGTGTCAACGCTCTCTCTCACTATACTGATTGGACTATTGCTCACGTTCATACTGGTGCCTTGGGATGGAACGGATTTCTTACCTTTAGTATCCTCTACTGGATCTTTCCACGGCTCTACCAAACTCGTCTCTGGTCTAACAAACTCGCCAACTACCACTTCTGGATCGGCGTGATGGGCATGATGTTCTACGTCGTCCCGATGTATTGGAGTGGTGTCACCCAAGGCCTCATGTGGAAACAATTCTCAGCAGACGGCTATCTCCTCTACCCGAACTTCCTCGAAACCGTCACCCAGTTACTCCCGATGTATCGGCTCCGCGCGATTGGAGGAACCCTGTATATTTTTGGCACCCTGCTGATGGCATACAATCTCTACCGCACAGCCAAAGCCGGAACCTTTCTCGCAGATCAAGAGGCACAGGCCCCAGCCCTGGCGAAGAAACCGGATCAAAAAGAGAAACACTGGCACCGACTGCTCGAAACGAAACCAGTGACCTTCACAGCCCTGTCACTCGTGGCGATTCTTATCGGTGGCCTTGTCGAGATCGTCCCGCTCTACCTTATCAAAGAGAACGTTCCAACGATCTCGAGCGTCAAGCCATACACCAGCCTCGAGCTCCTCGGCAGGGATATCTACATCCGCGAGGGCTGCGTGGGATGTCATTCGCAAATGATTCGCCCCTTTCGTTCGGAAACCGAACGCTACGGCGAGTATTCCAAGGCCGGCGAGTTTGTCTACGACCACCCCTTTCTCTGGGGTTCCAAGCGCACCGGTCCCGATCTTCACCGAGTGGGCGGCAAATATCCTGACGCCTGGCACTACCGCCACATGGATGCCCCCGGCTCAACATCACCAGGATCCATCATGCCAGCCTATCCATGGTTGCTGACAGACGAACTCAAAACCGATTCCCTCCCCGCGAGAATCGGAGCCCTGAGAAAAGTCGGCGTTCCTTACCCTGAAGGCTACGAAGAACAGGCCTTCGCTGAGCTTGAAGCTCAATCGCTTCAAATCCAAGCCAACCTCACCGAAGGAATGGTCGAGGCCGAGAGTGACCGAGAAATCATCGCACTAATCGCTTACCTGCAACGACTGGGAACAGACATCGCGGTCGAAACCGAAGAAGAGGCCAACCAATGATCAAGCACGCTTTGGAACAAGTCATGAATATCGAGAGCTATGGCATCATATCGCTGCTCATATTCTTCCTATTCTTTGCCGGAATGCTCTGCTGGGCATTCCGACTCAACCGGGACTTTTTGGACAACATGAGCCAACTCCCACTAGACAATCACTCCGACCTCGCACCGTCAAATCTAGCGAAACATGACTAACGACGATCGAACAAACACTGATGTCACGATTCTCTCAGGAGAGGAAGAGCTACTCCTTGGACACGAAGCCGATGGAATTAAAGAACTCGATAACAACCTACCACGATGGTGGGTATGGTTGTTCTACTTTTCCATCGCGTTCGCAGCGTTCTATCTCTGCTATTATCATGTGATAGGAATTGGGAAACTCTCTGCTGAAGAATACCAAGAGGAGATGAAGCAGGGAGAAAAGCTCAAGGCGGCGGCGGCTGAGAAATTCCAAGCGGAACTCGATACCCTCGAACCTTCAAGCGACGAAATCATTATCGCGCAAGGGAGTCAAACCTTTGTCAACCTATGTGCTCCTTGTCATAGAAATGATGGCGGGGGACTCGTTGGGCCGAATCTCTGCGATGACTATTGGATTCATGGGGCCTCCTTTTCAGAGAACCTCCGCATTATTATCGACGGCAACCCAGTCAAGGGAATGATTGCCTGGAAAGATATGCTACCACCTAAGGAGATCTACGCCGTCGCAAGCTATATCTACACGCTCCGAGGAACCAACCCTCCCAATCCAAAGCCACGAGAGGATCAACAATCGACGGGGCCTGAAGAACCGTCAGATTTCGAATAGAGCCACTAGAAACTCCCGACGACGGGATGCCAGGTCCAACGAACGATTAAGGCCTGGCATCCCGTCAGCACCATGACGACAGAAAAAAACTCAGCGACCAAAAAACCCCACCCACCTCAAGACGTTGCCCAGGACATCAACTGGAACGACTATCGCGACCACCTTTCGACGGCGGATTCGTCGGGACGCCGCAAATGGCTCTTTCCCAAGAAGCCAAAGGGAAAATTCTATCAAGCTCGCACCTACGTCAGTTGGCTGCTACTGCTGATCATGTTCGTCGGACCCTTCGTCCGAATCCAAGGTAATCCTCTGTTGATGTTCAATATCATCGACAGGAAGTTCGTCATCCTCGGTCAAATTTTCTGGCCCCAAGATAGCATTATTTTTGCCGTCGCAATGATGGTATTCATCACCGGGATCATTGTATTCACAGCTGCCTTCGGACGCCTATGGTGTGGATGGACCTGCCCTCAGACTCTCCTCATGGAAATGGTTTTTCGAAAAATTGAGTATCTCATCGACGGGAATGATCATCAGCAACGAGCCTTAGACAAGGCGCCCTGGACGCTTGAGAAAATCACCAAACGCCTTGGAAAGCACGGAATATTCTTTGGCCTCTCCTTCGTTATCGGCAACACCCTGCTTTCCTACATCATTGGGAGCGAGGCCCTTTTCCAAATCATCACCGACAACCCGCTCAACCATCTCAAAGGACTCACGGCAATGGTCCTGTTTACCCTACTCTTTTATTCCATCTTCGCCCGGTTTCGTGAGCAGGCCTGTACGTTTATCTGCCCCTACGGCCGATTTCAATCTACCCTACTCGATTCTAATACAATCATCGTGGCCTACGATGAGAGGCGGGGCGAAGACCGGCACAAACTGCAACGGCAACAATCAGCTACAGAAAGAAAGGAGGCAGGTCACGGATCCTGCATCGATTGCCACCAATGCGTTTCCGTCTGCCCCACCGGTATTGACATCCGAGATGGGCTCCAGATGGAGTGCGTGAACTGCACTGCTTGCATTGATGCCTGCGATGCAGTCATGAACCGAACCCAACAGCCCACTGGGCTCATTCGTTATGCATCAAGGAACGGTCTAGAACGAGGTGAGTCCCTTCAATTCACCCCCCGAATCGTCGGTTACTCCGCCATTCTCGTTGCCCTGATCGCAACCTTCCTCGTACTGGTTTTCACACGGAGCCCTGTAGAAACAAGTCTCCTCCGAGCCCCCGGAGCTCTCTACCAAACAATGCCTAACGGAGATTTCAGCAATCTCTATACCCTCAAACTTGCGAACAAGACCCACGACCGAAAACAGATCGAATTGAAACTTGAGAATCTCCCGGGCGAAATCAGCGTTCTCGGCACGGAGCTTTTTGTCGAACCCGAAGCACTCGCAAAAACCTCCGTACTGGTGAAACTCGCGCCGCAGACGCTCACCAGTGGACAAACCAATCTCCTCGTCGGTGTTTATTCCGACGGCGAGAAGATAGAAACCCTCTCAACGGTTTTCATTGGCCCACAAACCAACTAAGCAGATACCACGCATGAATACGATTAGATCCCAGAATTCTCGTTCGGCTACCCTCTGGCCCTATGGCATTATCGCCACCTTTATCGTCTTCGCATCGGGACTCGCTGCCTATGTGAGTATTGCCTGCTCGAATGACGTGGAGCTCGTGGCGAGAGATTACTATCAACAGGAAATCGAGTATGAGCGACAAATGGAGAAAATGGCACGAACGAATGCCTTGGGAGAGCAGGTAAGCCTTGCCCCCCATCTGAACACCAAAGGCGTAACCCTATCCCTCCCCTCCGAACATGCTGATCCAGAGACCCAAGGGACAATCCATTTCTACTATCCAGCCAACGTTGCCGAGGATGTTACCCGGGAACTATCCATAAGTGAGCGAGGGACTCAAGAAATCGATCTCTCCAATCTCAAACCAGGATTCTGGAGAGTAAAAATCGACTGGACCCACAAACAAGAGGACTTCTACTTCACTCAAGAACTCCGCGTCTCCGAGCAGACGATAGCGATTCACTAGAGCATGGTTCCCCCCTCAATCGCATGAACGAACTCCTCCCTTACATTGGATCCGGTATCGTTCTTGGCCTTGCCGGCAGTCTTCATTGTCTTGGTATGTGCGGTCCCCTACTCATCGCGGCTGCCCGTCTTTCAGGTGGTGAAACAAGCAAGAGCCGATCCATGGCCCTCCATCACCTCGGTCGAATCACAAGCTACGGGCTTCTCGGGTTGACCGCCGGTTCCTTGGGGCAGACACTTTCCCTCATCGGATGGCAGCAACCCCTTACAATCCTTCTAGGGGTAATCATCCTATCGACGACCCTTATCGCCCGCACGCGGTTCGTAATCAATCGAACCACGGTTTGGGTCGGAGCTCTAAGTCGACAGCTCAACGTAAGACTAAAGAATCACCCCATCTTAGCCCACCTGGGGCTTGGCATGTGTCACGGGCTCTTGCCCTGTGGGCTAGTTTACATCGCACTGGCAGCCGCCGCCGCAACAAGCCATCCCGTCCTGGGAACGGTACTCATGATTTCATTTGGACTCGGCACACTACCTCTTCTGCTCGGAACCACGGCCATCCAACACCTTTTTTCCCGACTTCCCCCGATCGGCAGGCAATGGCTCCATACAGGATTGGCGATGTTAGCCGGAATGATGTTAGTCCTTAGGGGCATGGGACTAGGCATTCCAATTTTGAGCCCTAAGTTTTCTTCAAATGGCACATCGGCCTGTTGCTCCCCTTCAATTGTCAATGAAGAAGCCAAAAACAGCCAAATTCCCTGAAAAATCGAGGGAATCTAAGGGATTCCCTTAGCCCTCTTTTCCCCAACCCTTAGAAACGCTTAGTACCACACCCAATTGTCGAGCACTTCCCGAGGTCGTAATCTGATCTCGATGAAAGCAACCAAATACACGAACACAACCCTTGGCACGATCGAATCAACTAGCAATCGAGTCGACAACGACAACTTGACGGGCGAGAAAAGCCAAGAACGGGAGAAACACCTTGTCGAGCTGTTGCGAGAATCTGAGACCTTTCAAGAGTTTTCAAACTCATTCAGCTCCGTCACCGGTCTCCCACTCACCCTTCGGCCGGCAACCTATTGGAATCTCCCACTTCATCGAGTCAAGAACGAAGGTCCCTTCTGTAAAGCCGTCGCTGAGAGCCCCCATGGCTGCTCTGCCTGCCTTCAAATGCAAGAAGATCTCGAAAGTGCAGCCCAGGACACGGCTGCCTGTAAAGAATGTCCTTTCGGACTTATTGACTCGGCGGTCCCCGTTAAGATCGAGGGACGCACGATCGCTTTTCTACAGACCGGGCAGGTCGCCATCAAACCCGTTCAGAAAGTGAATCTCAAACGTGCCCAAGAGATTCTGGCCAAAAAAGGAATCCAACTCGATATCAGCAACCTTGAAGATGCCTATCTCCAAACTCGATATGTCGAACCAGAACGCTATCAAAGCATGATAAGCCTTCTAAAGTTCATGGCTGATCACCTCTCGAGCATCAGCAACCAACTCGCCATTCGCCAAAACAACGCAGAGCCAGTCTTCATTTCAAGAGCGAGAAAATACATCGAAGAGAATATCACCGAGGAACTCCCTCTCTCTCGAGTCGCCAAAGCAGTCCACACCAGCTCGTTCTACTTCTGCAAAATGTTTAAGAAAGTGACCGGACTCAATTTCACCCACTACGTTTCGCGGGTCCGGGTTGAGAAGGCAAAAACCTTGCTTCAGAATCCAAACCTTCGAATCAGTGAAATCGCTTTCGATGTTGGATTCCAATCACTAACCCATTTCAATCGCGTGTTTCGAAACATCACGGGCGTATCTCCCACAGAATATCGCCGCACAGAGCTCTAGCCCCTCGCCTCAGCGAACGAATTCGTGCTCATTCTCCCGAACGACTAAGACGGGGCACGGAGCATGGCGAACAACTCGCTCGGCGACGCTCCCAAGGAGGAGATGGCGCAAGCCAGAGCGGCCATGGGTTGAAACAACAATGAGATCAGAGCAAATATCTTTGGCAATTTGATCAATTTCGGAATAGGGATGTCCCCGTCGAACGAGCACTTTGACTTGGCGGGCACGGTCACCAGCCCGTTCCTTCTTGATTTCGTTGAGGCGCTTCATTGCGTTTTCCGTGGCGGTAGTCTCATCCCACGAAACCGGACCATAGACCAGATCAGGAGCGGCAACCGGAACGATGATATGGGCTAGCGTAAGCTTAGCCCCAAACATCTCGCTTAAGGTAAAAGCGTAGTCTAAGCACTTAAAGGAAGCCGGAGAAAAGTCCGTAGGGACAAGGATAGATTTCCAAAGCTTTGCCGAGACTCGTGCCGTCCGTTTGGGAGCGCTTGCCCGAGTGGTTGATCCTGATTTCTTGGCCGAAATCGTGCGACTTGATTTTTTCATTGCGTAGGCCTTTCTTGTTCGAGTTACGATCCAAGATAATCCTACGCTTTCCAATGCTTTGCGGCTTCCCGAATATTGCGGAAAACCCCAGATCCATTGCTTCAATGGCAGCCCTGCACCCCCGCAAAACAGGGCCGAGCTATCCGCGCCCCGTTTCCGCCCAACGAATGGCAAAGGACACTAGATCAGATGCCGAAGCCAAGCGGAGTTTCCGCTTCATATTTAGTCGATGGACTTCAACGGTCTTCACACTCAAGTGCAAATGCTCCGCGATCGCCTTGGTCGATTTGCCCTGCCCAATGAGCTCGAAAACCTCAAATTCGCGATCAGTTAGCGTCTGTAGGGGAACTGTCTCTCGATTTGAATTCCCCCCAGACAGCGATTCTAACACACGAGCAGACATATCATCGCTCAGGTATACTTTTCCAGAGCGGACCCGCCGAATTGCTTCCATGATCTTTTTCCCGCCCTCCTGTTTCATGATATACCCCCGCCCTCCGGCACGCAAAACGCGCTCGGCATAAAGGGCCTCCTCATGCATCGAAATAACCAAAATCTGACAATCCGGATGAATCGCTAGAGTGTCCTTAATCACTTCCAGCCCACTCCCATCAGGAAGCGTGATATCAAGCAGCACCAAATCGGGACCGAGCTCATCAATCAAGGCTCGAGCCTGAGCCACACCATCGGCTTCACCACAAACTTCCAGATCCGATTCAAAGTTGATTAGCTGTGCCAGGCCCTGACGAGTAATCGGATGATCGTCGACGACGAGGATCCGATACGTTTCCGAGCCCGCTCCCTCTTGAGTTTCAGATTTCATAACTTGCAGATCGTGCCTTTAGGTGAACCGTGCAAAGAACGGTCGTTCCCCCATCATCCAATCGTTGCACTGCCAGCGATCCTCCAATCAGTCCAGCGCGGTATCCCATAACACGGAGTCCCATCCCATGATTCTTTGGGAGTCTCTTAGGTATTCCCCGTCCATTGTCCCGAATACAAAGAGCCAATCGCTCCGTGGTCTTCGTCAGAGATAGTTTAATTTCAGTTGCCTTGCCGTGCTTCATAGCGTTCTGAATGGCTTCTTGTGCGATACGATATAAATGCCCTGCAGCCTGTTCATCATCAACGGGAAACCCTCGGGGACAATGAAAGACACACTGAACTCCATATTGCCTTGACGTGATCTCAGCGAGTTCTTCGAGGGCTGGAATCAATCCCCCAGGATCAAGAATGACCGGAGACAAGCCACGGGCAAGCCGGCGAGTATGGGCGATGGCTGCACGAACGAGGCGCCCAATTTCATCGACGGCCGCTGATTCTCCTATTCCCTTGGCACTCAAGGTTTGTTCCAGGGTTTGGCACATAAATTCAACCCCGGTCAGTTGCTGCCCTAAGTCATCGTGAAGATCTTGTCCAATCCTCGTGCGCTCACGATCACTGATGGCGAGAATCTCACGTTCGAGCTCCTTCCGCTCTGAAATATCCCTTACAAAGCCACAGAAAAAACGACGGTCCGCAGTGCGCACCTCGCTCACCGACAGTTCCATCGGAAACACATCCCCATTTTTTCGCCGACCGACGACCTCACGTCCAATGCCAATAATTTTGGCGTGCCCCGTTTTCTTGAATGAGTCCAGGTAACCATCGTGCTGAGAATGGTACGGCTCAGGCATGAGTATGCTCACGTTCTTTCCTGCAACCTCGCTACGGTCGTAGCCGAACGTCTTTTCGGCCGCCGGATTGAAATCTTCAATCAAGCCGCATTCATCAATTGAAATGATTGCTTCCACAGCGGTATCCAAAATGCTCTGCAAGCGAGCCTTTGCCTCATCAGAATTCTCTTCTAGCAGAGCGCTCAGTTGCTCTAGCTCGCAAACGAGTTGTTGTTTGTTAAACTGTCCATAGTCTTTCATCGGCAAGACAACTCTAACGCTACTCCCGATCGTTTCACATCCTTGAGAGAAAGAAAATGGAGCAGTCAAAGCGGCCATCGAAATAAGGTGCCACAAAGGAGCCTTGGAATTCTTACCCTGATTTGCTCAGCAAGAAGCAATCCTTGCTGCCAAACCTCTTCCGTTTTCTGCGAGAAAGAGCCCAGCAAGCCATCATCAGAGCAAGATCCGACCAATGGAAAGCAAGGATCGTAAGGGTTCATCTTCACCCAGGAGTTAGTATCATAACGATGAAGAATCAATCTCAGGAAACCGCAGCAAACGGAAAACGTGAATCGCGCCCCATGATCCTAAGAAATCAACTCCTCCGGCGAAGTCGTTCGCTAACGTCAACGCTCGAGAGCTGCCGTTCTGCGGGCCTTTGGCACCCAACCGCACGAGCCCTCGGCATCGGCACAAAGAACCAATTAACGAGCACCCCTAAGCACAATACGGGAAGCAACAAATCGCCCCGTGAGGAATAGTGACCTTGTATGAAAGCCAAGCAAGCAAACACAAAAAAGAAGAGCTCGAACACCTCAGCAAAAAAACTTCCACGCGGACTGAGCAGGGCAAGGATCAAACGAATCCTAGTTCCGATTGATTTCTCTTCGTTCTCTGAAGCGGCCCTCGCCTATGCCCAACCTATTGCGACCGCCTTCAATGCCCGAATCGATGTGGTGTATGCCGATGAAACGAACTACGGTGAAATCGCTACCTTCGGCCCCATAGATGTCGAGTTACTCAGAGCCCAATACAGTGACGAATCCAGCAAGAAGATCAAAGAGCTTGCCAAGGCCCTGCGAGACAGTGGATTCAAGAGTACGGGAATCCATCGTTCAGGACGAGCCCACCACGTCATCACTGAAGTGGCTAAGGAAACGAACGTAGACTTGATCGTCATCGCCACCCACGGGCATAGCGGGCTTGAGCACCTTCTCATGGGAAGCACCGCTGAAAACGTCGTCCGCCATGCCAGCTGCCCGGTCCTTTCGGTGAGACCCAATACCAACGGCTAGGAGCGCAGGGCTACCTCAGCCATCGCCACTACGGGAAACGGTTGGTTTGGACACGAGGGGCGACGCGGGATCGCCCCCCCGGGCGATTGAAGACTCGCGGAGGTTTCCAATCCAACGAGCGATGGACTCCCTCCGATTCCCCCGTCACTTCGCCCAGAGAACAACAGGCCACATCCCCCCCCTCGGAGGGGGACGATGTGACATTCACCGTTGACCATCCCACCGAAAAAGGGCTTCCTAGAGAGCATGAAGCCCATCAAATCTCAAGCCTTGCAAAGCGGACTATCCATCGCTGTCTTCTTAGCGATTTCGAGTACGGAAGGACTCCAAGCAGATTGGAAGAAACACGAAGTCCACACGGGATTTCATACCAACACTGCCATCGCTGGAGATTATACCAAGGATGGACTCCCAGATATCATTTCGAATAGCGGACAAAAGACGCGGCTCTTCGTTGCGCCCGATTGGCAAGAAGTCATCCTCGACGAAACCAAAGGGCACAATTTCATCCACAGCGAAACCTTTGATGTCGATGGAGACGGCGACCTGGACTACATCGGAGCCCGCTACCAACCCGGACTCCTCGTCTGGCTTGAACAACCCGATCAACCACTAACGGAAAAGTGGCCACTTCGGGTCATCAGCACAGAGCTAAACGGCATTCATGGAGTCCTACGAGGCGATGTCGATAACGATGGACGAATCGATCTCATCGCCAACAGCGCGCAACCAGTTAATACCGAACACCCGGAATCCCTCGCCTGGTTAGCCATCCCGAGCAACCCTCGTGCTGCCAAGAATTGGCCGGTGCATGTTTTTGCTGAAAATGATGCCCCAGGCCTCACCCACTACCTCGGCCTGGGCGACGTGAACGGTGATGGGCGTCCAGACGCAGCAACAGGAGCCAAGGGACTTCCTTCCCCCACAGGAAACTACTTCGCTTGGTGGGAAGCCCCGGAGAACCCAAGAGCCCCCTGGCAGAAACATCTCATCGCTGATAGTCAGAGAGGGGCCACCAACATTCACCCCAGAGACGTCAACGGAGACGGCAAGACAGATTTCATCGCCAGCCGCGGCCACGGAAAAGGCGTCATTTGGTTTGAAGCACCCAATTGGGAGTTACATGGAATTCACCCCTCTCTGAAAGAACCTCACTCCCTCATTGCCCTCGACCTCGATGGTGATGGGGATACCGATGCCGCAACCTGCGCTTTCGGATCCAAGGAAGCTTGGTGGTTTGAAAACGATGGTCACGGCGCCTTCACCAACCACCGTGTAGCCGTCGATCAAGAGGCATACGACATTCGTGCCTTTGATATGGACCAGGACAATGACCTCGATCTCATTATCGGAGGTCGAGCGTCCAAGAATGTCGTTTGGTACGAAAACCCACAAAAATAGCCCCAAAAAACCATCTCTCAAAACACCCGCTACGCCGTATGAATCTTCGATCCCTCGTTCTCGGGCTTGCCGCCACCTTGGGCCTCCTCATTCAGCCCTCGCTCCGAGCTCAATCCCAAGAGTCCTATCCGATCCATCCTGATTCAAAGGTCAAGAACGGCGTCCCACAGGGTAAAATTGAAGGCCCATTCCCTTTCAAGAGCCAGGTCTTCCCGGGAACAGAACGAGACTACTGGCTTTACATTCCCTCCCAATACACTCCCCAAAAACCCGCTTGTGTCAGCATTATTCAGGATGGGCTCAATCGGGCACGAGGATGGAAACTTCCCACGGTTTTCGACAACCTCATCCACTCAAAGGAAATGCCAGTCACGATCGGCGTTTTCATCAACCCAGGTGTTGTTCCCGCTCCCACAGAGGAGGCTCAGCCGCGCTTCAACCGAAGCTACGAGTACGACGCCCTTGGCGACCAGTATGCTCGATTCTTACTCGAAGAGCTTCTCCCGGAAGTCAGTCAATCCTACAATCTCAGCAAAGATCCCAATGACCGACTCATTGGAGGCGCTAGCTCTGGGGCCATTTGCGCTTTCAATGCTGCCTGGGAGCGACCAGACGCCTTTCGGCGCGTTCTCAGCACGATCGGAACGTACGTCGGATTGCGCGGAGGGAACGCATTCCCAAGCTTGATCCGTAAGACAGAACCCAAACCGCTACGAATTTTCCTCCAGGACGGCAGCTCAGATCTCAACATCTATCCTGGAAGTTGGTGGATAGCCAACCAAGACATGCTTTCATCTCTCCAATGGGCCGGCTATGATGTCAAACACCTGTGGGGTAAGGGTGGTCACAATAGTAAGCACGCGGCAGCCATCATGCCGGAAGCCCTTCGCTGGTTATGGCGAGATCACCCAAGCCCAATCAAACCCGGAATCACGCCGTCTCGAAGAATGCCACTATTAATTCCCGGGGAAGAATGGGAACTCGTGAGCGACGGTCATGGATTCACAGAAGGGCCAGCAGTCAATGAACACGGAGAGGTGTTTTTCACAGATATCCCCAACAGCAAGATCTTCAAAATCGGTCTCGACGATCAGGTCAGCCTTTTCGCTGAAAACACGGGGCGAGCCAACGGCCTGGTCTTTGGTGCTGATGGCACGCTTTTCGCCTGCGCCAGTGGCAAGCGGCAAATCACCGCCTACGCTCCTGACGGGACAGGATCTGCCATCATCAATGATGTCACCAGCAATGACCTGGTTGTCCGGACCAACGACGGATACTTCACAGATCCGAACAACAAACGGATCTACTACGTCGATGCCGCACTCAATACGCGAGTTGTCGACACGGGTATCGAATTCCCCAACGGCCTGGCTCTCTCCCCCGATCAAACGCTCCTATACGTCGCCGACATGCGAGGGCAATTCTCCTATTCATTCCAAATTCAAGCCGATGGTTCTCTCGCCTACAAACAACCATTCTTCCACCTCCATCGAGGTTTCGGACGAAAACAAACCAATGCCGACGGCATGACGGTCGATACCGAAGGACGTGTCTATGTGGCAACCGAACTGGGAATCCAAGTCTGCGATCAACCGGGCCGCGTCCATCTCATCATAAAGAAGCCCCAAGATGCCTGGCTCGCCAATATCACTTTTGGAGGAAAACATCTCGATACGCTCTACGCGACCTGCAACGACAAAGTCTACAAGCGGCGCATCAATGCCACGGGACTGCTACCTTCTCAAGGTCCCGTCAAACCACCACGCCCACGTCTCTAGAACAGTAGGTTCGATTTTACTCCTGCCTCAACAAGCCCCGCAGTTCGCCGATTACGCGAATGCTTGTTGAGTCTTTGGTATTCGCATCGCGACCAGAAAAGTTTCTTCGAAATTGCTGAAACCTTTCCAGCGACCGTCACGTCTGCCATTAGAGAAACCGACGATCCAATGAACGCTCGTAGAACGATTGATTGCCCTCGCTGCAAGCGCCCTGTCGACTACGTCCCCGAGGCCGAGGGCAAGGCAGGGGATTGCCCTCATTGCGATGAGCGGATTTGGTATTCTAAGCTCGCACATCCGCTTGAGTCACAATCTTTAGCAGATCCACCAAACATGCCGACTGAATCAAGCAGCCCTTCCAGCAAGCCTAGACCATCAACAGTCACATGGAGCATCGTCGGCCTGATGGTAATCTTCTTCACCGTCGATAACTATAAGCTAAGGCAGGAACTCCGCCGGCTGAGCGACGAGGTGAGATCGAATAACCGCCAACAAACGGAACAAGCTACCAGTTCCCTACCTCTCACGACCTCCCTCAACAAGGCAGATATCAATCAAGCCCAACTGGCGACGATTGTCAGCGAACTCAACGCGATCGAGGCGGTCATCGAAACAAAGCTTGCCCAGTTCTCAAGTCGGTCTTCCGCAGACGCAGAACGGATTGCCCAGTTTGCCAGCACGCTTGAATCCATGGTTGAAGAGATCGAGCAATTGGATCTCGGAATGACCGAAATCCAAAACGCCCTCAACGCACTTATGGATAACTACGAGCAGCTGGAATCAGATTTTTCCCGTACGCAGTAATCTCGCTCCGCGAAGGCGGCAACACCCCACCTGGCTCTGCCGGCTCAGGTCACCTAAGGAGATCCAGCGCAATGCCATCGCCCCCGGAAGCTAAGCGCAAGTGTGCCCTCAACGAGCGAATAGTGCTTCTCAAAGAGGGAAATATTTGCGAGACAACACCCATGAAATGCAACCGACACTATCAAGCAGCTCAGTTATTTCTCCTTTGTAGCCTCATTCTTGGAACGGGATGCGAAACCGTTGAGAAAGCCGTTAGCTCAAAACTACCGACAGTCAAAGCCGATGACGTCCGGCTGAAAACAGCCAGTTTTACCGCCCTCGATCTGGTCGTCGATCTCGACATCATGAACCCAAACATGTTTGGCCTATCGATGAGCAGCTTCGACTATGACCTCCAAGTAAGTGACACATCACTCATCTCCGGAAACAAGACCGATGCCGTCCGTCTCGAAGGGGGACAAAACAGTGTTGTTTCAGTTCCCATGAGTGTTAGCTTTCAAGACCTCGCATCGACAATTCCGAATATTCTCGAACAAGACACATTCGACTACGCCCTCGAGGGCAACCTCACCTTCAACATTCCGATCGTTGGGATGGTCAAGGTCCCCGTATCAAAAGCAGGCACCCTCCCCGTAATTCGCCCGCCCAAAATCAAAGACATTGGGATCTCAAAACGAGGCATCAACCTCACTGGAGCTGATCTTGATCTCAACGTTAGCATTGAAAACTCAAACGCATTCGATCTCCTGCTAAAGGATTTCCAGTATGCATTCGGCGGCAACGAACAGACATGGGCCAGCGGAAGGACGGGTCAATCGGTCGATCTCTCAAGCAAGGGTTCAGGAGAACTTTCCATCCCGGTTCACCTCAACTTTCTCTCCCTGGGAAAAACCGTCTTTCAACTCCTTTCTGGAGCCGAAGCATTCAACGCTCAATTGTCGGGCAACATGATTCTTGATTCGTCGCTAAAATATCTCCCTGAAACTTCCATCCCGATTGATTTCCAAAAAAATCTCTCACTAAAATAGATACCCCCTGAAATGGGATCCACGCCCCCTCCCAACATCGAAGGAACAGATTGACTTAGCCCAGCAGAACAAAGAGATGAAGAAGGCCGCCGTCGTTATTAGCACACTTCTCTCAGCATCTTTGCTAGGGGCCAAAGATGCGCCGGCAAGGCTGGCGCCGGAGCAGCCCTCTAGGATCGTCTTTATCGGGGACAGCATCACAGCAGGAGTCGGCGTCAGCGATCAGAACACCTCCAGATACTCGACAGTCGTGACGCGCTTGCTCCAGCAGAAGAACCCCGAAGCCTACGAAGTCAATCTCGCGCTCAGTGGACAAGCGCTTTGCCAACAAGCGCCGAGCTACGCAGCGGACATCCTTCAACACGCCCCGGATGCGCTCGTGATCCAGTGGGGCGTGAACGACCACTACTGGGGTTACTCGCTGGCGCAGTTTATCGCACGCTATGAGCAACTCGTGGGAACGATTCGCGCCAAGAGACCGAGCATGCCACTCATCCTCACAACGCTCGTCGCAGACTTTCGCTGGCCCGAGAATCGGGATTGGTGGATCGGCGGGGCGAATCTCGGGATTCAGGAAATCGCCACTCGCTATCAATGCCGGATCGCCTACGTCCATCGCGCCCTCGGCCACGATCAAGAGTTCTACGCAGACACCATTCATCCAAACGAACGCGGTGCTGAGCGAATGGCAGAAGCGATCGCTACGGCCTTCGAAGCCCACCCCTTGTCCAGTGATCGTCTCTCGGTGCAGTTTGATCAGGGAAGCGAGATTCGCTTCATGCGCTACGTCTTTATCCCCAGATGGACTGGATCTGAATCCCAATGGATCCGAGTCACAGGACTCTCGAAGAGTGGAATGCGTCTTGAAACTCCCATACCAATCGCAATCCGCACTCCCGCGATTTACAATCAGGGGGAGACTTACCGCGTGACAACTCAAGATGCTGACGGACAGTTGCTCCAATCGATTGAGCAAACGGTCAATTGGAATCGAATGCTACAACTAAACGTCGATCCTGGAACTTCCCCATCTCCTTTAAAGATTGCCATTGCGCCAATCAAAGAGCTCGCTCCTTGACCAAAAAGCACGCAATCACAAGCCCCGAACAGACCAGCACGGCAACGAATCCATAGGGTTCCGCAGAGAGTCGCAACAAGACTTGCAGGCGGGGCAACGCAGCCACTGGCCGATTGTGATGCTCGCCAACCAGGCAATCAATTTGCTACAGGGTTTGTCATGAAAGTCGCAGAAGGCGGTGGGAACACTGCGTTTTGCTCGAGGAGAATCGATCCTTGGCTAGCACCGCGCCGAAGACACGAGTTCCACTGGCAATTTCAAAAGGATGATAAGCCGGTAAAACGTTGCGCAGGTCTCTCTCTGATTGGCACCATCCATTCTTCCGTTGAATCGCTCATGAAAAAAGCGGTCGCTGAACACGGCAGACAACGAAGCGCCTGCCAAATCATCCTAACGGGATCAAAACCAAGTTTGATTCCCATCGCAGCTGAATGATGAGACCTTCGAGGCCAGTACTAGGCAATCAACTCGGGAATTACTTTACCGCCAAATTGGCTTAGTTGCTTAAAGCGACCACCGTGAAAATAGGTCAGCTTGTTATCATCGAGTCCCAATAAATGTAGTAACGTCACATGAAAATCGCGAATAGGATGCACGACATCCGCTGCCTTCGCACCGAGCTCATCCGTTGCCCCTACAATCGCCCCCTTCTTCACTCCACCGCCTGCCAGCAGCATCGTCATCGCATCCGCATTATGCCCGCGCCCGAGAGAGTAAACCCCTCCCCGCTTGTTATTATCCGGCGTACGACCAAACTCCCCGGTCCAAATCACCAAAGTTTCATCCAACATTCCCCGAGCCTTCAGGTCTTTGATCAGGGCGGCCATCGGTTTATCCACGGTCTTGATCCGCGAGGTATGTCCTCGTTCTAAGTAATCGTGGCTATCCCAGCCACCAGCAAAGATTTGCACGAACCGCGTTCCCTTTTCAACGAGCCTCCGCGCCAGCAAACACTGCTTACCAAACGATCGAGTCTCACTTTGGTTCAGCCCGTACATCTCACGAATATGTTCCGGCTCTTCGTCGATCCCCACCACATCTGGCACCTCCATCTGCATCCGGTAGGCCAGCTCATAGGATTCCATTCGTGCGGCTAGCTCCTTGTGATCGGGATGCTTGCCTTCGTGTTCTCGATTCAACATCGCCAGCTCGTCTAGGGCGCGCCGTTGGTGACCCCGATCCTTATAACTGGGAGACTTTAAGTCCAATATAGGCGATCCCGTGGAGCGAAGGCGTGTTCCCTGGTAATAGGCTGGGAGAAAACCGTTCGTCCAATTCCCTGGCCCGCCCTGTGGCAATGCCAACTCGGTCATGACAACATATCCCGGCAGATTCTGATTCACGGTTCCCAATCCATAGGTGGCCCAGGCGCCCAAACCGGGATCGCCACCAAGCCGACTTCCGGTATTCATATGAAACAGAGCTTCTGGATGGTTCAGCGATTCCGCCTGACATCCTCGGTAGTTACACAATTCATCGGCAACATCAGGATCGGCCAAGTGCTGCCATTGATCACACATTTCCATCCCCGATTGCCCAACTTTTCGAAAGGAAAAAGGACTACCGACAAAGAACTTAAACCCATTCGCCAGACCAGCAGTTAGTTTCGACTCCGTCTTGTGAAGGCGACTTAAGGTCGGTTTGGGATCAAAGGTATCCATGTGGCCAGGCCCCCCCTCCATAAAAAGCATGATAACCGCCTTGGCCTTTCCTGGGAGCGGTGGAGTCTTTGGCAGGAGTGGCGATGGCGCTTCTAGCGAAACTGGGGC
>CAJXVR010000104.1 GCA_913061285.1 uncultured Verrucomicrobiota bacterium | reverse complement strand
CACTAGCTCGCTCGTCGGCAGCGTCAGATGTGTATAAGAGACAGCCACCGGGGGCGTCAAATTCTCAGAAATCCCTCGCTTCACACCAGAAACCTTTGCCTACCTCCACAATGCGAACACGGCCAAATTCAAGCAATTCCGGCAAGGACTCGACCAGCTGCTCCAAGAAGGCGTTATTCAGGTTCTGCAATTGAAGGACACGGCCACTCGGATTCCGCTCTTGGCAGCGGTCGGGCAACTACAATTCGAGGTCGTACAATACCGCTTGGAAACCGAATACAACGCTGAATCGCGGCTCGAGTCCACCCCATGGGAGGCGATTCGTTGGCTCCCACCAGAGCTTAAAGAAGACGACGTCAGTTCGATTCAGCTCCCCACTGGAAGCCGAATCGCTTGGGATCTTAATGACCAGGGGGTCGTGCTCTTTCCTACCGATTGGACTATCAATTACTTTACTGAGACGAACAAAGGGATTCGCCTATCGCTCCTCCCCCACGAGAGCGAAACCATCCTCAATCGACGCTAGGGACACGAAATCGGCGGAGAACTACCGAATTCAAGCGCGCGAGACGAAAAAAAAGGCCCCCTGAGTATCACTCAAGGGGCATTCATCGAAATCTGCTAGGCTCGTTGCCTAGGCGCCGTCTTCGCCAATCGCTTCGACAGGACAGCCTTCCATGGCTTCTTTGCACAACTCTTCCTGCTCTTCATTGCCAGGTTGGGCTTTCACGTAAGAATAGCCCCCTTCTTCAGAGCGGGTAAAATTGTCAGGAGCGGTTTCGCGACACAGGTCACAATCAATGCATTGATCGTCTACGTAGAACTTACCACCAACGTTCTCAGGATATTTGTTTTCGAGTTCGGCCATAATTTCCGGTAGTTGACCCAGGTTCCCCCAATCTTTCAAGCCATTTTTGTGCTATTTCGCAAGACAATCAGGATCAAGAAGCCGGTATCCGCCAAAGATTGTCGCGAGGCGGAACTTGCCTTCTGAGAGAGCTCCGCTAATTTTCTCGAAAGATGGAATACATCCGCGACATTCACAGGGCAGCACAAGGGGAAGATCGGCCCGTATTCTCGATCGAGTTTTTTCCGCCCAAGACTGAAAAAGGCGATGCTTCCTTACTGAATAGGACGATCCCTAAGCTGATGGATCTCAAGCCGGACTACTGCTCGGTCACCTATGGAGCCGGCGGGAGCACACGTGAGAAAACGCTGGCCATCGTCCGTGAGATTCAAGAAAAGCACGGCCTGACAGCCATGTCTCATCTCACCTGTGTGAATGCGACAGAAGCCGAACTCAAGGCATATCTCAACGAAGCTAAAGATGCGGGCATTAAGAACATTCTCGCACTTCGCGGGGATCCACCGGCCGGAACAACTGAATTTCAAGCGACGGAAGGAGGCTTCGAATACTCCTACCAGCTCGTCGATCTCATTCGCTCACTCGACGGTTTCTCGATCGGCGTGGCCGGATTCCCAGAGGGTCATATCGCCTGCAAAGCAGGGAAACAAGCGGACTGGGACCACCTGAAGTCAAAGGTGGATGCTGGCGCTGATTTCGTCCTCACTCAGCTTTTCTTCGATAACCAAGACTATCTTGATTTTCGCGACTACACCCAGAAACAAACAGGGCTTGATATCCCGATCTATCCCGGCATTCTGCCCATTCTCTCCAAGAAACAGATCACCCGATTCACGGCCCTTTGTGGCGCTCAGATCCCAGCAGCGATGACCGCTCGTCTAGAGGAAATCGGAGATGACGATGAAGCCGTGGTGGAATACGGCATCGAGTATGCCACCGAACAATGCCAAGCACTGTTAAAGGCAGGCGTTCCGGGCCTTCATTTTTACTGTCTTAATAAGGCCTACTCAACCACTCAGGTGATTAAGAACCTAGGGCTGAAAACCCCCTAGCGCTTGCAAGAGAACGTTCCGCCCATCACGAAGTGAAGATCTTAATCAGTGGTGCCAGCGGCCTTCTCGGATCCCAACTCAAGCGCTTCTTCAAGGAATCCGGCGCCCAGGTTTTCCCGATCACTCGGGTTGTTGCCAACGGCTCGATCACGAACGGGGTCGCCTGGAATCCCAGCACGGGATGGTTCGATTGCCAGGCAATGGAAGGGACCGACACAGTCATCCATCTCGCCGGCGAAAACGTCGCGACCGGACCTTGGACCAAGCGAAAAAAGGCGAGAATCCATTCCAGTCGGGTCCAAGGAACCGGACAGCTTGTCTCCGCCATCTCTCAACTCAAGAATCCCCCAAAGACATTCTTCTGCGCCTCAGCAACCGGATTTTATGGGAACACGGGCGAGGTAGAATGCCGTGAAACCCACACGGCTGGAAAAGGATTCTTAGCCTCCGTCTGTGTCGATTGGGAACGGGAAGCTCAAAAAGCAAGGACCGACAGCACCCGCGTCGTGCTTCTCCGCTTTGGCGTGATTCTCGATCCTTCCGGAGGGGCGCTCAAGAAAATGCTCTTGCCCTTCCGTCTCGGACTTGGCGGACGCATTGGTTCAGGAAAGCAGTACTTCCCTTGGATAGCAGCGCCAGAAATCCCCCGCATTATCGATTCCCTCATCCATCACTACCCAAATCTCTCCGGCCCGGTCAACATGGTCGCCCCCCAAGCCGTCACCAATGCCATCTTCACCAAGACGCTAGCGAGACATCTCAAACGACCCGCTCTGATTCCCGTTCCTGAGCTCGCTGTGAAGGCGCTCTTTGGTGAAATGGGGAAGGAGATGTTTCTGGGAAGTTGCCAAGCCATTCCCAGCGCCCTTGAGCAAGCCGGCTACTCCTTCGCTTATCCAAACTTAGACGCCACCTTTCAGTCCCTCTTCCAGACCTAAGGCCCGATCAGTAGGGACCACGAATCACCCCACTCACCTCGCTATGATATAGCGATTCCAAGGAACGATGAATTGACGCTGATAAGGGCGGCAGATCACTGACAGCACAGTTCTGTTGGACCTGAGCCGTTTGTTTGGCCCCAGGAATAATCGTTGAGATCGCCGGATGATCTAAGCACCAACGCAGGGCCGTGTCCGCCAAACCTTGCTCGCTTGACACCCGTTCGCGAACTTTCTCCACCAATCCCACAGCCGTCTTGAATTCGATGCCCGCAAATGTCTCGCCCACATTGAATTGCGCCCCATCCCGATTGTAATGGCGATGATCTGATGCCTCAAACTGGGTCTCCCGAGTGAATTTCCCTGATAACAATCCGCTCGCCAAAGGCAGGCGGGCAATCAAGCCAATCCGCTTCGCCGCCGCGTCCTCGAAGAGCTTTTCAATGGGTTTCTGGCGAAAGAGGTTGAAGATGATCTGGAGCGAGACCAAGCCCTCCTGCGCCAGACAGAGCGCGCCTTCTTCCATTGTTTCCACACTCACACCGAATTCTCGAACCAATCCCGCTGCCTTGATCCGACGCAACGAATCAAAGACTTCGCCTTCACGAAGCACCTCACTTGGAATGCAATGGAGCTGAATCAAATCAATTTGCTCCCGTCCCAATCGTTTCAGCGACGCTTCAACGTGAGCCTTGATAGTGTTGTACGAAAAATTCTCCGGCCAACCTGGTTCAGGAAATCGCCCAAGCTTAGTCGCAACGTAGACCGATTCAGAGCGTTCCCGGAGGAAGGCCCCGATCAGCGACTCACTTCGTCCCAAACCATAGACATCCGCCGTATCCAAGAAATTCACTCCGGTATCCAAGGCCGCCGCCAAGACATCAAAGGCACGCTCGTCCGACACGTCTCCCCAGTCAGCGCCCCCAAGCTGCCAACACCCCAGACCTACCTCGGAGATCTGCCAGCCCGTCTTCCCAAACTCTCGATACTTCATAGCTTACTTTCGTCGCAAAAAGAACTCACGAACATCACCTCGTCCTACACTCGCTCGTATAAACCGAACAAGACGGAACGCCCACTCCCCAGCACGACCTTCCCGTGGGACGGAAGAATATTCTCTACCGGCAATTCCAGAAGCGGTTCCATTGATTTCTTCAAGGCCTTCTTGTCCTTGATGCACAGACGAAAGAGGCGACTCATGCGCGGTTCCCCAAAGGCCCCAACCATCCGAGTGAAGGTCTTGGTCCACAGATCCCAATTCTCATCAAAGTTAAAGAACAAATCACTCACCACGAGCGTGCTCGTTTCCTTATCAAAAAACACCGTTTCTTGAATCTTCGGCATCCCGTCGATCGCGAAGGGAATCAGGGTTTCCTTCCAAGCATCAGGCCAGGATTGATGGATCTCGGCGGTATCATCGACGCCCGAAGGAAACGCCGCCGAAACCAATCGCTTGGCATCAGGGTAACTCGAGACCGCCTCAGCAAAGTAGGTATCATGGAACGCCGTGGGAGCAATCAGGCAGTCCACTTGAAACGACTCTCCGAAAGCGGTATCCATCGTGCGCTTCAGATCCTGGTTCGGTGAAAAAACTCCCGTGAGTCCATTGCGAGACACGATCACCATCCGGCGCCCAAAGCTCGCCCCCAACAGCTTGAAGGGTTCACAGAGAGACCATATGCCAGGCCCACGCTCTACGAGCCTTTCGTCATCAACAACGGCATGCTTCATTTCAATCACCCTTTCCCTAATACTAAAACCGCCCTAGTCTCACCTCTCAAGCCACCCGGCCCAATCAAAAAATCATCCCAACCAAACGCTGATCATCTCCGACGGCACAGGGGGCGTGAAGGAATACAAACACGGGGATTCATCCGTGCCCATCAGAGAGATCCGTGGTCAAAGCAACGTCGGTCGCCCGCAAATCGGGAAGAACCCTAAATAGGGGCACAGCTCAGCTAGATCGAGGAAGCGCCATACGACGATACCGCTTAGAGTTTCCACGAAGAGAACCCTCAAAGAGCAGTCCGTATGAAAAATATTCTCACGGCGATCGATTTTTCCGATCGAGCCCAATCCGTCGTCAAAGCCGCCGCTGAACTCGCACGCACCGATGGAGCCCACCTTTGGCTCGTACACGTCGCCGCCCCCGACCCAGATTTCGTCGGCTACGACGCCGGCCCTGCGCACGTTCGAGACGACCGAGCCGAGCGGCTCCATCGTGAACACAAGACCCTACAAGAATCGGCTCGCTGGCTTCGAGATGCTGGGATCGAGGTCACCCCCCTCCTGGTTCAAGGGCACACCGTAGAAACCCTCAACAAACTGGCTGACAAACACAAGGCCGACGCGATCGTCGTTGGATCCCACGGCCACTCAACCCTCCACAAATGGGTGGTCGGAAGCGTGACGGAATCCCTCCTCAAGAGCGCGACCCGCCCCATCCTCGTCGTTCCGCCCCCCAAAAAGCCATGAACCCCTTGTCACAGATTTTGATTGGGACTTGGAATCTCCGAATTTCGGTCACCCATCCACAATTGGCCATTCCACTCGGAATCTCGCAAAGATCGACCTAGAAGCGAAGCCGCGATCATTCCCTCTTGTCGTCACACAACCGGGGCTCTAATGCTTCCTCTTGATACGGCACACGCAATCTCCGGTCAGGCTTGAATCCGCCTTTCGACCTGACCTGGGACCTAGGGCGGGGTTGGTTTTTACCCGTGGTTTATCCAACCCCGCCACCTTCAAATTCAAAGCGAACGATCGAGCCAGGGCCACTCATATAATTTCGGCCGTCGGCTCCGAGGAAAACGGACGAACTTGGACGAGAAGACTTTTGCAGAGCCGGAAGAAAAACGACTTCGCCAGCCCGCTTACCCTACACTCAAATGCCCGAGAGCTAGGAGTGCGTAGTAAGTGTATTCGCAATCGAGGGTCTCTTCTTGCCAATGACCGTAGAAGGAGCCTTCGTTGGTCCAGAGGGAATCGATGAAGTCGAGGCAGAGTTCTTTGAATGGTTTAAAGGATACTTCAAGTCCCGCCAACGCATGTAGGGCGGTTGCAGTCGAAAGGAGGTCGGGCACGGGCGCTTGCGGGGCGGCGAGGAATCCTCCCATGGGATGGAGGCGAGACACAAGCCATTGTCCCACGTCATCACTGATGGGCATGGCTTGATCGTTCAAGACAGACACCGCAGCCGCCGTCGCCGGGGTCGCTCCCGTCTTCACGTGCCGCTCGTTCGCCCAGCTCCCTTCGGTTTCAAGGTGCTTGAATGACTGAACCAGTTTGAGCATCTCAGGAACGGTTCTCCCGAGATCCTGATAGGCCGCATAGGCGAGAAAGTTCGCGTAGACGGTGCTGAAGGCAGATCCTTCTTTGGGGTTAAAACCTCCATCTTTTGCCCGAAATGAATCGAGCCGAGCACAGAATGCACTCGACTGATTCGCTTCAAGACCCGCAATGGATTGGCAGCGAATGAGGCTACAGAGATGAACAAAATCGAGTTTTTCCCCTCCCCCGAATGAAGCAAGGTACTGCCGCAGCAGGGCCTTGTCTAAATCCACTTGCAGAGCGAGCGCCGAATCGATACCGAAGACGGTGTAGTAGAGATCGCTCTTGCC
This sequence comes from uncultured Verrucomicrobiota bacterium, assembly GCA_913061285.1. Taxonomy (GTDB): domain Bacteria; phylum Verrucomicrobiota; class Verrucomicrobiia; order Limisphaerales; family AAA164-E04; genus UBA2970. The sequence continues at coordinate 15,729 of CAJXVR010000104.1, read as the reverse complement.
CGTTTTATCGCGAAAGCCGCCATCGGGATTCTGTTGCCCTTGGACAAAAGACGCGACCAGCTCAGTCGCATCATCCAGAACTCGTGGCGCCAGCCGCGCCACTTGTAGCATTTGGAGTCGTAGACTCAAGCCACTAAGGACGTTTAGGAAGCGGTCGCCGCGAGACGCTCTTCCAGCTTGGGAACTGACTTCGCCACGATAGTTTCAGCGTTGAGGTTCTTCTCCTCAAACTCGCCACACCACCCTTTGATCTCGGTATCATTGAAGATCTTACCAATGACCCGACGGAGCAATCCCTTGAGACTCGGGTTCTCTAGGGCTCGAAGCGAGCGAATGGCTTCTTCCTTGTAAGATTCAAGCAAGGCTTCTGCTCGCTCCACAGCGCCCAACTTGCGATAGAGCGCTTCGATCTCGGCAGACTTAGGAGCCATCTCTCCCTCTCGTCGCCAAAGTTTTGCCAACAGTTCCTTTTCGTCGCCCTTGGCTTTCTCGTAAGCAATCCCAAGCAGCACGCTGGGTCGCAGCCCGGCAATGTCATCGGTATCGCCGCCTTCGCCCAGGTCGCTCAAATCATCGCGGATCTGATAGGCGATTCCGAGCGCTTCGCTGTAACTGGAAAGCACCTCGCGGACGGACTCAAAGGTTTCCACTCCAGAGTAAATCGTTCCCAGCTGCAAGGCTACTTCGAAGGCCGGCGCTGTCTTGCGCCGAAAAATATCCAACACTTCTTTGGTCGAAAGGGGTTGTGGGTCCTGAGCCCAACACAATTCCGCACCTTGGCCCTGACACAGTCGTCGCTGACCTTCAGCCGCGACTTGCACCATCAGAGACCGCTGTTCAGCAGAGACCTTACAGCCTGCGAGCAAGCGATAGCCCTCACCAATAAGCAGATCGCCCACGTTCATCGCGACGGGAATGCCGTGTTCTTCGTGCAAGGTTTTTTCACCGTAGCGCTGAGCGTCATTGTCTTCAATGTCGTCGTGAATCAATGAAGCTTTATGAAAACACTCCACAGCGATCCCCGCCTTACGCACATCTTCAGGAAGAGCGGAACCGGGTTCTTCAGCCAGGGCCTGGAAGGCAGAGGCAGTCAAGAAAGGACGCCAGCGTTTTCCGGCTCGCATCAGCCAATCCCGAGAAATTTTTTCCGTCTGCCCATCAACGGTTCCCATGGCGAGATTCAGGGTGGAAGGGCTAAACCAAAAATCCACATCTTCGCGCAAGGCTCCGAGGTCCATTCGCCGCGTCTTGTCGTCACTGGAAAGATTGATGTAATCCCAGATCCAATCCAAATCCACCGTGGTATCAATGCAATCGTCTTGGAGCAGTGGAATCGCCACACCAGGAATCGCGGCCGCTTCCATATAAGGGAAAGCACGTTCCAAGACACTGATACAACTGACGCCAACAATCGCTTCGATCTTACCCGTCTGAATCAAGGACATGACGATCGCTGAGCCCTCCGCCACCAAGACGGCATATCCCAAGCGCTCGGCCTCGGCCTGGAGATCTTGAATCGAACAAAGACCACAGGACTTGCAAAGCAGACCAAATTCATCAAACGGCGCCGGACAACGGCTTTCCACGCGGAGACATTTAGGGAGTAGCAACAAACGGCGCTCATAGGGCACGGCGGCCAAGGTCTCGCGCCACATCTCGTTATTCACCAAAACACCGATGTAATCTCGATAGATGGGTTCGTAGCGGTTGGCCTCAATAATCCGATCCGCATGGATCTTAAGCTCTTCGACCGGTAGCGGTGGCACCGGATTGAACTCAGCGACGTAACGTCTCACCGTGAGGAGGACTTCGTTCCGTTCCTCTGGTGTCTGAGGCAGCCCTTTCTTAGGTGCTCTAAATTGCTGCTGCGGCACCGGGCGCGGTAGGGTCAGTTCCGTGGAAGACATTTGTGCTACTGACAAGAGGGTTTACGATTTCGTTACAACTTGCTTACGCCCAGCATTATGCGCTGGGCTCGAGGGAGCGTCTAGCTTTGATTCCGGCCCACCTTGGGTGGTTTGATGCCGTGGTCCAGCCGCATCCAAACCTTGGTAGGCATTGAAGTCGTTGAACCAAAACCGTTTAGCAATTCGGTACATCCAGTGTTTCTCGGGAATCTCTTCCCCTGGTAACCACTGGCTAAAGCGGGGTTTCATCGCCTCAAGTTCCTGAAGCGCGGTGCCGCGGACGGTGGTGTCTTTCGCGCCATGTTTCTGAACGAGGTCTTTAACGAGATCCGGTCGTTCCAGGACAACACAGCCGCGGGTCGACTCCGCCGATAGCTTGCGGAAGTCCGCCAAAAACTCAGAATCGCGGATCGTCTTATAAATTCCCCGCGAATCATGAATCGAATCCTTGGAAAATTGAATGATCGGGCAGGGTTCAATATCGCCCTTGGGGCTAACATGATGACTCACACCGTTGGACATCGGACAGAGGGCCTGTCCTTTGTCGTCATAGTAGGCGTCGATGATCCCGATGGGCATCTTGGCCCGCATATTAACGATGAATCGCCTCACCGCTACCAACTGCTCTTGGCTCAATCCCAACTGTGTGTTCATCTCCGGCCCCACCGGCCGATAGGTATGGAACCAAACATAATGGACGCCGCGCTTGATCAATTCATTCAACCAGCTCTCGCTCAGGAGATCGTCGATATTGGATTGGCAAACGCTGGTGGCGACGCCGGTGAGCACTTTGTGCTTGAGCGCATTGTCCAGTCCACGAAGTGTTTTGTTCAGCACGTCTTTTTTTCCGCGCCGCTCGTCACTGACCATCTCCCGTCCTTCAATGCTGATGAGAGGCGTCACATTGCCAAGTCGCCGCAGCCGCGCCGCAATCTTGTCGGTGATAAACTGGCCATTGGTAAAAACTTGAAAGTAGCAATCCGGATGGGATTCCAGAATATCCAGCAACTCAGGATGCATGAAGGGCTCGCCACCGAGGATCCCAAAAAACACATTCCCATTGGCTTTAGCATCGGTGATCAAACGATTCATCGATTCAAGATCAATGCTATTTCGCGGGGCTGCGACATCAACCCAACAGCCCTGACAGCGAAGATTGCAGCTATTGATAATGGAAACGTAAATGAAAGGAGGAAAGTACTCGCCCTTCTTCAAGCGGCGCTTGAAACGCTCCACCGATAACATTCCCCGAACGCCAAAGTTCCACGAGAACTTCCAGAGGGCTCGGAGATCCGTCGTGCGCAGGATTCGGTAGGCGAGTTGGGGTAACATGGCGGCAGCTTCTTCTTTATTGAATCATCAGTCGTTTCAAAACCCATCTACTGCCGCTTAAGCCAAGAGTCTGCCACGGATTCGAGATCGCGCAAGGCATTGGCAATCTTTCTCACATCAATCGAGCGATCATACCAACGGAACTGATTCAATTCTGGATCATAACTTCTCAGGAAGGCATCCTGTTGAAACTCGGACATCGTGCCCTGGGGCATGATATTCATGCCGACGTAGTGGAACTGATCCAAGCCCCCCAACCATCGATCAAACTGAACGGATGTCGCATCAGCAAAGGTTTTCAGCTCCGCATGAGCGAGCAGCGACGCATCGCACACCTTCAGCGCCTCACGGGTCGCCACACTTGCTTCCTCATCCTGGTCACCATCGCTCCACAAAAAGCGAGACACCATTCGCGCCCGGTCCAAGAGGGCGTGGATGTAGAAAAACGCTCGTTCGTTGTCCATACCGTTAAGACTCGAACGCAATCCCTGCCAAGCCAGCTTCCCGAACCGACACTGTTGCCGGAGTTCTTCCACTCGCTTGATCAGGTGTTGTTTTTCCATGAGAATCGGGGTGAAAATTAATTGTTTTTCGCGTTAGCCTCGATGGCAGCCTCAGCCTTCGCGGCAGCTTCTTCCGCGCGGCGCTGGATCTCATCCGGTTCCGGCAGCGACATCAAGACCTCCTCAGGGATATCCCCCGCTTTCGCCAGCTTAGTCAGGCACTTCTTCCGCTCGTTGAGCGCTTTGTCCGGGTTGCGTTCCTTAGAGAAGCGGGATTTTGCCTTTTCACTCCGATCTCGCAGCATCTGGTAAACATCACCACCGAGAAGTGAGGAGATATCGATTTTCATCTTCTCCCGATTCAAATCCGCCGCATTGACGCGATCACCATTGATCGGTCCGGTCCGATACTTAGGAAACATGATCGCCGCCTCGGGACAGACTCGCGAACAAGCAGGACAATTTGTCTTACAACTATCGTTGTTCTGCACCTGAAGCTTATTGTCATCGTCAACGCCGTAAACGCCAAACAAACAAAAGCTCAGGCACTGCATACAATTCGTGCAGCGATCATAATCAATCACCGGAAACCAAGGCTTCCAGGCGCCGTGATCGAAGGCTGCCAACGACTCCCGTTTAGCCCGAACCATGTCCGTGATCGCCGCAGGTTCTTGCTGGTCAATATTGGCCACACTCACCTCAGCTTGATCGCTTCCGGAGTCGAAGCTCGGAGCCTGCCCATCGGGAAATCTACCGAGAACGAGGAGCGAGGTGCGATCGGCAGGGGCCACCGCTTGACGCCCATTCGTTCGCGTCACGGCAAAGCCATCCTCGAGCAAGGAGGTCATGGTGTCAAAACGGGCTTCAGCGTTCATCGCATCGCTACCCTCACCCTCATAGACGACCACGCGTAGCGATTGGCTTTCAGTTAAACTCATTCTAGGATGTCTCCTTCGTTTCAGATCCGGCCAACGGGGGGCGATTGTCCTCGGGCAAATTAGGTGTCAGCTCATCCGCGAACAAGGCAGCGCTCGCTTCCTCCACGGAATCGGTTCGCATATTAATGACCTGCGTCTGCTCTCGGTTTAACGGCGCTTGCCCCGCTGAAAAAAGCCACTTCACCGCCCGCGGAAAACAAGCCACTACTTTTACCGGTCCTTCATCCGCTAAGCGCTTAAGCGCCGGATCGTTCCGGGCCGACATTTCACAAAGATCAGCGACGGCATCAAACGAAACCTCGGATTCACACAGCTTCCGCAGCACCCCTTCCTTCGTGGACTGAGGCACCACCTGGGCGTAGGTACAATTACAGAATAATACTCTTGTGTCGTTGGCCATTGTTGCAAAGGAGTAGTCTGTCGGAAATGTCTTGCCCTGCCAACTCTTTGATAAGGTCCTCGCGCCTTCGGTCACTCACGATGCCACGAGATCGCGGTGAGTCGGCTCCGGCCTCCCAGGACGAAAGCGCTCAAGATCATCAAGATCCAGCCGAAACTTGTCCTGACTTGCGGAAGCAAGTTCGGACAAGGTCTCCCGAACGACAGTTTCCAGAAACTCTGGATCCGATTCCGCCCTCAAATTTAAAATAAGCTGTCCCTCGGATAGTGCGTCTTCCAGGCGCTGGCCGAGTTCCGGCACAAAATCATTTCTCACCACATTCACCACCGCCAGATCCCCCAAACCGGACAAGGGCGTGAGGGTCATTTTCAGATGAGCGATTTCAGATTCCGATTGCAGCAACCGTTTCTGGAGTCGTTCAGCCAGTTCTTTTACCAGCGCATTGCCGTCGATAGGATCCGTGGCCCGCACACTAATCGTGGCATTCAGCCATCCGAGCAAGGCCTCCCCGTCCGCATAAACATCATAGTCGATCTGCATCGTGGGCTCCTCAACTTGAGTTTCACCGCAAATCAGCTCAAACCAAGCGGTTAAGCCTTCGCCAGTCCTCGCCGAAACACTCAAGACCCGAGCTTTAGGAAAAGCTGTTCCCAGTGCGCGTTCCAATTCGGCAAGCTCTTCAGGCGTAAGCAAATCGGTCTTGTTGATCACGATCACATTCGCCTCTTCCAGCTGTTTTCGGTAAATATAGACTACCTTGTCCGAGAATCGTCCTCCCTCAGCAAGTCCCAGAATTCGTTGAGCCCGAATCGGATCGACTAAGACTGAAAGCGGGGCTATCCGAAAGGCGTTACCATAAATTCTTCTCAGGGGATAGGTCACCGTAGCGACAAGGTCCGTGCAACTTCCCACCGGTTCGGCCACAAAAACATCCGGCCGAGACGACTCATTGAGTCGATTGGCGGCATCCATCAGGGAATTAAAGCGACAACAGAAACAGCCCCCAGGGATTTCCTCCGTCGCGAAGCCTTTGGCGCGAAGCGAAGCCGTATCCACCAAGCCTGATCCCTGATCGTTGGTGATTAGCCCAACTTTAAGGCTTTTTTGGTCGATATACTGGGCCAATTGGCCCACCGCCGTGGTTTTCCCTGCACCCAGAAACCCGCCAATCATGATGTATCGGGCGGGATCTCCAGCGGTCATTGTCGGGTTCATATCTTGGGATTCAACCATGCTCTTCGTAGTAAAGACGTCTCCGGCCCCCTCTTGGTTGCCTATTTATTTTCCTCAAGCTTCTGCTCTTCTAGAATCTTGTCAATCGTAGCGTCTAAAACCCCGGAATAGGCATCCACATCTAAACATCGCGAATCTGCCTCGCCTTGGACTTCGTAAAGCCAGCCGTCCCCGTAGGGATGGCTCGAAACGAGGGAGATATCCTCGACTAACTTCGGGTTGCTCCGCAGAAACTGCCCGCTCGCGACCGAGTAGACATCTGAAATGGCCTTAAACCCTTCAACCCAGCCAATGATTTGGCCGACATCAACGGCCGCTCCAGCCGAGAGCTCAAACTTATGATCCACCATTTCGCCCAACATACGGGTCGCAAACTTGGTGAGTCCGATCCGACAGCGCCCCGATTCACCGCGTAGAAGCCAGCTGTGCGACGGGCTATAGACCGCATCTACTGGCAAATGAGTGACAAAGGTCGATCGTTTGTAGAACAAGGTCTTGCCTCGAGGAGCATCCATGTTCTGGAAAAGCTACGAGTACGAGGCAAGCGAGGAAAAGCGTAATCTTGGGAATCTGTGCGTCCTGCCCTAGCAGTGTTTGAATAGGAAAATCCTTGATTTCAACTCGGACTTAGCAAGATATAGAGCCCGTCGCTACTAAGGATCATGCCGACTTACGAATATATCTGCGAAAAATGTGGTACCGAGTTTGAAGTCTTTCAGTCGATGAAAGATGACGCGCTCAAGTCGTGCCCTAAGGACGTCTGCCCCAAGAAACGCTGGGCCAAGGGCAAAGTAAAGCGAGCCATCGGCTCAGGTGCGGGTCTTATTTTCAAGGGGAGCGGATTCTACATCACCGACTATCGAAGCGAAGGCTATAAGGCAGCCGCGAAGAAGGATTCAGAATCCTCGAAACCGGCCAAGAAATCGGATTCCAGTAGCAAGAAAAAGGATTCGAAACCCAAGCCCAAGAAATAGTTCCTGGCCTCAATCTACGAGGCTAGGGCATGAATACTGGGCTCGATTCGACAATAGCCCTCTTGCGAATCACGGCTGAGGGAGCTTAGTTTGGGATTGTAGAACCCCTCTTTCCCCCTAAGGTGAGCCGCTTCTGATCGTCTGATAAGCATGCGTTTGACCATTATCATCGGCTCATTTCTCGTCTGTGCCTCACTCCAAGGCGCTATCTCGCAGACTTTTAAGACCGTTGAGAGCGCTTCCGGGCAGATCCTAGTCCGTTGGTTGGATCAATTTCGGGTGCCCCCCTACCTCAGACAAGACGAAGTCAACGCTGGGATCATCGTTCTCAGCCCTGAATTGGTGACGGTATCCGCGGAGCGAATCAAGCACGGCGTCCTGCAGCAACTGGGGATGACTGACCGTTGGCGAGGAAAAATCCGGTTTAATTTCGATTCCGGAAAGTCGAATCCGAATCAGTTCTACGTCGATTCCCGTCGCTTCACGAATGGATGGCGATATCAAGTGACCATCAGCCCGAAGATTCGCCGCGACGTCTGGATCCGAGGTTGCGTGGCCTTGCACCTGCTTGAAATCGCCAATCGAATGGCCTCGGACCGATCCGCAGAAGTCCCGGTCTGGCTCATCGATGGAATTGCCACCGAACTCATCCAATCTGCCCTCGTTGATCTCAGCCCTAGCTTTACCGATCAGGTACAAATTGGCGGCACAAACCCAGGTCTCGGCCAGATCATCCCCACCCAACAACGCCAAGACCCTCTCATTGGAACGCGCACTTACCTTGGGCGGAACGTCCCGGTCAGTGTCTCAGAACTCTTCTTTCCAACCCATGAGCATGTCAATGGCGCGAAGAAAGAGATCTACCGAAGATCCGCCCATTTCTTCTTTCGACAACTGACCAACCTCCGGGCAGGGAAGGCTAGTATGGAACAATTTCTCGCCTCCCTGACCAGTCACCTCAATTGGCAACAGGCCTTCTTCCCCAGTTTTCAAGAACACTTCAGTACGATGCTAGAACTCGAAAAGTGGTGGTCCGTCGCCTTAACCGATCTCACTCAACTAACCCCCATTAGCTCATGGACAGTCGCTGCGAGTCTTTCTTACATGGAACGCATCCTTAAACCGGCTGCCCTGGTTGGCCAACAACGCGATCAACTTGCCCAACGGAAAAACTTCACGCTGCAAGAGCTCATCGCCCAGTGGAACTACGCCGACCAAAAACCAACGATTGAGCAGATTCAGAACCGACTACGAGTTCTGAACATCTATGCCGCCCCCAGTCTGCGCCCCGTGATCCAGGGTTACCAAGACGCTCTCACTAGCTATCTTTCGAAGCGGAGCGAGGTAGGCTTTGATCCGAATCGTCGTGGTCAAGGTCGCTTGAGGGCAGATCGCGTGATCTCGGACACCCAACGCAAATTGAATAAACTCGACTCCCAACGCCGAGCCCTGAATTCGTAAACGGCTTACCTTGCGAAGCGTCAACATCCCGCACATTTGCGCCCCGTTCAGGAACTGCCTCGTCGGCAGACATAGATGCCTGAAAGAATGATCGCGCCACCAAGAACCTGTCCCCATCCAATTGCTTCACTAAGAATTAACCAACCGAGGAAGGCAGCAATCGCGGGCTGAAGCAAAAGCCCCACCGACGAGAACGACGCAGGTAAATGCTTAAAGGCAAAGGTAATTAGCGTCTGCCCGGCTACCTGCCCCGTCAATGCGAGGGCCAAGAGAATCATCCATCCCCGACTTGTATCCGGATGCATGACCTCCCCAGAAAGCAAGGCGATCACTGCAAGCACCACAGTACTGGCAATCCCGGACCAAGCCATGATCACGCCCGGTGAAAAGGTCTTTCGCAGCTGTTTGACATAGAGCATGTAGGCGCCGTAGAAGCCAGCGGTGAATACCGCGATCGCATCGCCCTGTAGTTGAGTGGACGAAAGCTTTAAGCTGGCCCCCGACAAGATGACCGCGCCAAGAATCGCGATCCCCAATCCAACCAGGAAGGTCCGTGTGATGGTCTCACGAAAACACCACCACGCCCCTAGAGTCACGAAAATGGGCGCAGCATTCGCCAGCAAAGTCGAGTTGGCAACCGTCGTTAGATGAAGGGACCAATGCCAAAACGCCATATCGAGCGCAAAGAGCACGCCGGCCCCAAAGAGGTGCCCACGTTGAGACCAGTTCATCGGGTGCCGCTCAACCTGCCCCGCTTTCTTCGGCCAGAGCAGCCAAAGCCAAAAAACAGGCAAGGCAAACAGCAAGCGGTAGAAAGCAGTCGCACTTGGCCCGACCTCACTCAGCCGCACCCAGATCGGCGCAATCCCAATAGCGATCGCTCCTCCAAGCAACGCAAGAATCGCAAGCTTTCCAGAACCAGAAGACACCGCTCGAACGCCCATCAGAAACCCTTAGGATCCTTGACTCGCACGTTTCAAGGCGAGCGCTTTACGCAATGAATCCTGGCTCTGCGTGTTCACAACATCATCCTTGCTCAACCAACCCTTTCGAGCGATCCCAGCACCAAGACGAAGAAAGCCAGCATGTTCGGCACGATGGGCATCGCAGTTGATCACACACCGCACCCCCTTTTTCTTGGCATACCTCCATAGGCGCCAATCAAGATCGAATCGATAGGGGCTCGCGTTGAGCTCAATCCAGGTTCCAGTTTCCGCACAGGCATCGATCACGGCCTTTTGATTCACAGCGTAAGGTTCTCGCTCCAAGAGCAGTCGACCGCTCAAGTGCCCTAGCATATGAACGAAGGGATTCTCTGCCGCCGCGATAAATCGCTTGGTCAACTGCGCTTCGCTCTGAGTAAAGCCTTGGTGCACACTGGCCACCACAACTTCTAGCTCGCTCAAGAGCTCATTATCAAAGTCCAGCGTCCCCTCACTGAGAATATCCACCTCGGACCCGGTGAAGAGTCGAAAGGCGGCACCCTCTGACTCAAGTCCATTGTTAAGGGATTCAATGGTCTTGATCTGTTTCCTTAATCGCACAGCATCCAGCCCATTGGCTTGAAACGAAGATTTGGAATGATCAGTGACCGCCCAATAATCACATCCCAGGTCTTGGCAATGGGCGATAATCTCCTCGAGCGTTTGGCGCCCGTCGCTCCAGTTTGAATGGTTGTGCAAGGACCCCCGTAATTCCGTCCACTCAATCAGACGAGGAAGATCATTGGCCTCGGCCGATTCGAATTCTCCGTGATCCTCACGCAACTCTGGTGGGATATAGGGAAGCTCAAGCTTGGCGAATATTTCTTCTTCCGTCGCACACTCCTCCAATAGTTCTGCATCGCGCGTTTCTTCCGTTGAGCGAAACAATCCGTACTCATTCAAGCGTAGCCCCCGTTGAATGGCCCGCTGACGCATCACGATGTTGTGCTCCTTACTCCCGGTGAAGTAGGCCAAGGCAAAGGGAAATTCCCGATCACTCACCACGCGCAGATCCGCTTGAATCCCCCCGGCAACGATCACACTCGATTTGGTTTCGCCCGCGGCGATGATCGACTCGACCTCTGCCTGCTCCGTAAAGAACGCAATGATCGCAGCGGACTCTTTAGCAGAAACCAGAAAATCCACATCTCCAATCACCTCTTTGTGCCGCCGGAGGCTTCCGGCGATACTACATCGAATCACATCAGGATGACTGCGTAAGCGATCCAAGAACGTCTCAGCCAAGGCGAGGGCCTTATCAACTCGATGATGAGACGCATAGCGGCGACGAAATTCAATGCCATCAAGGATCTTCTGCTGGGTTTTGGCGCCAAAGCCAGAAAGCGATGCGACCTTTCCTGCCTGACAGGCTTCCTCCAGGGCCTCGACCGTGACAATCTCGAGTTCCTTATTGAGCGCCTTAATCTTTTTCGGCCCCAGTCCAGGCAAATCGAGCATCTCAATCAAACCCGCTGGGACCGAAGCCCGCAGATCTTCAAGATAGCCAAGTTTCCCGGTGCTCACCAACTCGCTCACCTTCTGCTGGAGGGCTTCGCCAAATCCTTTGATTTCGCCGAGCCGCTCCTCTGCGACCCAACGCTTCAAGTCACCCTCCCAACGCTCCAAGGTGCGCCCTGCATTAACATAAGCCCTCGTCTTGAAGGGATTCTCTCCCTTTAGCTCCAGTAAGACGGCAATTTCCTCCAACGCCTCGATTACGGCCTCTTTGTCCATGGGCGAGAGCATAACGAGGGATGCGGGTTCCCTGCAAAACCGAAACGAAAACGTTTCACATCTCGTCATTCGCTCAACCCGAGAATTGAATTGACCTCTCGGCACCATTCTCATCCAATTAATGCCAGTGATCCCAACACACCATTCCCGGCCTCAGCAGGCCCAGAATAGAACCCAATCCATGAGGGATATCTGATGACACCAACACGCCGTCTCACATCTTCCTTGCTTCTCGCAGGCAGCCTTGTTCTTGCGAGCGGTTGTGGGAACACCCAACCAGAGCCAAAAGTCAAAGCACTGGGAGACATCAGCCCGGACACGACACCACTCGCGACGACTGAAAAGAAAAAGAAAAAATCCTACTCCCTCATCGAAGGCAATTTCGCTGCAGCTGAAAACTCTCTGGAGAACGGCGACTATGAAAAGGCGGCTCAAGTGTTGATCAAGATGCAACTCTCAGGAGCGCTTCAGAATAGTAAAGACAGCTGGCGATACAGTTCGCTTATGTCAGAGGTCCAATCCGTTCTTGCCTCGGCAGCCGCCGATGGAGATAAGAAGGCGGAACGCACCATTGAGATGCTCCGAAATTCTCGCGGTCCGATGTAAGCAACTCAGCGAACAAAGACACAGCCAAGGCCTGAGCGTGTCACACACCACATATCTCCTCGCCCAACCCACCTAATCCCGGCGCTACCCAGCATTCGCCCTCATGAAGCTCCCCAATCAAGGAACCCTACCGCTGACCAAAATCATCCTAGGAAGCGTGTTGCTTGGGGGGATTATTTTTCTCTGGCTCCGACCTGAAACAAGACGAGATCCGAACACAACGCCCCCGCCAAGCCCGCCTCAGATTGCCAAAGCCATCGAGACGAGCGCTCATATTGCCAGCCTTCCCTACCCTGGGGGGCCAGAAGGATACATCGGATCGAGTGCCTGCCAAAGCTGCCACGAAAAGCAGCACGCATCGTGGCATCAAAGCTACCACCGAACCATGACCCAAACCCTGAACACCAATTCCGTTCGGGCAGATTTTAATCACGTCAATCTCGACTCACACGGAGAACGATTTCACTTAAGCCAAACCAACGGCAACTACTGGGTATCCATCGGCGACACGCCTCCCGAAGGACAAGAAAGTGATCCTGCCCTCGACCCTGTCCGACTGCAACTCGCCATGATGACAGGCTCCCACCATATGCAAGTGTTCTGGCTTCCTGGAATGCGCGGCAATATGCAAATCGGCTTCCCTTTCACGTGGCTCATCGAGGACAAACGCTGGGTCCCTCGGCACGACACCTTTATTCGCGATCCCAATGCCGAACCGGTCGTTGAAGTATGGAACAAGGTCTGCATCCGATGTCACACCACCGGCGGCATCCCCAAACCAAACGCGCAAGCAGAGATCTTTGAATCTGAAGCTGTCGAACTGGGTATTTCTTGTGAGGCGTGTCACGGCCCTGCCAAACAACACGTCGCCCTGCGAAGCGCGGAAAAAGATCAGCCGACTTCGGTCGCAGGAATCGATGACCCCATCATCCAACCTGCAAACCTCCCAGCCGACCGCTCAGCCCAAGTATGCGGCGCGTGCCACAGCATGAAGTGGTTCGACAAGAACGAACAATGGGAAGCCCACGGATTTCGCTTCCGCCCCGGTGACGATCTCAACGACACGACCCCGATTATTCGCGCCTCGAATACCGAAGAACAGCCCTGGCTACATTCCGTCTTGGAACGAAATCCCGGGCTACTCGAAAGCTTCTTCTGGTCCGACGGGATGATTCGAGTCTCGGGACGCGAATACAACGGACTGGTCGAGTCAGCCTGCCACACAAAAGGCGAAATGAGTTGCCTCTCCTGCCACTCTCTGCACTCAAGCGATCCCAATGATCAACTGGCGCGGAACAGAACCGGCAACCAGGCCTGCACACAATGCCACACCGAGATTGGCGCGTCTCTTAGCGCCCACACCCATCACGAAGTCGAGTCCACCGGCAGCCAATGCTACAACTGCCACATGCCCCACACCACCTACGGCATTCTTAAAGCAATACGAAGCCATGAGATCGATAGTCCAACGGTCATTGCCGAGAAAGAAACCGGGCGCCCCAATGCCTGCAATCTTTGCCATGCCAACCAGACCCTGGCTTGGACGGCAGACTATCTCCAACAATGGTATGCACAATCAATCCCTCCACTTGAGGATCAAGATCGCCAAATCCCTGCGATCCCTCGCCACCTCTTAAAAGGAAACGCAGCCCAACGAGCGCTGGCAGCATGGACCCTTGGTTGGAAACCCACCCAAGAAGCGGCAGGCACTGAGTGGCAAGCGGGCCTGCTTTCCGAAGCCCTCAAAGATTCCTACTCTGCCGTTCGTTACATCGCTGGCAAATCGCTGAGCCGATTTCCCGGTTTTGAGTCATTCGACTACGATTTCGTCGACTCAGCCGAGAATCGCGCCGCGCGAGCCCAGCAGGCCAATCAACAGTGGCAGGCACAACGCCCCGCCAAGGCCGAAGGCAATCCATCGATCGAGTTTTTTGATGAATCAGGATTTCCACGGGAAACAGTCATTCAACAACTCCTTTCGGCACAAGATCAGACCCCTGTTCGGCTTCGCGAATAAATCGATCGGATTCGAAACTAGGAGCTTGTTCCACATCAACGTTCAAGCAAGACTCTCCATCGCCGAAATGAAATCGATTCATCACTCCAACACGGGACGGCTCGCCCCGTCGAGCGCCTTCACTCTCATCGAGCTCTTAGTCGTCATCGCGATCATCGCGATCCTAGCAGGCATGCTATTGCCGGCCCTGAGCAAAGCCAAATCTAAGGCACAAGGAGTGGCCTGCATCAGCAACATTCGGCAACTCGCCCTGGCCTCAACGCTCTATGCTGATGACAACGAAGATCAGCTCGTCAACAACCACGGGATTGGCGAAACCCGAGAACGCCGCGCGAACTGGGTCAACCATGTCCTCGATTGGGGGCCAAGTCCCGACAACACAAATGTCGTTCTTGTGACAGAGGCAAAGTTGGGCACCTACGTGGGAAAGAATGAGAAGATCTTCAAGTGCCCCTCAGACAAATCTCGAGCCGACAATGGCCCACGCATTCGGAGTATCTCAATGAACTCACTCGTCGGTAATCCAGGTACGCTCCTAGATGAATTCAACCCCACCTACCGGCAGTTTACCAAAGCTTCTGCGGTGACGAATCCCTCCAACATCTTTGTCTTCATGGATGAACATCCGGATACGATTAATGATGGCTTTTTCATGAACCGACTCGGAGACTATGAGTGGGGCAACCTACCCGGGTCCTATCATGGAGGAGGCGCCAATCTTTCCTACGCAGACGGACACGCCGCCTTTCACAAATGGAGCGTTGGCGGGGAAACGGGAACAATCCAGCCTCCTATCAGAAATGTCGTCGCAGGCACGCATGCGGCAGAACCAAGAACCGATTTCGAATGGCTACGAAACCGAACCAGCGTGTTGAAGTAGAGCCCCTGCAAAACCCAAGCCACCATGCCTTGAGCTTATCCCGAAGCCAACAATCGGACGGGAATCAAAGTGTTTATCTAAAATCGGAACGATTCAATTGCAACGGAGAAAGTTCTGCCAAGCATTCTGTCTCTCGGAAACTACGAAAACGCCACACTGGTGTCCCAAGAATCGCCTACGGATTCATAGACTCCTCTGTTGACAAAAATGACTGCTCAGCCCATGTTGTCGATGGCTTTTGATTCGGGTAACGGTACGTTTCTTCAGCGGGGTTCCCCACCCCCACCTCCTTGGCGTCTGTTACCCGGATCCTTTTTTTTACCCTCAATAATCCACCACACCATATTCGCTAAATTTTATCCCGACATCCACCGCCATTAAGGCGACATAGACTTGGTAAGGCTAGCGAAAGAACGAAGCGTAATTTTCCTCCTATTTTTTTCAATTCCCCGTTGACTCCCGGAACCACTTTGAAGTAACTTCGTCCTCCCCTTAACGGGGGCGTAGCTCAATTGGTTAGAGCGCTGCCCTGTCACGGCAGAGGTTGCGGGTTCGAGTCCCGTCGCTCCCGCCATTTTTCTCTCTCGATTTTCTCCCAAACTATAGCACTCACGAAAATCGGACTGCTTTCAGATCGTCACCAATCGTTGATCAAGAACCATCGGCTGCAGAACCAAGCATCTGAAGGGGTCTACACCAAAGAATGGGGGTCTACACCAAAGAATGGGGATTTGAGTTTTTGTTGGTTTCCAGTTTTCGGT
>CAJXVR010000103.1 GCA_913061285.1 uncultured Verrucomicrobiota bacterium | reverse complement strand
TACGAGATGTAGAGAGGTCTCGTGGGCTCGGAGATGTGTATAAGAGACAGGATGTCATCAAAACTCTTGCCAACTGTGGGAGGGTCCCGAAATAGCAGACCAGCTCGATCCCCTCCAAGTCCTGTGAGACCATCAAAATCTGCGGTCCAGGTGATTCGCTCTGGAACCGTCAGATCAAGGTCTGTGAGAGAGACGGTGTTGAAGTCTGGGAAGATGGGAAAGGGATCACTTTCGTAGAGGAGGGTGCCTGGCTTTTCAAATCCTGCGCGCCCTTCACTGTCATCATCGTTGAGGTAGAATCGAATCGTACAGGTTTCATCTCCCTGGGCGACAAACTCACCGAAATACTCGAACTGAAAAATAATGAGCTCTCGAAAAGTGCCTCCAAAGATGATTTCGTCACCATAGGGTCGGGTGGAAGAGTGTCGGGATGTAGAGACTCCAGTTGAGTTGTCGTAGATGACTTCGGTGGGAAAGAGTTGCTGCGCCCTAATGGTATCGGGGCTGACTCCTACGAAGGCCAGGAACAAGAGGAACCAATGGGGACGCACTCGGATATCTAGAGACGACAGTGCTAGTGTTCTTTTGCCAATCATTAGTCTCAAATAACGCTGTATCTGCTTACTTAGGAATCTTGTTTCAATCTCCGGAAGGAGCGTTGGCTCTAGCTCCCGCGGCGCTAGTTGGTAATCGTTCAGAATCCGTGCCCCCTACCTCTAGTTGCAGCAGGCAGGTCTCGCACTACTGTTTTCCCGAGAGGTTGCTAGCAGAAATCGTGCTTTCTCACCAAACAAAATCGATTTTTTCCTTTTGTCTGTTGCTGAACTCTGATTTGAGGGGAGGCTCTCGTGTCGGAGATGATTGTTTCATGTTATTGCTTTTCTCGCATTAGGGGGGGCTTTACAGTTCTCAGCAAAAATGACGGAATCGAATCAAAGCAAAGATCATCAGGGAACCGTAATTGGCGAGTTTGAGGTTTCGAAGGCAGCCGTTGAGGGATCAACGATCGGTGGGCCCGAGGATTTGTTCGAATTGGTGGAGGTCCATTGGAAATCGGTCGCGGTTGTTGCCGCTCTCATCTTTATTGTGACTTCATATCAGGGACGGATCAATGTTCTCGAGGATCAAGTGGGGTCGCTGCAAAGTATTTATTCAAGCTTACCGGAAGAAAAGGCGCTGGCTGTAGGGGCCTTACGATCTGTCGAGGACCTGCGGGAAGTATTGACTGTGGTGGTTGAAGAACGCGCCGTCGAGCTTGTTGAAACTGAGGGGCTATTTCGTGGCGGCACGAAGGTGGCCCGGCAGGTAGAGGATTTGATTGAGATTTCTGGAGGATTCAAGAAGTTGTGGGCCGGAACGACGGCCGAGGCCCCATCCATTTATCGTGTGGTTGAGGGGTTATCTTCCTTACTAATTCATAGCGAGCGGCCTGCAGGATTGGGTGATATCCAGGAATCCCAGTCGCGCGTCGCTTACGGGGTTTCTCGCTACATTCTTGCCCATGCTCAGGCGCAGGCCAATGGGGCTCAGGGGCTTTCCTCTGCAGTGGCCCTTCTGCGAGAGGCCGAGCGTGTTCTATCTCCTTCGAGTGCCGTCGGTAGTGATTTGGTACTGTTCGAGCTTGCACTAGGTAATGAGGCCTTTCTCCGTGGCGATCATGAGCCATGGGTTTCGGCCTATCAACGTTGGTGGCCCCAGTGGGACTTGCTGTTGAATATGGATGACTCTGCTGCCAATCAGTTTCGGGTGTCTCATGGCATGGCGGCCTCTTTAGTGTTCCCAGTCCATGCGCTCACTCAATCGGGTAAGGCAGGGCGTTTGAGTTTGACGGACTTCGAAGCATCGCTGGGTATTTCAGTTGATGAAGCGATGGAGCTTGGGCTAAGGAGTGTTCGAGAGGCGCAGAGCCTAAATATTGATCGTTTGCCCGCACTGATAGTCGAGGCCAAGCTGGATATCGTCTTAGGAGAACTCTTCGCTGGAAACGCACTGAATGAACGACGTCGAGCCAAGCTTTGGACCGCTTATCAAACACTCACTCAGAAGTTCCAAGGGGTCACATTGGCGTCGGCGAAACAAACTCTTTTCGAAAGTGCATTTGCCATACTCTCAGAAGCTTCCAATGTGGCCAATTCGCATGGGGAAACACTTAATCTTGCTGACTTAGGGATGGGCAATGCGATCGTCTCGAAACTTTCGAGCGATCACCTTGAGGCTCTGGGGATTCAGTCAGTCTCAAGCGAGTAATTACTCCAATCGCGTCTCTTCCAGCGCCTTGTTGAGGAAATCGAGGACCTTTTGCTCGTACACGAGTTTGGCGGCGGCGTGAAAATTCGTGTGATTGGCCTCTGGGACTAACCAGAACTGCTTTGTCTTGGCAGTGATTGCTTGGAAGAGGGTTCTTGATTCTTGAGCCGTGGTTCGCTGATCATTTGCCCCTGCAATGAGAAAGATGGGTTGCGAAATGCGACCGATTTTTTCGATGGGGCGAAGGTGATTCAAGGGGATTCCCATCCGAAGGGGAATCTGATAGGAAAGAAGCGGATGAGTCCACGAAAGGAATGAACCGAGCCGGAGTTGGATTCGGTTTGCCACGGCGGCTTCGATGCTGGGGAAAACGGCCTCGAGAATAAAGGCGTCAGTGTCGAGGGGAGCATCGCCAAGAATCGAAGCGGCCCCTCCGAGCGAGAAACCAATAACGGCCGTCTGCAGTACGCCTGTTTCCCGCTTTAGTAAGGCCATTGCGGCTTCGGCATCTTCGTGTTCGCCGATCCCAAACGTTCTAAATCTCCCGTCGCTCTCACCGTGAGCGCGAAAATCGAATAGAAAGACGGAGTAGCCGGCCTCGTAGAGAAAGCGTGCTCGTGGAACCATGATGGCGCGATTCTGGCCGCTTCCGTGCATGAGTAGGATGCCTCGCCGTGCGTGATCGCGCTTGAGCAACCAGCCGGAGAGTTGGAGTCCTGATTCGTTCGAGAATGTGATCTCTTGTAGAGGGAGATCCAAGGGAGGGTGTCCGACAGGAAATTGGCTCGGTACTAGCAAGTGACTGCCAATTTGAAAAAGAGCGGCGATCGTTGCCAGCGATCCACTGAGCGAGAGAACCCAGAGGCCGTTTCGTATTCGTCGTTTCAAGGGAGTAGCGGCGTGAGTGTGAGGTTCGGAAGCGAAGCGCTGACGTTCAATACCGGCTTACTGATTCGGAAGTCGGTAGCGAGTTGCCTTTTCTTGGAGCCACCGGATATCTGGATTGTTAGGAGTGTTCTCGTCATTGAGGTCCATCCACTGACCTTTTTGTAGCGGAGGCCTGGTTCGCGAGTCGATCCATCGCTTGGTTTCTGAATGCCCGTCGGCAAAGGAAAGCGCACCAGATTCGTTGTGATAGCTGGCGGGGTAGTCAAATCCAATGAAACCGTGAAGTTCGGGATTGTCCGGGAATCCCGCCATATTCACTCCGAAACCTCCGGTGTTGATACTATCCTCCCGCATATCGAGGAGGACGAAGGTGCTCGATGGTCCTGGATCATTGAACGTTGATGACTTTCGGTAGACTTGAAATTCATCGGCTTTTCTCCGAGTGCCATTGGCTACAATGAGAGGAGGGGAGCCGATGAACTCGTTCATGGAATAGCTGCGGATCCGGGGAAGTTGGCGTCCGTTGACGGTGATTGTGCTCTTATCTCCTGGGCATTTCCAAATTTTCAGTGAGCGCCCAGAATAGGACCACACGGGGCTGCGTTCGATGTCTTGTTTAGGATCCCAATTAGATGGGTTGTCAGGGTTGTAGTTTAGATAGCCATTGATCCAGGCTTCACCGTTCGGAGGATCTTCACGGGCGATCAAAAGACGGTCCTCATTGTCATCGGCGTGCATGATCCAGCCGAGTGTGAGCTGCTTCTCATTGTTGAGGCAACCGATGAGCTTGGCCTTGGCTTTAACCGTTGAGAGAGATGGTAAAAGCAACCCGGCAAGGATTGCGATTATGGCAATAACGACGAGGAGTTCGATGAGCGTGAATCCCGTGAGGCTGTGCTTGCCCCCTGTACTAGTTATCCGCATATTTCGCTGACGTTCTCTCAATTGTGGCTAACAAGTGCCTCGGATTTTCTATCATTTGACCAGGTTCGAACTCTGCCCTTTGAAGCATATCTTTTGCCAATCGGGCTGGCAATGCTGGATAGAACCCGTTCTTCCTTTATGAGTCCTAGATCAGCCCGCCTATTCCACAGGAGGTCGATTCGAGCTTGAGGTGCCGCCGTTCTCGAAAGAACGGTCTGGAATTGTTCAGTGGCTCTGTCATGCTAACACCAAACATCGACTCGAAGAATTGCAAATGAAGGCTATCGTATCTTTTTTAGTTATTTGTGCCATTGGCGGTCTGGCGGGATCCGCCTTTGGATGGCAGGAAATTCAGCGCCTACGAGCAGAGAATCTGGCGTTGAAAGCCCAGGCTCGAGAGAGTGCGGCAAAAGCAAGTGAGAGTCTTGAGGCTCTCGAGGCGTCGCATGAATCCAAGGTCAAGAAACTTGAGGCCGAGGCGAAGGAAGTGTTTAAGCTCCGGGGAGAGGTAAGCCAACTGCGCGGTGGAGCGAAGGCGATTAGCCAGTTGCAGGAGGCGAATAGAAAGCTTGTTTCCGAGAATCGCTCCTTGCGAACGGCTTCCGAAGCGACAAACCTTGAGCCGGAGGCCCAGTCCCAAGGGAATTTTCCTAAGGAGAATTGGGAGTTTCTCGGTTATACAACTCCTGAGGATGCCTTGATTTCTGCGATCTGGTCGATGCAACAGGGCGATCCTCAAGCATACTTTGATAGTTTGGCCCCTGAAGAACAGGAACGGATGTCAGCGCGGTGGGAGGAAAAATCGAAGCAAGAGGTCTCAGATAAGCACCAATCCGATGTTGCTGCAATCTCGGGGCTCCAAGTCTTGAATCGTCGAGACCTTTCTCAAACTGAGGTGGAAATGGATGTCTATATCGACGGGGTTGGACGAATGGAAACCGTTTCAATGCAGCGCGTTGGTGAAGATTGGAAATTTAAGGGATACGTAAGGTCCGAAGGGCAAGAATAGGCCTTGCCGAGCCCGGATCGGCATTCGGGACGAACCGAAACGTGGAGGGTTCACTCCAAGATTAGTTTTTCATTAAGGGACCAGCGTACGGTGGTCTTTCGTATCGTTGGATGTTCTCTGTGACTCGAGGATCGTTTGTCTCTATCAGAACTTGAAGAAGTCGATCTGACAATTCGGCTCGGATTCCCTGGAGCGTCGCGTCCGAGGCGAGGTTCGTGAGTTGATGTGGGTCCTCGCGAAGGTCGTAGAGTTCCTCGGCGGGACGGCGACCGAATGCGAAATCGATGAATGCTTTCATTTCCGGTTGGTGCCTCATGCTTCCCAGAAAGGCCTTAGTGGGGCTGGCGTCGAAATCACCAAAAGCAGCGAAGGTGTTTTTCTCCATGACATTCTCGTTAGGCCATTGCGCTTCGGGGAGCCCGAAGCCTGGTGCGATTCCCATGGGCCAGCGCTCAGGATGAAAATTGCGAATATACAGATAGTCTGATGTCCGAATCGCTCGTTGAGGGTAGGGAAGTTCGCCTGGGCGAGCAGAAGCGACGTGTCGTTCTCTTCCGGTGACGACAAAATCTCTGGCTTGATTAATCTGGCCGGACTGGTTTGAGCTCAGCAATGGCATAATACTTTTGCCAGTCATGATCTCTGGAACGGTAAGCGATGCTGCTTCCAGAAAGGTGGGCGCAAGGTCCATTAGGTTAACGAAGTCATCAACGTTTCTCTCGGGAAAGATCCTGTTTCCCCACCGAATCGCTAGAGGGACGGCAACGCCAAAATCATAGAGATTGCATTTGGCCCGAGGAAATCCAGGGATACCGTGATCTCCGCTCACCAAGACGAGCGTGTTGTCCAGTTCGCCTAGTCGTTCGAGTTCACGGATCAAGACCCCAAGAGCCGCATCAAACGCCTGAACCTCACCCAAATAGTCTGCGAAGTCTTGCCGGATTTCGGGGACATCAGGAAGGAAGGGGGGCATTTTGCCTTTTAATGACTCTGGATCGATCCCCCAGAGAGCGGCGCCCGAACCCTTGGTCCATTTGCGATGACAATTGGTGGGGCCGAACCAATAGCAGAATGGTGCGCCGTCGGGGCGTTCTGAGATGAAATCACCGAAATTCCCACTGACCTCCTTCAAAAGGGCTGCTTTGGCCGCTTCCGGATTGGATGATGCGCTAACGGTTTGAGAAAAGCGGCTAAATCGATTTCCGGAGCGATTATAGGCGAATTGCTCCCCGCCATAAGGAGCGTTCTTTGGGGTGCCTGGAATCCAAACTTTATAAGAATGCCCGATGTGATACCCACTGTCGTTGAGCAGAAGGGGGAAGCTTGGTATGTTGGAATCCCAGACGGCGCCTTGGAGTATGGCTCCCTGACCGGTTCGCCAAAAATACTGCCCTGACAAGAGTGAGCTTCGACACGGGGTGCAGGAGGGGGCGGTGACAAAGGCGTTGTGAAACAAGACTCCTTCGCTAGCAATACGATCGAAGTGGGGGGTCGTTATAACGTCATTTGGTGTGCCTGGGTTCCGTTGCGAATAGGCCCCGGCGTATTTGCCCCAGTCGTCAGCAAATGCGATGAGAATGTTGGGCCGGGCCGATGATGAGCGGGTGCTGGCGCCGAGCGTTGAAACGGCAGTGAACAGTCCTACAAGGCTCAAACTGATCGTGAGAACGTGGCACGACAGATGAAAATCGAGAATCAAGTGAGAGAACGTTTTTCTGAAAAAGGGCATTGGTTCCAAGTGGCTTAGATCGTTTCTCGACGGTCGAGTTTGTTGCAATCAGGCAGTGGGACTCTCGACGGCTATTGACGGGTTTTGATCGTTTTGGGTTTGGTTTCTAAGACTTTGGACGAATAATATCGAGTCTCAACGTTTTTCTCGCCCATTAGAATGGTCGAGAACCTGCGTCGGACGGGATCTAAGAATTCATGGAAAGCTCATGTCCATCAGACAATCAACTCGGTTCCTTGCTCGAGCAGGAGGGGAAGAGCGTTGATTTGGCGCCCTTGAGTGCTCACCTTGACGAGTGTGAAGCCTGTCGGGTTCGGTTGGACCAATTGGCTCATCAATCCTGGGGTGGTCTAGGAGAAGCCGCCAGGGGAGGTTCTCAACAATCGGGGGCAAGAGACCATTCGGTATTGAATAAGGCAATGGCAGACCTCATGGACCCTCGTTCGAGCCAATCTCTGAATCTCTGCTCAGCCAATCTTTCCGGGTCTCATTTTGGCGAATTCGAAATTATTGAAGAGATTGCCAAGGGGGGGATGGGAATTGTCTATCGGGCTCGCCAGAGAAACCTCAATCGACTTGTTGCTCTGAAGCTACTTGGAACGGGAACCTTTGTTTCACAAGACAAGGTGGCGCGCTTTCGAACCGAGACCGAGGCGGTGGCAACGATTGAGCACCCGAATATCGTTCCGATCTACGGTGTTGGAGAAGTAGATGGGCAGCCTTATTTCAGTATGAAACTGATCGAAGGAGGGAGTTTGGGGCAGCGGCTTGATGAGTTGACTCCCGCGAATCTTCTCAAGAGCTCTCTGTCGAATCGAAGCGATCTGCTGGCGCGGCAACGACGTGTCGTGAGGATCATGATTTCGATTTGTCGTGCCATTCATTATACCCACGAACGGGGGATTCTGCATCGCGACTTGAAGCCCAACAATGTGTTGATGGATGAACACGAGGAGCCCCAGATCACTGACTTTGGGCTGGCCAAGATCTTGGAGCGAGATAGCGGATTGACAGAATCCTTTGCCGTGATGGGGACGCCGAGTTACATGGCCCCGGAGCAGGCAGCCGGCAACGCACGTCAGATAACCACGGCGGCCGATATCTACGGATTGGGTGCGATCTTTTACGAGCTTTTATGCGGGGTGCCGCCATTTAAGGAATCGACTCCGCTTGCGACGATGCGACGGGTCATCGACTCCGAGCCGGAAGCCCCGCGTCGATTGTGTGCTATGATAGACGCTGATTTGGAAACGGTTTGCTTGAAGGCCCTGAGTAAGGAGCCTGAGCGTCGCTATGAAAGTGCCAGTCAAATGGCAGAGGACCTTGATCGGTGGTTGCTCGGAGAACCGGTCATTGCTCGCCCAATTGGATGGTTTGAGAAGGGGTGGCGACTTGCGTGCCGTAATCCGTTTCCCACAGCTTTGCTAGGACTGGTTTGTCTGCTCCTTCTACTGATTGTAGTTGGAGCGACGGCATTTGGTCTGCATGTCTCCAATCTTTATCAGGACTCCGAGCAGCTTGTGACTGGCTTTCAGCTAGGTAAGGCTGAAGAGCTCTTGGCAAAGGGGGATTCCCTCACAGGAATCGCTCTCTTGGGGCGAATCCTAGAGAATGATCCACTGAATGAGGTGGCGGCAACACGGTTGATTTCAGCGCTGGTCCATCGAGATCTTGCAATCCCCAAACGTGCCCCTCTGAACCATGGAGCCGCGATCCGCGATGTCTGTGTGAGCTTGGATCAGCGGCACATGGCTTCTCTAGGAGTCGATGGGAGTGTGCGGTTGTGGAGTGCTTCAGAGGATCGTTCTTCTCCGCTTCCATTAGAAGACTCTTTCGAATCGATCCGGAGTCTTGCGTTTAACTCAGCGGGCAATCGATTGATCGGGGGTGCAGATTCTGGAGTGATTGTCGTCTGGGATGTGGATTCTGGCCGTCTTCAGGGAAGGCAAGAAGCTCATGGGCTTCCCATCGAAACTCTGTCCGTAGCGCTAGGAAAGTCGATTATTGTGACGGGCTCTCGAGATCGAACAGTTCGTTTATGGGACTTGAATACGGGCGAAAGTCTTTCTGAAGCCCTCGCTCATCCGGGGCCGATTCTATCGGTGAAAATGAATTGGGGTGGTGATCGGATTTTGACTACCTGCGAAGACAATTCGGCACGGGTTTGGACGGTTGGCGGGGAGCTAATCGCGGGGCCGTTCCGGCATATCGGTCCGATCCGGGGAGCGCAGTTCGATCCTTCTGAACGACGTCTCGTTACGTTTGGGATTGGGCCCAAGGCTGTGATCTGGGATGTGAAGGAGAAACGTCCCGTGACGATGGGGATTGAGCATCGGGCACCGATTGTCGAGGCGCGATTCAATCCTGACGGACGCACGCTGATGACGGTTGGGGAAGATGGTTTTGCTCGGATCTGGGATGCCCTTTCAGGGAAGCTCCTGCGTGAGTATACGACGAAGAAAACACGAATTGAGGCACTTCGATTCGGACCTCTAGGGCGGAAAGTGCTGCTGGTTTCCTCGGGTGGCGATTGCCAATTATGGGCTTCGGATGGAAGCCGGATGTTAGTGAACAGTATGAAGCATCCGGATCGGGTGGGAGCTTCCGTTTTTGTTCACGACGGCAGAACGATTGTCACGGGATGTGACGACGGCAAGCTGAGGATTTGGAGTGTCGGGAGTTATCCGCATTGGCAAACTCTGATTCGCCACCACGGACCGGTCAATGATGCCGCGTTCACTCCTGATGGGCGTGGCTTGGTGACCGTTGGGCAGGATCGTTTGCTCAAGATGTCAGATGTTTATACGGGGAAGAGTCAGTTTCGGTCACGATATCAGCGAAATCCGATTCAATTTGTCTCGATCGCGAACAATGGCGATCGATTCTTGACTGGAGAGCGATCGCCGCGGCGACTGGCGGTTGCTGCCCTATGGGATGCTTTATCGGGGGAAATGTTGGCTGAACCGGTTCGGCAGCGGGGAAATCTGCTGTGTGGAGAATTGAGCCCGGACGGCGAATTGTTTGTTCTTGGCGGCGAGCAGGGACGGGTTTCAGTTTGGCGGGCGAACAATGACGTCGATCCTATTGCTGACTATGCTCATCGTGGTCCGATTCACACAGTTTCTTTCGACCATTCTGGAACCCGTGTCATCAGCGCTGGCAGCGATCGGGAAGCCATTATTACTCGCGTCCTCGGTGGTGAGGCGCCGGAAGGAACCATCATCCACGGGGGGAGAGTGCTTTCTGCAGTATTTCATCCTGATGATGAATGGATTCTTACTGCGTCTTCTGATCATATTGCCCAGATATGGACCCTTTCTGAAGGTGTGGGGCAACCGTTTGGGAGTGCTCTTCAACATGAAGATTCCGTCAATTGGGCAGAGTTTAGTCACGATGGGACGATGGTGCTGACTGCATCTTCAGACGGTACTGTCTGTCTATGGAGTGTCACGACTCAAGAGCGTTTGGGACCCCCAATCGTTCACAGCGGGCCGGTCCTCGAGGCTCATTTTGATCGAACGAGTAGAAGGGT
Organism: uncultured Verrucomicrobiota bacterium; assembly: GCA_913061285.1. Classification (GTDB taxonomy): domain Bacteria; phylum Verrucomicrobiota; class Verrucomicrobiia; order Limisphaerales; family AAA164-E04; genus UBA2970. Next base: position 12,032 of record CAJXVR010000103.1, on the reverse strand, counting down.
CATCGTGATTGGCGGTGATAATGTGGCTCGAGTCTGGGATGTGGCGACTCGTCGCCCGCTCACGGAACCCTTCGAGCATTCGCGGGAGATACTTGGAGGTTCGATGTCACCGATTGGGGGGCAGCTTGTGACTCATTCTGCCGATGATGTTGCTCGGATTTGGCAGATCCCTGAGCCACCTCTCCCGATGCCTCAATGGTTTTCAGCATTCCTAGGTTGTATCACGGGTTTTGCCGTCGACTCGGAAGGCAATCGTCAGGTTCTAGACGAAGACTCTCTGATTGCAATCAGGCGTGATGTGACGGTCTTGAGTGGCTCCGGTTATTATGAGGCGCTTGCAAAGTGGTTGGTGAGTTTTGGGGAATCTCGTCGCCTGGGGCCAGCGAGTAGTGAGACCGTTTCAGCCTATGTCGATGATGAGGTTGCTTTTGATAGTTATACCAGTGTGAATCAGGCCTTGAAGTATGCACCGATGGATGGGGGTGCCTTAGCCGGTCACGCCTTGCTGCTTGCCAGGGACATCGGACGAAGTGTGAAGTCCCGACAGGATGCCGCGTTCTATAGTCGGTTGGCGATTGAGTTCAGTCCGGAGGATCCCTTGGTGTGGTCCGTGCGAGCGGAGGTGATGCGGGCAAGCGGGCGCATCGAGGCTGAATGGGAAGCAATGGAGAGGTATATGGAATTGACGGGAGACTCTGCGGTGCCCCGTTTGGAGTCGGGCGATCGGCGCTAGTCGGTATCGTTCCAGAGAGCGGAATCTTCAGCTCCGTTGATCGATTCGATTTGTTTTCGAATGCGAGAGATAACTCGGCTCTTAGCGATGTAGAGAGCGCCTAGACTCATCCCTAATTGATGAGCGACCGTCTGACTGTTTTTGTTTTCGACAGCCATTAACCAAAAGGCATTCCAAGTTTTCTTTGAAAACTCTGATTTGACTTCAGCGGCTGCCCATTGGAAAAGCCGTTGCTGATATGCGTGATTCCAGCTGTCTGTCTCATCGGCGTCAGGCGTTGCCTCGAGTTTCGCTTGAATTGTCGAGCTCCCGGTTCCAATGGGTTGGCGTTGAATCTTTGAGAAATGTTTGAGGAGCTTGTTTCGAGTGACCATGAGTAACCAGCCCCTGAAAGTTCCTTTCTTCTTGTCGTAGTCGAAGCGATTGATTGCCTGGGCGACCGTTCTCATCGTTTCCTGGGCGACATCCGAAGCGTCCGCGGGCTGAAGTCCGCGCTTCAGGCAGTAGCCGAAAATGAGGGGCGTATAAATTGTCACGAACCGCTCCCAGGCCGCGATATCATCGGTATCCCTTATTTTCAGCAACAGCGTGGGTTGAGTGATTGGCAGATTGCTCATGATTGAATCACGATATTAAGGACGGTTTACCATGTTATTCCGGTATCCCAACGAAATCTTTCACTTTAATTCGAAAATGTCTGGATCTGAGCGTTCTATGGCGTCGGCCGATGTGATGGGGCCTTAGGGATAGTGAGAGTTCCCCTAGTAAAAATTTCTTTCGATTTGCTGAAAGGTTTCGAGAAACGCCGGGAATGTATTAGTAACAGTGCGGGTTGTAGCCTGGTTTGTTGCAGCTGATGCACTGTTAAATCGTCCTAAGGCTAGAGTCGCATCGCAGCTGAAGGACGAAAAACGGTCAAGCGGGGCGCCCCATGAAGGGGCGTCCACCCGGCTCTCCCTGGTGTTCGGTAGGCGAGGCCATAGGTCTGCGCTTCTTTGTACCTCTGGCTTTACGGAGGGAAGGGCCCGGCAACTAAATTTTGTGGGGGGGAGATCCGACGTTCGGTAACTGAGCAGAATTAGGGATGCTTGCTCGTTGATTTCTCCAAAAAAAAGGCTGCACATTGTTGTGCAGCCTTTTTGACGATCATATTGAACGCATTGTAACTTACTTCATTAGCAGCATCTGACGTGCCTGCTTGACGGAGCGAGCCAGCTTACGCTGGTAATGCGCTGGCAGGTTCGTGTACTTCCGAGGCAGCAAGCGGCCTTGGTCGGTGACGAACTGGCGAAGCAATGCGACATTGCGGAAATCGAGCGCGTCGATCGTGAAGTCAATTTTTGGCTTCGGCCGCGGAGTTCTTGTTTGGTAGCGATTGGTATCGTTACGGCGTTTGTCTTTAGCCTTTTTACGTGGCATGATTCGTCGCTATTGATTATTTAATCTCGCGGTGCACGGTGTGGCGCCGGAGAAAGGGATTGTACTTCTTTTTTTCGACTTTTTCAGTCTGGAGCTTCTTATTTCGCGAAGTCATATAGCGTGAGGGTGGTTTCCCTTCACTTCTGGCTTCGGTGCACTCAATGGTTACAATTTCGCGTGGCATCGATTAATCCTTATTCTTAGTCGTTGCAGATTTGCTACGTGCGCTGTCTTCGTCGTCGACCTCTTGCGCGGTCGGAGCATTGCTTCCTGCCGCATCAACGGAGCCGAGTGCTCCAAGACGGCGTTGACGCAAGGCTCCGTCCTTCTCTAACTGTGCTTGAGCCTCGACAGTAAACCGGGTCCATGGAATTGCCTCTAAACGGGCCTTGGGAATCGCTTTCCCAGTCAATTCGCATACACCAAAGGTGTTTTTCTCTATTCGTTTCAGCGCTTCTTCAATTTCGTAGACCGCGTCTTGGTCTGATGAAAGTAGACTAAGTGCAAAATCTCGATCGAAATTATCTGTTCCTGAATCTGCCATATGGAGGCTATACCCCTGCAGTTGTTCGGCGGATTCTTTGGCGAGTCCGTCCATCTGATTCAGAAGCCGCCCGTGCAATTCAACGAGCGTCTTGTAATATTTCTCCCACTCCGGTTTGACGTCGATGGGCTTATAGGATTCCACCTCAGTCTTCTTGCCCTTTGCCGCTTTGGGCTTCGAAGGAACAGCTGGAATCCCTAAAATAGCAGCTGTTGTGGCTGTTGCAACAGGCGCCTTCGACGCTTTGGCGCGTCCGCTCGACTTTTTTGCTACTTTCTTTTTCGCTGTCACTATGACGTCTGTTACGATTTTTCCACTATCTGTTCCTGGCAGACGGGGCAATGAGTTGTTTGCTCAAGCACGCCCCTCTGTCACGTCAAAGGCGGGCGAATGTAGCAAAGGACTCAGAAATTGCTACAAAAATCTTGATAGAAATATTCGATTCTCAAAACCCGGGCTATTCTTCACGATGCCGGATGAGTGCGTAGGCGTTGTGATTGTGAATACTCTCATGGTTCTCAGCCTCGACTTCGTACCACGTTATTCTCTCGTCGTTTTTCAATTTTGTCACGACGTTGCGTACCAGGTCTTCGACAAATACTGGGTTTTCGTAGGCTTGCTCGGTTACGAATTTCTCATCGGGACGTTTGAGGATGGCATAGAGCTCGGCGCTTCCCGATGTTTCGATTAATCGAATGATTTCTTCTGTCGCGATGGGTTCGCTGGAGCGAATTTTGACCGTGACGTGGCCTCTTTGATTGTGGGCGCCGTATTTACTGATGGTTTTTGAACAGGGGCAAAGGGTCTTAACCGGCACGAGTACCTCTTGTTGCAGCTCGAGCTGGCCTCCGTCTCGTTGTCCTCTTAGCGTCACTTGGTAGTCCATCAGGCTGGAACGACCGCTCACCGGAGAGGCCTTCTCTAGAAACAGGGGGAATCTAACGGTTAGATTGGCTGTTCTGGCTGCGAGCCGCTCTGTGATGGTCTGCAGGATTTTCCCAAGCGTGGTGATCGAGTAGGGCTCATTTTGTTCGTGAAGCACTTCGACGAAACGGCTCATGTGGGTGCCCTTGACGTTTGCCGGTAGATCCACATAGGCGTCAAAGGTAGCGACTGTTTGACTTTGCTTGTCCGCTTGGCCCAGGATCGTGATGGGCATTTTTAGGCCTCTTATCCCTACTTTGTCGATTTTTAGGGCACGATGGTCTGGCTCACTCTGGAGATCGTGGAGTGGGACGCTCTGCGGTGCCGCGGAAGCATTTGTTTCTGTTGCCTGAGGCATGAAGGGAACATATCGCCTCGTTTTTTCAAATCAACCTGAATCCAGGGCTTTGGTGGTATTGGGGGGACGTTTCAGTAAAAGGTGGACAGGCTTTGGTAAAGAAGTATTAAGTATTGTTAATGATGGTGGCGCTTATTCTAGCTGTTTTTTCCATTCATGGGCTTCTGAGTGCGGAAGAACGCGCGCCTCGCCTGGTGGTGGCATCTTATAATGTCAATAATTACCGGCTGATGCCGTCGGGGAGAAGGGCTCCACGCCCGGAATCAGAGCGGATTGAGGTGATGAGGGCGATTCTCTTTGGGGACCCAGATATCATTGCATTGCAAGAGATAGGATCGCTTTCGGCTTTGAAGGCCTTAATGGGGGGGCTGGAGGCGGAAGGAGCACCTTATCCGTATTGGGAGTTTCTGCCGATGTCGGACCAGGATATTCAATGCGCTGTCTTGAGTCGTTACCCTATTGTCGAGAGTCGTTCGAGGGATCGAGTCGAGTTTGTCCTCTACGGGCGAACCTTTTCGATGCTGCGGGGGTTGATGGAATTAGACATCCAAGTGGCTGAGAATTTTCGACTCACTCTGATGAATGTGCATCTAAAGTCCCGCTTGCCTGTCTGGTTCGCTGATGAAGCGGACTATCGTTTGTCTGAGGCACAGGTCTTAAGGGAGCGAATATCAGAGATTTTGGACCGGGATTCGGGTGTGAACTTGATCGTTCTCGGGGACTTTAATGATACGCCTGATTCACGTGTCGTAAAGACCGTGATCGGACGAGGGAAAAAGGGGCTCAATGACGCTCGGCCGATCGAATTATGTTCCGGGCTGGGCAATTTTCTCGATCAGTCCCGAAATGAGCGGTCTGGAGTAGCCTGGACCCATCATTTCGGTCGTCAGGACGGCTATTATCGTTACGACTACGTGCTCTTTAGTGATCAATTGAAGCCTCAATGGATCGCTGAGGAGTCTAGGATTCCGAGTTTTTCCAATTGGGCGATTGCCTCCGATCACAGATTGATTCAAGCAAGCTTCAGATTCCGCTAGGGTTGATGGAGCTCTCGTCCCTGTCCTGATGGGACCCCTTTGCTGGGTAAGTCATCCCGGCCAAAAGTTGTCATTTCGAACGTAGTGCTCGGCGTCGAAATCCTCGAAGTAAGAATCGAGGAGAGGGTGGTTGATCGGGGCCTTGTTCGGGTCGATTTCGATGCTGGAGTGGGCGCTGTAGGTGGTCGATGAGCTGTTGTGAACAAGAATGTGATACCAGGGCTGCTTCTTACTCGGCTGGGTTTGATTCGAGTGGTACCAAGTATCTTCAGCGAGACATTCGGGATCGACCGAGACGATAACGCCACGATAACCATAACGTCTGTGCCTAACAAGATCCCCGGGAAGGAACGCTTCTGGGCACCCGTTTTCGTTCGAGAGATTGTCGGGTAGACGATACATCCTACCGTGTCATTTGATTGCCAAGGCTCGCAGTGACGTTGATTTGCTCTCGTTCCATGATTCTGGCTTTGCTGACAATCCTTTTGGTATTTCTTAGACGCAGTAGAGACAATGATCAATTCTAGATTTTGTGCTGAGTTTGGGAATCTGTGGCGGAAGGCCCGGCGAGTCGGTTTTGCTGTTTTTAAAAGGTGGAAACGTTGTTAAAAGTGTGAGTTGCGGCGGGTTTTAGGGTTTGTTGGGATGGTTTTACGTTGAGCTAAAATGACCGATTATTTTTCTAATCTTAGCTCTTCTATGAATAGCTGAGCTTGAAGTGGCTAGGGTGGAGACGGTGGTTGACCCGTTTTTTCTGATGATGGGACAATTCTGGAAGCGTGATGCTCGATGGCGATTCTGTGTCGTTGAGAATTTCTTTACAGAGTGCTTTGAATTCGGACCAACGTCGCCAGTCTAGATCCGGTGCGTTGGTGATTTGCCGGAGGCGGCTACGCCATTCGATGATGATTCGATCGATGTCTCCGATTCCGAGAATGTCTGTTGTCCATTGGGACTTCGTGTGTGGTTGCAGGTGGAGCGAGTGAAGAATCTCTGATGCTCCTGCCCCATAGTTCGGGGGGAAACCGTGTTCGAGATAGCCGGGGATATTGATCGGGCCATAGGTATTCTTGCAGCACTCCGCCAATCGTCCTGCCCAACGATGGTCGTCGCCACTAAATCGAAAGCCTCCATCGAGATTGGAGAGATCAAATACGAGTTCTTGAAGAGGATAATCCCCATCCTCAACCGAGGCGGCAATGGCCAGGCCGTCTCCGTGACTGAAGAAGCTGACGATCTCACCGCGGCGTGTGGGCTTTCCAAGGCTATCGACGAGCTTGAGTCGGCGCCAGAGCAAGGCGGTTGCCGTTGATGGGCTAAGCGAATGGCAGGCCGGTTGATGACTACATTGGAGGCATATATCAGGGGAGCCGGTTCTAAGTCTTGGGTTCCACAGCGCAGTTCCATAGTGGTCAACCACGACGGGAACGTGTATTTTTGCGAGGCTCGTAATCGCCGATATTGTTCGATTGCATTCCACGAATTTCAAGAGGGGTATTCCTGCTTCGGATAGAGTTGTTTTGATAAGCGGAATCAGTTTTTCGTTCCATCGCCGTTGGCTGACATACCGCCCCTTCCACTTTGTGAGCCGCCGAATCCGTTTTCCCAGGAGGATACGATTGTTGTCGAGCTGTTCGGCCGCTTTGATGGATTGGCCGTATATTTTTGCCGCCTCGTTGCTGAGGAGATGCAGCTGGCCTTCTCTGACCGTTTCAAGCGCTCTGGGGTAGGAGAGTGCAGGCCGTAGTTCAGGGGAGAGATCTTGATTGCTGGAACTCTTGGTTTCGTCCTTTGGATAGATTGGAACCACGACCTCCTCGAGCGGTTTCTCGCATAACTCGGGCAAAAGAGCCCATTCGCCTCGACTGTTTTGAAACTGTTGGATCTCGCTTCTGACGAGCCGCGCTCGTTCCGGGTCGGTTGGGAGTTGGCATGGAACATCTGGATGCTTCATGGCTGTTTCGACTCCGAGGTAGATTGGCTTTGTTGTGAAGAGTCGTTCTTGAATTGTGACGGCAGCTCTAAATGGCGCTGCTTGCATTGCAACGGCCTGGTTCATGATACGAAGTAAGGCGCTCCAGTCGATTAGTTGACTCCGGTAGAGGTCGACTGCGAATCCATCGCGCAGGCGAATCTGGTTGGCTCCGACGAGGACGTATCCGGTCTCATCAATGCCCCGACGACCCGCTCGACCCAACATTTGGAGGATTTCGTCTGGTGCAATAGTCTGTTCCTGATGATTGCGGCTATAAGAGTCGGCAGTCAGTGCAACGCTCCGTAGGGAAAAATTGATTCCGGCAGCCAGCCCCATGGTCGCAACAACGATTCTCAATTGGCCTGCTTTCGCGAGTGGTTCTACAACACCCGCTCTTGCAGCGTAACTGAGGCCGCTATGATGGAATGCGATTCTGGCCGTGAGAGATTTTGCTAGGGTGTCACCGACGGCACGTTTCTGTTCGTCGGTGAGAACGAGTGGGTTGGGATTGGGGAGTTGGCGTGCCAGTTCCTTTGCTAGTTTTTCGGCAGCTGCCCTTCGGGGCGCGAATAACAAGATGGGCCCGAGATCTTCCGCGAGGGCCTTGGCCATGACTTTCGCCCAGTAACTTGTTATTTGCCGAGGTAGATTGTGATGTAAGTGCATCGGAAACACTTCTTCCAAAGGAACTGGGCGGCGCTCAAATTTTATGGTGACTGCCTTGCGTCCAAGCCGGGTAAGCCATTGCTCAATTCGATGTGGGTTATTAACGCTGCCGCTAAGGAGTAGGAGCTGAGTGGTTGATGGCGCCTGCGCGATTGCAAGTTCGTAGTTAAGGCCTCGCTCTTGGTCGCCGATCATTTGATACTCGTCGATGACAAGTAGCTTGGGGCCACTTCCTTGGAGTATTCTGTTTTTTTGGGCTTCAAGGGTGCCGACAATGATTGGCGCATCGAGATTCTCTGAGAGATCTCCTGTAGCGATTCCAACGTTCCATCCTTTCTGACGCCATTCCGCTACCTTGTCATTTGCCAAGGCCCTGGTCGGAACAGTGTAGATGGACTGGCCTTTGGGTTTGCCGTCATTGGCCCAAAGCTCAAAGATGAGTGTCTTGCCGGCGCCAGTTGGAGCACTGACGATGACGTCGTTTCCTGCTCGGAGGTTGGTGATTGCTTCGTGCTGCCAAAGATCTGGCACCAGCATTTGATTCAGTGCCTGATGGTTTTCGAGCTGTGCTGAAAAGCCTGACACCGTTTCTAGTTTCCTTGAGCCGAATGGATCGAATGTTGTGGCTTACAGGGGGCGCTGTCTGTGGCTAGTGAGATTCTTTGTGACGAGATTGATTAGTCCTTATCCTCTTGCTCTGCTAGCTTGCGGTAAAGGGTTGCAAGACTTACGTCGAGCAATTCCGCGGCCTCTTCTTTGTCACCCCCGGTGTGGGTTAGCACTCGGTTGAGGTAGATCCCTTCTTGCTGCCTTAAGTAGTCTTTCAATGGTTGGAGACTGAGCGTGCCGGGAGCGACGTTGGTGTCCACACCGAGGCTTGTTGGCGCTCCTTGGGGAAGTGGAAAGAGACTGGTATCGTCTGAAGGGGTTGTTGCTTCAGTTGTTGTTTCATCCGATTTTGAAGGAGCGTCGTCTTCCTTGGCTAGTTTGGCAATAGATGGAGGCAGATCGCAGTTGCGAATGACGTAGCTCTCACTGAGGGCGCATGCTCTTTCAACGACATTCTCAAGCTCCCTTACGTTACCAGGCCAATTGTGTTGTCCTAGAGTATCGACTGCGATCTTGGTAACTTGAAAGGCATTGCCGGAGCGTGGGTGGACTTTGTCCTTGAGAAAGTGTCCGACGAGAAGGGGGATATCATCGCGACGATCTCTGAGGCTCGGCAGGTGGACAGGAATGACGTTAAGTCGGTAGTAAAGATCTTCTCGAAAGGTGCCATCTTTGATTCTCTCTTCGAGCGGCTCATTTGTTGCTGCAACGACCCGGACGTCTACGTAGATGGGAAGGTTGTCGCCGACTCGACGAACTTCTTTCTCTTGCAATACTCGTAAGAGCCGGCTCTGAAGGGTTGCGGACATGGAGCCGATTTCATCCAAAAAGATGGTGCCTCCTTCGGCCTCTTCAAAGAGGCCCTTCTTGTCAGCGACAGCGCCAGTGAAAGATCCTTTTCGATGCCCGAAGAGTTCGGATTCGAGGAGGTTCTCAGGGAGTGCGCTGCAGTTCACTGGAACAAAGGGGCGGCCTTTTCTGCGACTATTGAAGTGAATTGCTTTAGCAACTAACTCTTTGCCCGTACCGCTTTCCCCAAGAATGAGTGCCGTGCTGTCCGTTTCAGCGATCTTTTCGATCATCTTAAAGACCGCCTGCATCGGTTCTGAGGCTCCGATGATCTGACTAAAATGATACTTTGTCTTGAGTTGTTTCTTTAGGTAGACGTTTTCGGAGACGGCCTGATTGTATGAGAGCGCCCGTTCGATGCTCAATTTTAGCTCATCGAGCTTGAAGGGTTTCTCTAGGTAGTCGAAGGCCCCAAGTTTCATTGCCTCAACCGCGGTTTCAATCGATCCGAACCCTGTGATCACAATGACGACTGGAGCTGGGTCCATCTCACGGGCTTTCTTGAGGATGTCCAAACCGTGGGCCCGAGTCTTATCAAGGTAGAGATCCGTGACGACTATTTCTGGTGTACTGCTTGCTAGAGATTCAAGAGCGGCATTGCCATTGGAGAAGGGAAAGACCTCATGGCCTAAAGCTCGGAGTGATTCCGAGACCATCTGAACCATCGTCACTTCGTCGTCAACCAGAAGTACCTTCGCCATTCCAAGAGAGTAGTCTCGGACTGTGATTGGGGCAAGGAGGATTCCCTCCTCTTGATTGGGGTGGCGGTCGATTCCACTCGCTCTTAATTGGGGGCTTGATAGGATTCTTGGGGGAATGGCAGAGTCGTGGTGTGCAGGCCCATTAGAATGGGGCGAGGTGATCACGAGGTCGGTTTTGTGGACGATAGTAGGCTGAATGTTTGGAAGAAAGCGTAATAAAGAGGAGAATCGCTATTACCTGTTGCCTGGAATGGGGAGGGCTAACAAGCGGAAGCATGAGCTTATTTTTCGTTGGGCGCTTGTTGTCGGCGTGGTCGTGTCGATTCTTGTTGGGGTCATAATCTACTTCTCCAATCGTATCGTACCCTAGCCGGTGGTGCCGAATTGATCCTTTGGTGACGAGACTGAATTTTCAAGGTCGCTGTCTCGCCTCTTGATTCCTGAGCTGATTACCTCCAGATTGCTGTCGGTATGTTAAGTCGATGGATCAAAACCGTTAGATTGTCCACTTTTCCGTTGCTTGCCCTAATGGCCGTGACGCTCCCTACCGGCTTTGCGGCCGAAATCGGTGACGCGTCGTCGACTGCAATTGATTATTCGACGGCACGGGCCGAGGCAGAGCAGGCGATTTCTAAGTTTCGAGTTGCCGACGGGTTCAAAGTGAGCCTTTTCGCCCACGAGCCACAACTTCTTAATCCTGTGGCCTTTTGCTTGGATGAGCAGGGGCGGATTTATGTCTCCGAAACCGGGCGGTATCGATCAAGCACTCTTGATGTGCGTCATTACATGGATTGGTTTTTAGATGACCTTGCTTGCCGTTCAGTTGAGGACCGTTCGGCGATGATTCGAAAATACCTGGGGCATGATTACCAGAAGTTGGCTTCTGAGACCGAGACGATTCGTTTGGTAGAAGATCGAGACGGCGACGGGATTGCCGATTTCTCTCAGGTCTACGCTTCTGGTTTTACCAGCCTGCTTGATGGGATTGCTTCCGGGGTGCTGGCACGGAAGGGGGATGTCTATTTTACGAATATCCCCAATCTCTGGAAGTTGAAGGATTCTGATGGCGACGGTAAAGCTGACGAGCGGGAGTCGCTAAGTTACGGCTACGGGGTTCGCTTTAGTCTCACCGGGCACGATCTTCATGGCTTAAAATTCGGACCTGACGGAAAGCTGTATTTCTCAGTGGGGGATCGAGGGGCGAACGTGACGACCCAAGAAGGAGAACAACTGGCTTATCCTGATGAAGGGATTTGCTTTCGTTGTAATCCTGACGGGTCCGAATTGGAGGTCGTCGCCCGGGGGTTGCGCAATCCCCAAGAACTTGCGTTCAATGAGTATGGAGATCTTTTTACCGGCGACAATGATTGTGATCATGGTGATAAAGAAAGATGGGTGCACATTGTTGAAGGGGGCGACAGTGGCTGGCGGGTAGGGTATCAGTTCAGTGAGCAAAATCCAGGCGGCGTCTGGAATGCTGAGGGACTATGGCATCTGCGATTCCCGGGGCAGGCTGCTTACCTGCTGCCTCCTTTAGCTCACATTGATAACGGGCCGTCGGGATTGGCTTATTATCCAGGTACGGGGTTGCCGGAGGAATTCCAGGGGCACTTTTTTCTCTGTCATTTCAAGGGGCTCGACACGGTGAGTGGCATTAAGATGTTTTCGCAAGAACCCCAAGGAGCGTCGTTCAGGGTTGGCCCGATGAAGGAGTTGATCTGGAATGTGATGCCGACGGATGTTGAGTTCGGGCCCGACGGTCATATCTATCTTTCTGATTGGGTTGAAGGCTGGCCGAAGTCTGAGCGGGGACGAATTTACCGCCTTCGGCACCAGGAAGCATTCAAGAACCCCATCGTGAGAGAGACCAAACGGATTCTCGGCGATGGCATGGATCATCTTTCTGCGAAAAATCTTGCTGTCCTTCTGGCGCATTCAGACATGCGGGTGAGGCAAGAGGCACAATTCGAGTTTGCGGATCGAGGTCGTTCATCTATTCGGGAACTTGTTAAGGTGGCGAGAACACAGGAACACCAACTGGCAAGAATTCATGCTATCTGGGCGCTTGCTCAAATCGCTCATCAGAAATCGGTCAATCTCTCGGTGCTGGGTTATCTGACAGAGTTCGCCAAAGACAATGATGCCGAGGTTCGTGCCCAAGCGGCGAAAGGTTTAGGGGGAGGGTTTAGACCTGTCTCTTATACACATCTCCGAGCC
>CAJXVR010000102.1 GCA_913061285.1 uncultured Verrucomicrobiota bacterium | reverse complement strand
TTGGCGGCGGCGGCGGTTTTGGTGGCGGCGGCGGCTTCGGCGGCGGCGGTGCAGGCGGTATTGGTGGTGGCATTGGCGGTCAGCAAACAGACGGTAAGGCCGTCTTTTTCAATGACCGTAGCGGTATGCTCTTTGTTCGAGCCACTCTAACCGATCTTGATATCATCGAAGAAGCGATCGCTGCTTTGAATGAGGCACCTCCTCAATTGACGATTACGGCAAAATTCGCTGAGTTTACTCAGGACGACAGCCGGGCACTTGGGTTCGACTGGATTCTTGGTAACACACTGCTCAACGGCGGAAAGATTGCTGCGCAAGGCGGAACGGCTCCTTCAATGAATGGTCAGCCTACAAATGCCAACTCGACAGGACTCTTCCCTGCAACCGGAGGTGCACCAACGGTCAATCCTGATCCGCAGAACGACCAATCTCTCAGCAGTGGTTTAAGAAACTTCGGTCCTAATGGTGATCTCTTTGCTCCTGTAGCAACGTTCACGGGAATTCTTACGGATCCTCAATTCCGAACCGTTATTCGTGCCATGGAACAACGTGGTGGTGTTGACGTGCTCGCGGCACCGACAGTCACCACACTTAGTGGCCGTCAAGCAACCATCAAGGCAAACGATATCCAATCCATCGTGGTTGGAAACGGTGCTAATCAGCAGGGTGCTGGCGGTGGCGGTGGCGCCGTTGGTGGTGTTGGTGCCGGTGGTGTAGCTGGAAACACTCCTTTGGGAACAACGATTCAGCCAACGACCGTTCCTATTCCAATTGGTCCGACACTCGACATTGTTCCAACAGTATCTGCCGATGGCTACTCGATTCAAATGGCGATCCTTCCTTCGCTGATTGAGTTTGTAGGCTATGACGATCCAGGACCATTTGCAGTTATCGCTCAGGGTGGTGCTGGCTCGACGGTTGGTGCGCCTTTGATTGCTACTTTGCCACTACCTCGGCTACGAGTTCGACAGGTCGTCACAAGCTGTGTTGTCTGGGATGGACAGACCGTCTTCCTAGGTGGTTTGATGGCGGAAAACGTCCAGAAGACCAAGGATAAGGTGCCAGTTCTTGGTGATATTCCGTTCCTCGGGCGATTGTTCCGGAGTGAATCATCATTCACCCAAAAGAAGAACCTCGCGATCTTCGTGACGCCCAAGATCATTGATCCTGCAGGCAACCGAATTCATACCGATGACAATCTCCCTTACGATCCGAGCTCAGTCGCGCCTCAAGAGGCACCATTGAACTAACGACGGGGAATTGATTGAACAAATAATAGGCGAAAAATTACAGCAAATCTCATCGCGTTGACCCGGGATTAGGCAAGCAAACTGCTAGCATAGACGGAGTCCAATGCACCTAAGTCACTTACCTTATTAGGCAAAGTGAAGCGAACTAAGAACCTGTTTTCGTTCGCAGGGTTAGGTTGAGAGTCATTTTACGAATTAGAAGTGCCCATGAAAATGGATAGAGGACGATTAACGAAAACATCAAAGTCGTTGGCGGTCACGCTGGGGCTAGTGGTGGCTGCGTCATCCATGGATGCGGCTATCGGTCGGGTTGGGGCCGAGTATTCTGTTCTGGGTCCCCAGGTAGGGGATCAGTTTCTCCCTGACATTGCGATTGGCAACGCTGGTGGCTATCTTGTCTGGCAAGGAAACAATGCTGACAGCGATGGCCTAGGCATCCGTGCGACACGCCTTGATGGGAATCTCAATGTCGACATGGGGAGCTTTCGGGTGAATGACGGAATCGACGGGGACCAACAGCGCCCCGTGGTTACTCTCTTAGAGGGTGGAGGTGCTGCCTTTGCTTGGGAAAGCCAAGGTGATATACATATTCGATTCGTCTCCTCCGATGGCCAATTTGAAGGGGCGGAACAGAAGGTCAATGCCTATGTTCAGAGCGTTCAGAAAGACCCTGCGATCGCGACTCTAGATAATGGCAACGTAGCCGTTGTTTGGAGTAGTTTAGATCAGGATGGTGACATGCAAGGTATTTACGGGCAATTGTTTGACCGCAACGGCGAAAAAATTGGGGCTGAATTCTTCGTTAACCAATCGGTCTTTTTCAACCAACGATCTCCCTCTATCGCGCCCTTGAATGACGGGGATTTTGTTGTTGCGTGGATTTCGGAGGAGTTTCGAGGGAATAGCGATCAAACCGATATCAACGGCCGGGTGACTGATCCTGCGGCTGGCGGTGAGCGGTACAAGATCTCCACGATTGCTCGAGTCTTTGACGAGAATGGTCTCGCTGTATCCGATGAGCTGGAACTTGGTAAGCCGGAGTTGATCAATGCAAATCCTAGTATCGTAGGTCTGGAAGACGGTTTCATGGCCTTTTATAGTGGTCGAACTAATGTCGAAAAAGTCTCAAGCGTTGGTGAGATTGAGAATGGTTGGGATATTTATGGGCAACAATACAGTGAGTTGGGCGAACCTTTAGGCGAGGCAATAGTAGTTAATCAGCACCTTTACGGTGACCAGGTTGTTCCTTCTGCTGTGGCTTTTGGAGATGGTGTCTTTGTAGCCTGGACCAGTATGGGACAGGACGGAGACCAAGAGGGTGTCTATGGTCGGGTGATTGGCGGTGCGAATGGAGCTTCATCAGAGTTTCAAGTGAATTCCCTCAGTCGAAATCGTCAGTTACTCCCAGCCGTCTCCGCGGATGAGGAAGGGAATGCGCTGGTGGTATGGAGTGGTTTCAAGGGAGGCGCCGATAGTTTTGATCTCCAGGGACAGAAATACAGTCTCGGTTCATCGCTTCCTGCACTTGAACAGCCATTCGTTTTCTCGAGTGGCTACTGGTCAATTGGCGTTAGCTGGCCGACGCTTGATGGTGTGAATGTTGATTCCTATGAGTTGTTCTTGGATGGGGCTCAAACTCCCATTGTAACCTCAGGTAACTTTCACACTTTTTCCGGGTTGAATGCCGGTTCGGAACATACCGTAGAGTTGGTTTACGTGCTTCCAGATGGGAGTCGCTCACCAAGATCGGAAGCCGGAAGTGGCTCCACTTGGGGGCGGGACGAGAATGCTGATCTTTTGCCAGATGATTGGCAGCGGAATCATTTTGGAGTCAGTTCGATTGACTGGCCTTCGGCTAGCGCTGACTCTGATGGCGACGGTGTCGTAAACATCGATGAGCTATTTGCCGGGACAAATCCAACCGACCCTTCAAGTCTTCTTGAGACTGAGGTCGTCAAAACAGATACTGGCCTCAAGCTGGAGTGGAATACTCAGGCCGGGGCGGTGTATCAAGTTCAGGTTACGACAGATATTGGCTCCTGGTTTGACACCGGGGCTCCAAGGCTTGCGGTATCGACATCCGATTCAATTTCAATTGTCAATGATCAAGGGATTGCCGTATATCGAGTTGTAAGGCTCCGGTAGGCAGGATAGGCAGCATCATGATGAGAAGTTTTCTTCAAGTAAGTGCGACGGTAACATTTCTTCTGCTGGCAGCAGAACGAGTTCACGGCTTTTCCCTGGTAGGACCACTACCACCCTGGCAGACCGCTGGGTTGGGATATCAAGGAGCCGGAACGCTTACGACCTTCAACAATACTGTAGGTACGGGAGGGCCGATGAACATCAACGAAGAATATCGCTGGAATGTTCCGACCATACACTACGGGTTTAGTGCTGAATTCCTTTCCTATTTTGGACAAAGCGGAGTCGATTCTATCGAAGAGGCCGTGGCGATTCTGAATGAAATTGGAGATGTGGAATCGATTGAACTTTCGGATGTGCCAACAGAGTCTGGAAGAGTGAATCTCCGGGCAGGTGCATTGGGCCTGACAGACCTAAAGTCAACGGCATTGTCATACATGCTCCAAGCGAGGGGGTTGGCTGACCCTGCTCGTTACGCCTTTGCTCTAAGGAATCGGTGGATTATTAACAATGTAACTAACTACCATGTCATCAAGCGCAATTTTGATCCCGAGACTTTGCGGCCTAGTTCGTTCATCAATGGATCCCTTTACACGTATGTCATTCAGGATCCGGTTCCACCCAGTAACTATGCCTGGGCTAGCAATTTCCCGGTAGATCCCCTGGACCGACTATTGCCCAGGAATCTTCCGGTTGCGGGTATCGATCTTTTTGGTGTCCCTTCGGGTTTCTACTTCACCAAACTGACTCGAGATGATATCGGCGGTCTGAAGCACATTTACCGATCATCTAATTACAACACCGAAAATGCACTTCCTGACGTCACTGGAGCTGGAGGTGGCGGAGCCGTAGCTGGGCAGGTTGGGTTCCCTGGGGGTGGTGATACCTTCGATTTTCCTTCTGGAGCAACTGGAGTCGGTGGCGGAACGTTTGACTTTCCTTTTAGCACGGCGACGAACACCGTTGCTGGCGGTGCCGTTGGTGGTGCGGGAGTGGGTGCAGGTGCTGCTGCCGTTGGTGGTACCTTTGTTAATCCTGCATTGAAAGCGGGTATTAGCTCACTAGAGATGGTTCGGGCAGATTACGATTCTCTTGTTGGTGTCTTCTTTAATCCTCTAACCGTGAGGTTTAGTGAGACAGTGCTGACCAATGATCGTCCACGGTCCCAATCGCTTACGCGCACGGTACTTCAGCCTGACATCATTTTTAATGCTGCCGATCTCCAAGGCGCTGATGCATCGAGTGCGATACCACAGGTCGCAATTTCAGGGACGGGCAATTGGAATAACAGTGATGCTCTTGATGGAACGACTGGCGATGATGCAGGACCGGGTGTCATTGTTCCGCCGTTTACCATTACGTTTAATACAGTTGGGCCAATTTTTCAAAATCTACAAAGTGCCGGAAGCTTCTTTCTCACCGAGGGAGCCTTTGGCAGTCAGAGTCTGCTCACTTGGGGTTCTTACAATGGAACTACGAATGAACCCGTAGTCTACCCTGTTGGAAGCTCGATTCTAGATTTGGAACGACAGGTCCGTTGATAGATTCAATTTTTAAATTTACTCATGTTTAAACATTCATTGCGACTATCTGGGTTGATAGCGGTAACAGTCTCCGCGACTGCATGGGCGCAGCCTACTGAGCTTTATGAGAATTTTGGTCTGATTGACGTGACGTCAGAAGTGCCGATCGATGCGGAATCGTTCGCTAACTATGGCTCCTTCAATGTCTTCTCATCACTTCCCTTTGACACCCAGAACACGTTGAATTTCACAAACCGTGGAATCATGAGCGGTTCAGTTGGTTTCAATTTTCAACATATCAACGATGCTGGCGACAGAGGACCGGCGGCGAATTTCGTTAACGAACGAGGTGGTGAAATTAACGCTACCCCTGGTTTTACCGAAGCAAGTCCATCGTTTCTTTTGATTGAAGCTGAGAATGTTGTCAATCAAGGGAGGTTGAATGTGGGAGCTGGTGGAATTATTAGCATCACAGGTAATGACGTGGATCTTTTCAATGCAGGACTGGAAATCAATCCGATTGTTGGTTCGGGAACGATCAATGACACAAATTTCTTTTTTCCTGATTCTGGTCTCGTAGATGAATACTGGGGAGGAATAACCAATTTGATTTCGGACTCGTCTTCGATCTTACGACTGGCTGGGAGCACACTCGCAGTCGACAGTCCTATTCATTCCGTCACGAACCGCAATTTCTTTCCCCAGGCAATCAATTTGTCGATGCAAAGCCCCAACGCATTTGTCATATCGAATGCCTTGACGGAGACAAATATCGTGGTGCAAGCCATTTTCGCCGTGATGGGGGATCCGAGTATTCAAACTTCAGCCCGATTCTCTCCAAGTCCGAGAACCAATGAGATCTCGACATCTATTCTCGAAATGGTGGTTCCAATCACCAATGTTGTTGATGGTGCCACGGATATTTTCAAACTCTATCTCAGTGATACTCTGGCATGGCACACGAATCTATTCCTGCTACAGAACAACGACGATATCTCGTTCAGGCCATTTACCTACCAATTAAGTCGAATTGAACCAGTTGAATGGTTTGGGGGGAATACGCCAGCTGATATCGAAGTCACGCCTGAGTTGCTATGGGGAACGACTTACAGCAATACGACCACCACGAACTTGTATGCGGCCTATAGCGCCAATGTAAACAATATCGTGACGACTCCCATTGCTGTTGATGATGCAACGGCGGCTGATCTCCCTGGACGCCTTGAAATCAACGCCAAGAACTTGAATCTTGAAAATACACGAATCCGTGGTGAGGGATTGATCAATATTAATGCTGAGCATCTGGTGGGGAGTCGCGGTGCAGTGGTTGATAGTCAGAATGTTAGTTTTAATCTGGCTTCAACGAATGGCGTTCTGAACGTCCAAGATCTCGGAACTACTTCGATCAAGCGATTTAATGGGCAGTTGCGAGCATTCAGTATGATTTGGACGAACCTGTCTGGAACGGTCACCGAAGAAGTGGTGGACGACGCCGCTGCGGGAACATCAACGACTAATTCTGTAACCAACGTCATCGAGATCTTCCATCACGTTATGATCGTGGACGGAACGGGACTTCGCACAACCGTTCCTGTGACGACGCATGATTTCGTGGCCAACGGTGATAGCGTTACGCTCAACGATTCAATGTTCGTTGCCAGTTCGTTTAGTTCCGACGCTGCGAAGTTAACCAATGAAGGAGATATTCAGATATCACCTAACTTACCAAATTTTGGTGCTGGAAATATCCCGAATGTAAGTGAGTTCGTAAACAATGGGACGTTCAGTATTAGTG
Organism: uncultured Verrucomicrobiota bacterium; assembly: GCA_913061285.1. GTDB lineage: Bacteria > Verrucomicrobiota > Verrucomicrobiia > Limisphaerales > AAA164-E04 > UBA2970. Next base: position 15,763 of record CAJXVR010000102.1, on the reverse strand, counting down.
AGGTCGCTGATTTCGGGTTTGATCGTACCAATGCCCTTGCTCGATTTGTGAACAATGGAGCGATTAATGCCTTCAGTCCTCGAATCAGTGCCGACTATTTTGAGAACAACGGTGACATCAGCGGTGGTGGTCGCGTTGTTATCAATTCGACCACTGCTAAACTCGAAGGTGGCAGCCTTCTTTCTGGGCGAGACATAGATATTTCTGGTCAAGATGTGAAGTTAAGAAACTATCAAGTGGCAAGTGGTCTGCGACTTGGCATTGATGTTTCAGGGACCTTGACCGATAGCGGTGAGGGGTCCAATAACCGCATTTCCGTTGGCGATGGTTTCGTCATGAGACAACGTCCAAGTTCAGGTGACCTTCTAGGGACTTCGATCAATAGTAACATTCCAAGGTTCTTTAGAGTGGATCATACATGGGCCGCCGAGGATCGAGGGGCAACGCTTGATGGATTTAAGGACAATGCCGCATTGGGCCATTTACAGTTAGTGGGACCGGCTGGCAGTGAAGCGCGATTCAGTGCTGCTGGAGGAAGCGGTGCTCTTTACGTGGAATTCTTAGAATTCAGCGATGCCTTTGAATCGGCTGGAGCTGGCGCACTTGTGATTGATGAAGGAATGGTCGTCTATTTTGCCGATTCTAATCTACCGGTTGAATCGTTGGATGGGGCGCACGACGGTCGACTCCGATGGGTCAGTGAGTTTGCTGGTGCCAACAGTTCGATCGACGTTGTTGTTTCTGATACGGGTAGGACGGTCCGCGTAAATCGCGGATTGAGGGAAAGTCTTATCATCGATTCCGATGGGGATGGAACGGCCAACGGTATTGATGTAACTCCTTTCGATGGAGTGGTTCTAACTGATCTCGGAGTTGAAGCGGGGACCGACACCGTAACCACGACACTCTCATGGGTTGCGGCAGCCGGAACGGAATATCGGGTTGAATACCGATCAAGCCTGGGATCTGAGGCGTGGGAGTTCCTGAGGGAAGTCTCTAACGAATCCAAGGAGCGCAAGAAACTAACGGTTACGGATGAATTGCCTAAGGGTAACGGATCGAGGTTCTATCGCGTGACGTACCTTCCGTAGACGAGGAGAAAACCTCTGGGTTGAACAACTATTGAATCGCCGTAGAGAATTGTGAGGCGATTAATCTCGAATCTATAGTGATGACAAGAATTACGGCACTTTGGTCTGCTGCGCTCCTTCTGGCAGGGCTCAGCTTTACGGCGAACGCAGACAGTCGCTGGGTAAGCATTGACGGGAAAGACGCCCACCCATCTCAAGTTTTGGCCAAGCTGAATCTTGAGGCACGCAACAATGCCGAGGCTCTCGGTCGCGTCCTAGGCGAGAATGGCGTTGCGATCGAGACAAGATTCAAGATCGTTCCTGGCCTTATTCTTCTTGCTACCGAAGAAGAGAAGCTAAGCGGGATCCAATCGATCGACTCGTATCAAAATTCCGGCAATACAAAGACCCCTAGCATCCCGGATTTGATCGATTCTCTAAATGCTTCAGGGTTGTTCGAGTATGTTGAGCCGAACTACGTATCTAAAATCGCAGTCGAAGCAACCGATGCGAGTTACGAGGATAACACCCTTTGGGGCCTTCGTAATCTAGGATTGTCTACGGACGGCACGCCATTTGGTGTGATCGACGCCGATATCGACGCAAACCTTGCATGGGATGTCACCACCGGATCAAAGGATGTTATTGTTGGAGTGATTGATACTGGAGTTTGGTACACCCACAACGATCTAGCCAACCAGATGTGGCAGAATCCAGGTGAGATCCCGAATAACGGTCTTGATGATGACGAGAACGGCTGGGTGGACGATGTCTTTGGAATCAATGCTGTTGTGGATTCAGGTGACCCTCTGGATGACGAGGGGCATGGAACACACGTTAGTGGAATTATTGGAGCTTCTGCGAACGATGACGGCGATGTCGTTGGAGTGGCCTGGGACGTTCAAATCATGGCACTCAAGGCATTTGATAGCTTCGGGTTCAGTATCGATTCAGATCAAATTCAAGCCATTGAATATGGGGTTGCCCATGGTTGCCAGATTTTGAATGCGAGTTTCGGTGGGCCTTCATTCTCACAATCTGTGTTTGAAGCCTTTGCTGAGGCGCAAAATCAAAATGTTTTGGTGGTCGCTGCAGCAGGTAACGACGGACAAGATGCCGATCTTTTCCCTGGTTATCCCGCCGCTTATAATCTCGACAACATCATTTCGGTAGCGGCCATGAATCGCTTCGATCAGTTGGCCGGGTTCTCTAATTTTGGCCTGAACAATGTCGATATCGCTGCACCGGGTGAAAGCATCTATTCAACATCAAGTGGTGGTGACGATGAATACGCCGAGCTTGATGGAACCAGTCAGGCCGCTCCTCACGTGGCAGGTGTGGGTGCTCTCGTTCTTTCGGTATTTCCAGATCTGAGTGTCGGCGAACTCCGGGGAAGAATACTTAGCTCAGCGATTAAGACACCCGCTTACTCGGGTAAGCTAGCAACCGGTGGTCGGGTGAATGCCTTTGAGGCCTTCGATGCGTCTCCCGATGGAACCCTAGAGATCTCTGTTAGCCCAGCATCTCAATCAGCTGTTGTCGTAGGATCTACTTTGGCAGTCGCTGTGACGGTCTCAGATCTATTTGCTGTTACAGACGCAACGGTTGAAGGGATTCTTCCTGATGGCAGTGTCTTCACTTTCCTCAATGATGGCGAAGCGCCTGACGAAACAGGGGGAGATTCAGTCTATACTGCCGAGATTTCTATTCCTGGAGAGCCAACTGAGTTTGCGTTTATTGTGAGAGCGAATGCCGGCGGTAAAGAAGGAATCGAATCCGTAGTTCGATACACTGTCGTTGAACGCCCTGAAAACGATGATTTTGGTGATTCAGTAAAGCTGTCCGCGAACGGGGCGTCATTGGTGACGAGTACGGCATTTGCCACCTTGCAGGATCGGGAACCTCAGCATGCTGGAGTGTTTGGAGTGGACAAGAGTCTATGGTGGACTTGGACACCTGCCAGCGACAACACGGCATTGATTGATACGTCTGGTAGTAGCTTTGATACGGTGATCGCCGTTTACACGGGCAATACCTTGCTTCAACTCGAGCCCGTTGCCTCTATCAATAATCGTGGAGCGACAACCGCCACTTTCTTAAAATTTGATGCAAAGCAGGGTGTTGGTTACCGGATCGCAATCGCTGGAGTAAGCGAAGGAGAGGCTGGGACGGTTCGTTTTCGACTGACTCCTAACGGCGAGCCAGATTTGATTCGACCGGTTGTTTCCATTGATTCTCCTTTGAGTGGAACGATTTCGACGGGTAATCTGATCGAGGTCACTGGCACTGCCTTTGATCCTAACCCGAACGCTTCTGGTGTGAGTCAGGTGATCATCCGGCTGAACAACGAAACCATCGGTCGCTTGGCTGACGGTACGTCTGCATGGTCTGCCTTTGCGGTCTTGGCACCCGGCCAGAACACGATCGAAGCTGTTGCTAGAGATTTTTCCGGGAACACATCATTTTCCGATCCGGTGAGAGTTTCTTTCTTTGTGGCTGATCCAGCTAATGACCATTTTGCGAATGCAGAAGTCCTAGAGGGTGTTGAAGGGTCCGTTCTTAGCAGCAACCGTGAAGCGACCAAGCAATTTGGCGAGCCGCTTCACGCAGGTAATTTGGGTGGACGGTCGCTATGGTATTCATTCACCCCGAGCGAAGACGGTGTGTTGGATCTTCAGACTCGAGGCAGTAATTTTGATACGTTGTTAGCTGTTTACGTTGGTGAGAAGGTAGCGACGAGCGAGCTGGTTGCCGCAAATGATGACATGATGGCAGGGACCGGTGCGAGTCGTATCATACAGGCCGTTAAAGGCGGTGTGAAATATTCCATCGTTGTGGACGGCTTTTCCGATCAGAGTGGTCGAGTCAGTCTTCGTTATGAATTTGATCCAAGCCAGGTTTTTGATGTGACTGTAAATGGAGGTGTAGGGGGATCAGTCTTTCCTGGCTCTGGGGCCCAATCCAGTGGTTCTGAGGTAAGCTACTCGGCCGAAGCTGAGCCTGGCTTTTCCTTCGTTGGCTGGGAAGGCAGCGTTGTTTCTGCCGATAATCCATTGACCTTGACTGTTGACCAAGCCTTGGAACTCTCTGCGGTCTTTGCTCCCGTGGCTATTTCTGATGATTTTGAAAGCGGGAGTCTTTCTTCGCTAGGGTATCAGTCCAATGGGTCACAGGCATGGAGTGTCACCGAGGAACAGGCTTCATTGGGAAGCTATTCCGTTCGATCGGGCTCTATTGCTGACAATGAATCAAGTTCGCTGATTCTCAATACAAGCTTCGCTGGCGGACGCGGCAGCTTTGATTACCTGGTTAGCACGGAAGAGGGTTGGGATTTTCTTGAGTTCTTTGTTGATGGCGTTCGAAAGGCATCGTGGTCTGGCGAGATTGCCTGGCAGAGTTTTGAGTTCACGGTTCCTTCTGGAAACGTTGAGCTTGAGTGGCGCTATACAAAGGACTTTGCTAATAGTCTGGGGCTCGATGCGGTATTCATTGATAACTTGAATTTGCCGATCGGAGAGCCCGCTGAAGCTGCTACTCAGTTGTCTGTTGTTCCTTTTGGAGACGAAGGCATCAAACTATCGATTTCTGGAATCGCAAATGCAGAATACTTGATCGAGGCATCGAGTGATCTCAAGACTTGGTCTGAGTTTGCTACGGGAACGGCTGATCGATCAGGCTCGCTTCGCTTCAGTGATAAATCCTTCGATGCGTCGCAGCAGCGGTTCTTCCGTGCCATTCAACAATAAGGTTGTATAGCAGCACCCTCTAACAGGGGTTGCGGAAAGGGATTTCTTAGCTCTTTCTGATGGTTTTTAAACTGGGTCTGATGAGAACTACTCTTCAGACCCAGTTTTCGTTTCGAGGAAGGCGATTTGGAATCCGTCTGCCGAAGTATCATGATCCGACTAAGAATGACTCGATCATGTTTCTGATCATGGCTTAGCGATGAGCATTTTAGGACTCACCGGTGGGATTGCTATGGGGAAGACGACCATGGCCGATATGCTGGCAAAGCGCGGCATTGAACTCGTTGATACTGATGTCATTGCCCGACAATTGACGGCTGGGGGCGGTAAGGCGCTACCGGAAATTGTGGCAGCGTTTGGGGAGCAAGTAATTGATTCATCAGGTGCCCTCGATCGAGCCTTGATGGCCCAAATGGTTTTTCGGGATCCCTTAAAACGTCAAAAACTCGAATCGATTCTCCATCCACTAATCAGGGAGGATTGGCGGGGACGCGTTGTCGCTTTTCGAGAACGTCCCAGCGCTCATTTGATCGTTGTGATCCCGCTATTGTTTGAAACTGCAGCGGAAGGAGAATTTGATCAATTGATATGTGTGGCCTGTAGTCACAAGGATCAGAAACAGCGACTTGCGGATCGGGGTTGGTCCGTGGAGCATGCGAATGATCGGATTCGTTCTCAGTGGCCGGTCGAGCGGAAGATGGCTCGATGTGATCTTGTTCTTTGGACAAGCTGTAGTCTTGAGTTGTGTCAGCGGCAAATTGAAGGAATGCTAGTGGGGCTCGAGGGCAGATCTTTGGGGGATGGGTAGAGGTGAATGCCGATATTACGATTCTCGATCTACTAAGGACCTCGTGAACGAATTGATGTCTGACGCTGTTTCATACCTTCTCATTGCGCTCGGCTGTGGTCTCGTCGTTCTGCTCTACCTGTGGATCCTGCAAATTGAGCCTTACGTTCGACGGAGGACCCGTACATCGACGCTTTTTTTTCTTCCTTGGGCACCATGGAAGGATTACTTGGACGGAGTGAGGCTCATTCGGCGATACCCGAATCGACCTTGGTTCTTCACTGCGTTTCGGTGGTTAACCTTCGTTGAGATTGGTGGCGTTCTCGCTTGTACTGCGCTATGGATACTGGAGAGAGTTTAAATTCGAGCACCTGAATCTATTTATTAAGAATGAAGCCAGAGGATTTTCAACGTCAGTTCGCTGAGATGATGCAGCAGCACATGCCGAATCTCGGGAATCCTGCAGGATTTCAGGCTGCAAATCAGGAGTCGTCAGACGCAACCAAGAAAGAGGCGAAGGAGGAGAAATTCGAATTCTGCCACTTGCCAAAGGATGTGAAGGCCTATCTGGATCGCTTTGTCATCCGACAAGACGAAGCGAAGAAGGTTTTGAGTGTCGCTCTTTGTGATCACTATCACCACGTCAGACGCTCTCAAGAGGGCAATGATCTTGCCAATTACGCGAAGCAGAACGTGATCCTTTTGGGCCCAACAGGGGTCGGAAAGACCTACTTGATCAAGAGTGTGGCCGAACTCATTGGGGTTCCCTTTGTGAAAGGGGATGCTACGAAATTCTCTGAAACGGGCTATGTTGGGGGCGATGTTGAGGATCTTGTGAGGGAATTAGCCCGGCGGGCGGATGGTGATATCAAGAAGGCTCAATACGGTATCATCTACATTGATGAGATTGATAAGATCGCTCAGTCAGATCAGTCAGGGGGACGCGATGTTAGTGGGCGTGGGGTTCAGACCAATTTATTGAAGTTAATGGAAGAAACGGATGTTGCGGCTCGATCTCAGCAAGATATTGGGGCACAAATCCAAGCCATGATGGAATCCCAGAAGGGTAAGAAATCAGGGAATCACATCAACACCAAGCATATCTTGTTCATTGTTTCGGGCGCCTTTGACGGTCTTTCCAAGATTATCGAAAAACGCCTGAATGATTCCACGATCGGATTTGCGGCAATCGGACAACCTGCAGCGGATGAAGCGAACGTGCTGGATCACGTTGAGACGAAGGACTTGCTCGAATATGGATTTGAGCCGGAATTCGTTGGTAGGCTTCCGGTGCGAGTTGTTTGCCAGGAGCTAAGTCAAGACGATCTTTATTCCATTCTCAAGTCGTCGGAAGGCAGTATCGTGAGGCAATATGAGGCGGATTTTGCTGCCTACGGCATTGAAGTGCTCTTTTCTGAAGACGCCTTGCAACGCATCGCAGCATTGGCCTCGTTGGAGAAAACAGGAGCACGAGGTTTGATGACGGTCTGTGAACGGATCTTTCGCAATTACAAGTTTGAGCTTCCGAGTAGTTCAGTGAAACAGTTTGAGGTGACACGGGCGGTGATCGATCGTCCCGTTGAGGAGCTAAAGCAACTCCTTCAACGTCAAGAGAGTCCGGAAACTAAGATCGCCAAAGGATTGATTGAGGAATTCGCTGCCCGGTTCCGGGATACCCACGAGCTTGAACTTCGATTCAGCGGGGATGCGATCGAGAGCCTGAGAAAAATGGCTTCCGCTGAGGACAAGTCTGTCCGAGAGCTGTGTCAGGAACGCTTCAAGGATTTTCAATTTGGACTCAAGCTGATTGCTCAAAATACCGGGCAACTGGTTTTCGAGCTTGATGAGACGGCTGTCGCTGATCCGGAGAAAAAACTGAGCGAATGGGTTGTTGCTAGCTATCGCGGGGAGAATCCCGAAGATCCTCTGGCTGAAGTGAGTAACGATGTGTCCGCTTCGGATTCAGCGTCAGCTGGCAAGGACGAGTCCTAGGGATCCAGTCGCTTATTCATGTGAATGGTATTCGGCTACTCTGTACCGGGGAAACGATCGAATTCTTTGGTAAGGGATCCCCCTGCCTGCGAGGGGGAGGCGGCTCCTCGAGTTATCTCTCCAAGGTCGCTATGGTTTCCTCTTCGTCAGGCAGATTACGAGTTCTCTGGAGCTGGGGCTAAAATTTTTTGACCCATCACAGGACCTGGATTACATTTTTCCTTCCTATTGCGATTTGCAAATCTTGATCCCTAACATACGAATGATGCCTGAATATGCCCGCTGACTTTGAGCTAGTGTTTGTCTGGAACCAAGCCAGACCAGAGGGGAAGGCGATCATTATCCTTTTGGTGCTGTTCTCGATCTTTGCTTGGAGTGTCATGGCATCCAAAGCGATGCAGATGAGGCGGGCTCGTCGTTTGAATCGGCTCTTCGATCAGGAGTTCCGCGCTCAAAAAGGACTCATGGACATTTTCGACCGGAAAATCCAAGTGCACGGCTGCCCGTTGTATGCGGTCTACGAAATGGGATGTGGCGAGCTGCAGCGGGGTGTGGAACGGGCAAAGGACAAGCGAGGCGAAGAAGGCGGTAAGGTGAGTCTTCGTAGTATCGAACATGTCAAACGGGCTCTAGAACGCGCCGTTTCTCTGGAGTCGCTTCGTCTCGAATCGGGATTGATCTTATTGGCGCTGGCCGTCAGTGGGGCACCGTTCTTAGGCTTGCTTGGAACGGTGTGGGGAGTCATGAGCACCTTTGCTGAGGTGGCGAAAGCAGGGAACGCCCAATTGACAACGATGGCTCCCGGCGTGGCCGCTGCCTTGGTAACGACGGTCGCTGGGCTCTTGGTGGCCATTCCTTCGATGTTTGGTTACAACTGGCTTGTTCATCACCTCCGCGTCTTGACGGTAGATATGGATAACTTCGCTCACGAACTCGCTTCAAAGATGGAGATCGATTATCTGGATGATGTTTAATCTGCTGGAAAACTCGGTTGGTAACAAAGAAAGAGGCGAACGATTCTGAGCGTTTGAGGTCGAAAGAGTGAGTATGCGTCGGTTCTCTGATCAGAATAAGTTGGTGACCCTGAGTGATATTAACGTCACGCCGCTACTGGATCTTGCCTTTGTATTGTTGATTATCTTCATGATCACGACCCCGCTCCTTGATCAAGGCATGACCTTGGATCTTCCGTCAGGGGGCGTTGCTGATCCGGGAATGGATCCGGAAAAGATCCGAGTGGTAGAGATTACCGCTGAGGGGGACTATTTCTTGGATCAATCAGAAATGCCGGTTTCAGAGCTGCGAACGTCCATTGGGCAGACATTTCAAGCTGATCCCGAGGTCTTCTTTTACGTCCGTGCGGATAAGAAGGCGACTTGGGAAATGGTGGCCAACGTGATGGATTTATTGACCAAACTAGGAATCCCTAATGTGTCGATGCGGACAGATTTTGGAAGCGAATGACGATGGAGCGCTTGCAGAAAAAGTGCATGGTGGTTTCGGCTGGCTTTCATTTGGCCTTGTTGCTGGTGCTGCTTTTTGGGCCCGCCTTTCGTACAGCACCTGAAAAGCCTAAGCGGGCATCTCAGATCAGTCTCGTTTCCGCACTTGCCATTGAGGCGGCTCTGTCGGCTAAGAAATCCAGCGAGACGGTAGCGCAGGCGACGCCTCCGGCTCCCCCTGTTGAGCCTCCGCCTGAAGCAAAGCCGGAGCCAAAGAAAATCATTCCGGAAAAACCGAAGCCGGTGGTCGTCGAGAAGATTGATCCCCCGAAGCCACTTCCGAGAGAAGAGCCGAAACCGAAGGTGGCGGAAAAACCAAAGGTGATTCCGAAGCCTGAGCCTGCGCCGCCAAAGAAACAGAAACCCAAGCCCAAACCCCCTGAGATTAAGATAAACTTCAACGCTACGCAGAAGAAGTCAGATCCTGCGCGTGCGAGGCGGGAGGCGGATTTGCGGAGAGAGCGAGAGGAAGCACAGAAGCAGAAACGGGCGGCAGCGGCGCGATTGCGAGAGATGAATCAGTCGTTGGATTCATTGGGCAATTCTCTTTCGGAGCGATCGGAGATAACTTCGAATCTCGTTGGCGGCACCGCCCTGGGCAACTACCCGCTATTCGTCAAGCGGGCTTACAATAGGGCTTGGGTTGAGCCGACGGATATTGGGCGTTCTCGCGCAGTGGTGCGTGTTCGGGTGATTGTGAATCTCGATGGGACTGTAAAATCAGCAACGATTGTTGGCCCATCTGGGAACGCGAGTCTCGACCAGTCTGTTCGGGATGCGATAGGACGAGTCAAGCGAATTGATCGCCGTCCTCCCGCTGAGACCTCTGTGGCAGAGCGGACCTACACGATCAATTTCAATTTAAAGGACGGGCGGATATCAGAATGAGGATAGAAAAATTAGGACCAGCGCTACAGACCCTTTGTAGTCTTCTCGCTCTTGTAGCGTACTCTGCGAACGGCTTGGCGCAGAATGAGATCAATCTTGATCGATTCCAATCAAGTGTGGACCCCGTGCCGATCCAGCTCGAGGGCTATCAAGGCAGTGTTCTTCAGATCCTGAGCTTCGATCTTGAAGTGATGGGATGGGAAGTGGTTCCTGTCGGGAAGGGACAGTATTCACTGATCGGAGATAATCAGGGTGGCGTTCGAGGGCGATTGGTGGACCGTTTGGGTGGGGGAGCGACGCTCTTCTCTCGGCAATACTCCTCGGGAAGTGTGCGGCAACAGGCACATGCCCTAGCCAATGCAGTTGTTGAGCAGGTGTTCCGTCAAAAGGGCATCGCTCATACCAAGATCGCCTACAAAAGCCGAGCATCCGGTGGGTTTCCAGAAATCTATGTCTCTGACTTCGATGGCTATCGTTCTCAGACCATTACCCGGGATGAATCGAATGTGGCGGCCCCTGCCTGGGTTCCTGGTCAATTGAAGCTCTTCTATACCTCCTACAAATTGCGAAATCCCGATATTTTTTCTCATGATCTTAAGACCGGCCGACGAGTTGCGGTTTCCCGATACTCGGGTCTCAACACGAGTGCAGCGATCACTTCCGATGGACGACGAATGGCGATGATTCTGAGCAAAGATGGGAGTCCAGACCTCTACGTGTCCGCGATCAACGGTTCTGGGCTCAAGCGGCTCACAAAAACGAGAGAAGAAGAAGCCTGTCCGTGCTGGTCTCCAGACGGGAGTCAAATCTGTTTCACATCCGCAGCGGGTGGTGGGGCGCGACTTTATTTGATTGATGGCAATGGGGGGACGATGCGTCGACTCCGTGCTGCGGGGGCGAGTGGGGTGTACTCTGAGCCTGATTGGTCGCCGGATGGTCGGTGGATTGCATTCACGGCATTGATGGGGCGGCAGTTCCAAATCTGTGTGGTTGCTGCGGGTGGTGGGGAAGCGACGGTTCTGACTCAAGGGGAGGATCCGTCATGGGCGCCGAACTCGCGAAACATTGTGTTTATGCGCAAGAAAAACGGTCGTAAGATTTTGTCTATCCTTGACGTTCCAACCAAACGGGTCAAGGATGTCCCTTTAATTATGGGTAATAGTTCGCAGCCCGCATGGGCGCGCTAACGTCCGCTACTTACTGACTACCGAGATAACAATCCGATGAATAACACCACCTTTTTCAGAGTATCCCTCTTTCTGGTCCTTTTGATCACGGTTGCCGGGTGTCGGAAGAAGCCTAAGTCCATGACCCCAATTCCTGGCGGGCCGGGTTCGATTGTCGGGGGAAGCAGTGAGCCTGCGGGCCTTATCGACTTCAGCAACGGTGGCGGAAGCGGTGGGGCGGGCAACGGATTTAATAGCGACTTGGGAAATGGTGCCTCACTCATGGGGGATGAATTCCCGAACGGCTCGGACGTCAATTTCTCTGATAACAACGGAAATGGTGCCGGCGGCAACGCCTTGCCAGATCGGAATCGGATTGCGGGCGCGAGCGAAGATCGTGAGACCTTGGCTGCCTATACCGTCTTTTTTGATTACGATCGCTTTTCGATCCGCACCGAAGAACTGGCCAAGGTGGAAGCTGTGGCCGACTTCTTGGCTGCTGAGACCTCGGCGATGGTGAAGATCGAAGGCCATTGTGATGAGCGGGGAACAGAAGAATACAATCGCTCTCTTGGCGAACGGCGTGCGTTGTCAGTCCGTGAAGTCCTTGTTCGCCTCGGAATTGCTCCCGATCGAGTGACCACCGAGAGTTGGGGTGAAGACCGTCCCGCTGTCGAAGGAGAGAACGAGGGGGCTTACCGCAAGAATCGCCGTGGTGAATTTGTTATTCTTCGCCAATAGATCTGTGTGCAGGGACTCTTGGGGAGTCCATCCATTTTGATTTGATTTTGTCCCTTTACTATTCGATAGGGGTGAATTAGCTTCGCCTCAGTAGTAACCTATGAACATGACGTTTTTCGCAATGCTCCAATGGCCCGAGATTCTAGGAATCTTGATTGTCGTTCTGATCCTCTTTGGGGCCAAGAAGCTTCCTGAGTTAGCTCGAGGTCTCGGGCAGGGTATTAAGGAGTTCAAGAAGGCGACTCGTGATGTTCAAGACGACCTTCAACGGGCGATTGACGATACCGAGCCGGATAGCAATCCTCCGTCGCACCACACGTCTAGCCCGGTTGAGGCTCCTCCTGTAGCCCGAAGTAGCGATGCTGCTGAGGGGCAAGCAGAGGCGAGTCGTGAAGCCTTCCATGAAGGCCAGGATTCGTCCTCTCCCAAGGTTTGAGGGAGCATCGCTGTTACCCAGTGAACTGCTGTTTCGAGTCTAAGAAATTGTCTTAGTATTTTCTTTCGATGTCTGAGTCCGAGCAATTGCCTGGAGGCGACGCTTACCCAGAATGGAGTGAAGAAGAGGGCGGGGGCCCGGTAAAAACCTTTCTTGAGCATCTCGAGGATCTCCGTTGGATGCTGATCAAGTGTGTTTCGGCCGTCTTGATCTCAATGCTCTTCTGCCTTGTCGCTAGCAATATTCTAGTTGATTTTCTTACCTGGCCTCTTAAATCTGGCCAACAGAACCGAGCTGCGGAGACTAAGGATGTTGGATTGTTTCTTGGTGAAGACCGTGTCGGTGTTGTCCCAGAGGCTGTCGCGACGAACGTCTTTTCTTGGGATCTGACCAATGCCCTGACTCGGGTAAACATTCGGTTTAAGCTTATTGGAACGAATACCGTCTTGGTCGCTGAAGTAGATTTGGATCAGGTGGATCAGCCGGAGTGGGAAAAGGGCGTCGAACTTAAGAATTATAGTCCGATTGGAGCCTTTCTAGTGGCCTTTCAGCTCATGTTGTATGGTGGGCTGGTCGTGGCATCGCCATTTGTGATCTTTTTTGTTGGGCAATTTGTCCTCCCTGCGCTGCGGATTCACGAGAAGAAATTCCTCTATCAAACGGCTGGCTTTGGGTCCCTGCTGTTCGTTTTGGGCATCTCATTTTGTTATTTCATCGTGATGCAGATCGCTTTGATGGCGACAGTTCAGTTTTCTCAATGGATGGGATTTGGTGCGGATGAGTGGCGAGCCGAGGACTATATCAGTTTTGTCTGCAAGCTAATGTTAGCCATGGGGCTCAGCTTTCAATTGCCGGTTGTCTTGTTGACGATGGTGAAAGTCGGCTTCCTTGATTACATGAAACTCAGCAAGTTTCGCCCTTACTGGATTGTTATCAATCTCTCCATTTGTGCGGTGATTACGCCAACGGGTGATCCTTTTACCATGGTGCTTATGGCCCTTCCGTTGCAGTTTCTCTACGAGTTAAGTGTCTTTATCTCAAGATTCTGGGAGAAAAGAGAGCAGGCTGCTACGGCTAAGCTAGAGAAAACGAAGGATGATTCTGACTCGGCCTAAGGAAAGTTTTTCCTAAGGAGGGGGCGTGGCTGGTCGTTATACTAAACATCTTGATGAGTCTTAAGACTGAACGAAAACAATCTTTACAAGTGTTCCCTTGACCCATAGCGTTAGAAAAATATTTCCACTTATGCGTATTTCCTCGATTGCAGTTTGTGTTTTGGCGGCGGCTTTTTTGTCGACCGGGTGTGCTGGTCCTGAGCGCAAGCTCGGCCGTGGCCTTACGAATCTCACCGAGGTCTCTCGGTTGGGCGAGTTGCGCCATTCGATGGAGCAGAGCGCTATCTGGGATAGTCCGGAAGAGGGGGTTTCCCGTGGGTTTATTACCGGTCTTTCGAAGACAGTCAAACGAACGGCTGTGGGTGCTTATGAGGTCGTGACCTTCCCCATCCCAAGCTATGAGCCTGTGATCGATCCCGAGTGGGGACAGTATCCGGACAATTTCAAGCCCAATTTGGTGTCTGATTCAACCTTCGCAACGGATGCCGCGCTCGGATTTGGTGGTGGCGATGTCGCTCCATTCTTGCCAGGAAGTCGGTTCAAAGTCTTCGATTACTAGGCTCTAACGATTTATCAAAGGGCGTCGACGCAGGTAATGTCGACGCCCTTTTTTTGTGCCAATTATGCTCACGGTACGCTCTGGTTGTAAGATCAATCTATTCCTCAACGTCCTGCATCGTCGGGATGACGGATTCCATGAGTTGGAGTCCGTTATGCAACCGATCGGTCTTTACGATCAGTTGACCATTGAAGCTCAGGACAGGCCGGCGATCGATTTGACTTGCGCGCATCCGGAGGTGCCACTTGGCCCTGAGAACCTGGTCTGCAAGGCTGCGAAACGGTTCTTGGAAGCCAATGGAATTGAAGGTGGAGTGAAAATTCATCTGGAAAAGAAGCTCCCAGTAGCAGCAGGTGTCGGTGGTGGAAGCGGCAATGCGGCAGCCACCTTAACCGGTCTCAATGCTTTGAATGATGGAATGATGGGAGATGCGGCCTTGTGGGCCTTGGCCGCAGAGTTAGGTTCTGATGTTCCGTTTTTCCTAAGTCCGGGACCAGGAATTGCGACTGGAAGAGGAGAGCGGGTCGAATCCCTACCTGCATTTTCAATGTTTGAAGATTCGTGCGTGATTCTTGTAAATCCGGGGTTTGGTGTGCCAACACCGTGGGCCTACAAGCATCTTAGCTTTGACGAGGGAGGGGTTCACTCTCCGATAACGCTCGGTAACTTTCTCTCGGCTCTCAACGCTTCGCAGTGGTCTGAGGTGATGAGCGGTTTGTTTAATTCCCTGGAGCAACCGGTTTTCCGCAAATACCCCATCTTGCAGTTGATTCGTTCTGGCCTGCTTGAGGCCGGTGCGGATGGCGCCTTGCTATCGGGTTCCGGTGCGACTGTTTTTGGGATCGTTCGCGATGGCGAGCAGGGTGAGGCTGTGCGGCACCGCTTCTTGGAAATCTATGAGGGTGACTGCTGGAGTCAGGTCGTGCCTTTGGGTGCCTAGTGCAGGGGCGTGGTCAATCGCTAGTGATAGAATCCATTTCCCGTTGGAGCGCTTGCTTTAGGGTTGAGCGTTGCGCGTCATCGGCATCGCGAGGAACGTATATAGGGGTGCCGGTCCGAACCTCGCAGAGCGAAAAGGGGAGGGGGACTTGAAAGCGATCCCAGCTCTTGAGGGTGATTTTGGAGGATAGGTTGTAGCTCGCTGGTAATATCGGCAGACCACTGAGTTGGGCTGCAGCAATCACTCCATCTTGGATCCTGTAGCAGGGACCACGGGGTCCGTCTGGTGTGATGGCGAGATCACATCCCTCGGCCGCAGAGCGAGCGAGTTCTCTAAGGGCCTGAGCCCCTCGCCGGCTACTTGATCCGCGGACAGGTTGCACGTCGAAGCGACGTAAAATTTCCGAGAGCATTGCCCCGTCCCGACTCGCACTTACGAGGGCTGCTAGGCGGTGCGAGGGAAATTGCTTCGTGATCAGCCGTCTGTAGAGCGGAAGGCTGAGAGCCAGCCGATTGTGCCAGATCGCGAAAATAAAGGGGTGGTCTTTAAGCGGGGCCAGTTTCTCATTCGTATCACCGACCCGATAACGCAGCGTTGCCGCGAGCAGTTTCAAACTTGCGGTTGCCAGCGCGGCTTGGATTCGAGCGCTCTTGGTGGCCTGTTTCGGACGCATGGGTGCAGGCGATCGTTCTTTCTTAGCTTGAGGCGGAGAGACTTGCCTTAATCAACTTGTCCAATTCGACGTCGGTGCCCAACATTTTCTGAGCCGCTTCGACTCTCTTACTCTGTCTCTTATACACATCTCCGAGCCCACGAGACCT
>CAJXVR010000101.1 GCA_913061285.1 uncultured Verrucomicrobiota bacterium | reverse complement strand
GTGATCTTTCGTCGGGTAGCGAAAGAGCTTATAGTCCCCACGCCGAAGTTCACCCTCCCGGGCGACGACTATCGACTCACTGGACTCAGGCGGACCTAGGAGCGCCTTTCGCATCGGCACTCCTGCGCCTAGAGCCAAGGCCGAGCACCCACAAAATGCCGCAAACTGGCGCCGATTCAGCCGGTGCTCTTCACTCCGTTCAATCGGATAGTTCTTCTCCCAATCAGATCCGTCCCTCATCATTCCTCCCGTTCACTTAATCATCCCAAACCGCAAACGATGCAGCGTCAGGAGCTCCCTCTCGCGCTTCCCACAAAGTCTCTCCCTGAACTGTTTCATGAGCCATCAGTTCTGCCACATCGATCGGTATGGAATCTTTTTCTGACGAGGTCATCATGTTCACTTTTGTCCGGACTGTTTGTTGCCCAAACTTGAATTCATTGACTGGCTTCTCTCGTCGCTTTCTCTCAAGGGTTTCCCGTTCCCCAAAATACAAAGCCTCACTCGGACAAACGGTAGCACACATTGGTTTCTTACCGACACTCGTCCGGTCATAGCACATATCGCACTTCATCATGAGATCGATGCTTACCTGCATTTTGGGAACCCCAAAGGGACAACCAAGAACACAGTTCGAACATCCAACGCATCGGGGTTTGGCAGCGCTAAGGACGACTCCGTTGTCATCCTTCTTGATCGCATCCGCAGGACACACTTTCGCACAGGTCGGATCCTCACAGTGCATACACACCATGGGGGCCGTCTGGACTCCGGTCGGACGGTGCACATACTCCAAATGAATCATCGAAGTCCCTCGATGAGTATCGCATTCGCCACAGGCCTGAACACAGGCTTGGCACCCAATACAACGAGATTGATCAATGAAGAACTCTAGTCGGCTCATGCCTTTCTCCCCCCCCCTGCATGGGGTCCGACAAGTTCCACCCGACAGGAGCACACTTTGAACTCCGGTATTTTCGAGATCGGATCAAGCGCTCGGTTGGTAATCAAATTCGCTGACTTTTTTCCCGGCCAATGATAGGGAACGAAGACCGTATCTGGACGAATCGTCTTCACGACTTGAGCGGGGACATCAATCGAACCACGTCGCGTCGTTACTCGAACCTGATCGCCATCTTCAACTCCCAATTTCTCGGCCAAGTGAGGGTGCATTTCACAGAGAGGTTCGGGATATTGATCGACAAGACTCCCGATCCGACGCGTCTGGGTACCACTCAGATATTGGGACACCACTCGCCCCGTCGTGAACAGTAGTGGATATTCGGCATCAACATCCTCGGCCGGTGGACGATAGTCAAAGGCATGGAATCTGGCTTTTCCATCGTCATGAAAGAATTGTCCCTTTTCAAATAAGCGTGGTGTTCCCGGATGTTCTGGCTGAGGACAGGGCCAAAAAATCCCCTGTTCGCTTTCAATCCGCTCATAGGTCATACCACTGTAATCAATCGGCCCCCCTTTGCTCGCTGCAGACAGTTCACTAAACATTTCCCGAGGATCTTGATAGTCGAAGTAGCGGCCCTTACCCAAACGATCGGCGAGGTCGCAGATAATTTTCCAATCGGGAAGCGCATTGCCGGGTGGCGTCACTGATTGGTTTAGTCGGATACATCGGCCTTCTCCGTTCGTAACCGTCCCATGATCTTCTTCTTGCAACGATCCGGCCAACACAACGTCGGCATAGCGTGCGGTTTCGTTGAGAAAGAAGTCGATAGCACCATAGAACTCCAGTTTTTCAAGCGCCTTCCGCGTACGCTGACTATCTGGAATCGAGACCAGGGGATTGAAGCTAATGGACAAAAGCCCCTTTATCTCTCCAGCTTCGATCGCATCAATAATCTCACAAGCGGTCAATCCTTCTCCGGGCAGAGCCGTTTCCTCAATGCCCCAAAACTTTGAAATCTCTTCTCGGTGAACTGAATTGTTTATATCGCGCCCACCGGGAAGTTGGTTGCAACGCTGTCCGTGCTCACGCCCGCCCTGTCCATTGCCCTGGCCCGTTATCGTCCCATAACCAGATCCTTCCTTCCCTATTCGCCCTGTCGCCAGTACCAGATTGATATAACTCAAGACGTTCTCGACGCCTTTGGTATGATGTTCAATGCCTCGGGCATGCAATAGCATCGACTTCTTGGCTGGCCCCCAGAGTTCAGCACATTTTTCGATACTTCTTGCCGGCACTCCAGTGAGTTTCTCCGTGTAGGCGGGAGTGAACTTCCTGACGAGTTTCTTGAGAGCAGGCCAGTCCTCCGTATGTTCGCTGATGAAGGCCTCATCGATCCATCCATTTAGGATCATCACATGCAGAATCCCATGACAAAGTGCGCTATCTCCGCCGGGGCGTACCGGAAGAAAGAGATCAGCAGTCCGTGCAATTGGAGTGATGCGAGGATCAACGACGATGATCTTTGCTCCATTGTCTCGAGCCTTCCAAATATAGTCAGTCAAGATCGGAAAACACTCCGCCAGGTTCGTCCCGGCTAGAATGATCACATCGGTCTTGGGGATGTCGCTCCAAGGGTTGGCCGCTCGGTCGATTCCGAACGCTTTCTTATTGGCTGCTCCCGCGCTCACCATGCAGAGCCGCCCATTGTAATCGATATTCTTCGTTTCAAGGGCAATCCGGGCAAATTTCCCATTCAGATATGCCTTTTCATTGGTCATCGACGCGCCACCAAGAAAGGCAAACGAATCCTTTCCGTAGCGCTCTTGAATTGATTTGATCGCTGTCGCTGTCCGGTCGAGCGCATGATCCCAAGTGGTCTCTTCAAACCCTTGTTCAGATCGAAGCAACGGAGCCTTCAGACGGTCAGGGTGTTCGTTTTGCATGTAGCGCTTCACACCTTTCGGGCAGAGTTTCCCCTGGTTGACAGGAAACTCTTCCCACGGTTCAAAACCAATCACGCGATTCTCCTTAACCTTCAGCTGAATCCCACATTGGACACCACAGAAACAACAGTGCGTCTTTACCAGACGATCTGGCTCCCCTCTGTCCCATCCACCAGCAGGCGAGTAGTTCAAAGTCGGACCGTAGGCCGCGATATAATCTTCCTCAGTCTTTAATGTCAGTGTCGCCATGAAAAATCCTTACCTCCCAATTGCTTGCCCCTGATTGAGAGCGATCAAACGACGCCGGCAGGCCGGGCATATTTCCTGATAGTGTCCTGCTTCCGCGTCAGTCCCATATCGGTAATCAAATCCGAGTTGGTCCAAAACTACCTTGAGATCATCGATGTGCATGCGAGAAGCAAAGGGCTGGGAACAGCGCGCGCAGTGGGCTTGTATCCCAGCGGCTCCCTCTTGCTTGTACCAGCCAACACAAAAAGAACAAATTCGCTGAAACATATGAAACAACTTCCCGAAGGGAATGTAGAAGAGTAGTCCGAGGACACATATAAGATGTATGATGGCAAGAATTCCATGAGCATCTCCCCCGAACCACTTGTAGCTAACGGTCAATGCCAAGCCGGTCGTCGCTACCGCCATAATCAGAAGCAACGGAACGAAGTCCTCAGAAAAGCTCTGTGTTGCCCGTTCCCCAGGGTCCGTCAAACGCCGATACAAGGCCATCACAACACCCACCACGACGATCACCCCGGCAATGTTCAGTAAATTGAACATGAGCCAGGCCTTCGAGCTATGCACCGAGAACGAATCGACTGCCACGCCTAGCACCCTTACCTCATATCGAGTTGCATCACCAAGAAACGGTTGAAAATGGACCCAACCGAAAACCAGTGGAAAGGTCACCGCGAATGCCAAAGTACAACCACCTGAAAGGCACAGATGCATTATCCATCGGAAGATGCTCCGACGACGGATAAAACCCTGACCGACGAATTTCTCTGTCCCGATTGAGAGGCTTCTTTTGATCGTTTTTTTGGGGCGCTGTCGACCTTCGCGTAGAAATTGATATCCGCGAGACAAATAACGGCGTGTGGGAGGACGCTCAGCCCACAAGGCAAAGCGGTATCCGATAGCACTTGCTGCGAGAATCGAACCGATCGCATAGAACGTGAGTTCAGCATCAAAATGAATGCCCCCGAGAGAACCGATCACGATTCCCAGCAGTACAATTCCCCCAAGGAAGCTCCCCGCAATCACTGCTCTAAGATTTTTCAAGGCCATCAGCACGTATCTGTGACAGAGCTCAGCAAAAAGAGGACCGCACGGGCTTCCTGATTTATGCAACTCGCTCATCTTCAGGATGCACCTCCTTCATCCCGCTCATTGAAGGCTGAAAACACGGTGAATCACGGCAATGTTAGGTTCTTCAAAGGACTGAAGCTACGAGCGAACCAACTTCGAAAACCCCGAACTTTTCAACCAATCATTGAAGAATGCTGATCAATGTCCTCCATTTCCAACGCTCCAATGATCAAATCTAGCCAATGAAGCATCGGCTCTCAGTTCGTATCATGACCCCCATATTGCCTTAGTGAACGAGCAAGACCCCTTACAAACGGAACGAAAAACTCCCAACACTACCCTAGATTGCATCGCCAGCCCCCCTAAAACACCTCCAATTGATTAGATTTGAAGATTTCCCTTCTGGCAAAGACCACAATTCGCCAGTATACGCCCAATGGACCGCGTCATCGCCATCGTCGGAAGACCCAATGTCGGAAAGTCTGCTTTGTTTAACCGCCTTGCTGGTAGACGTATTGCGATCGTTCACGATCAAGCGGGCGTCACTCGGGATCGAGTTAGTGCCGTCATTGATTGGGGAGGCAAGCCACTCACGCTCATCGATACCGGAGGCATCGGCCTTCTTGCACGCGAAAAATCCCCTGATGTCATCACCGGAGCAGCCCTTGACCAAGCCGAGCTCGCTATCGAATCGGCCCAAATCATCATTCTGGTGGTCAATATCAAGGAAGGGGTCCTTCCCCTCGACCTGGAGGTCTCACAGCGACTACGCCAGTCCGGCAAGACCGTCATCGTCGCCGCAAATAAGGCTGACGAATTCAAGGATTCCCTCGATCAGGTAGACTTTGAACAGCTGGGTTTCGATCAAATCTTATCTGTCTCAGCCATTCATGGAATTGGAATGGATGAGTTCACATCGACGGTTGACTATGCCCTCCGGCAACTGCCAGCACCTGAACCGGCCGACAAGGAAGACGCTGAGAGGGATGCCAAACAGCGAATCAACGACCAACCGATCAAACTAGCCTTCGTCGGACGTCCAAATGTCGGAAAGTCGTCTATCGTCAACGCCTTCGACAAGAGTGGGCGCGTCATCGTCAGCCCAGTTCCGGGAACGACTAGGGATTCGATTGATATACCGTTTACCATCGAAACCGAGGGAGAGATCGAAGATTACCTACTCATCGACACCGCTGGCATTCGAAAACGACGGCGGGTCAACGATTCTATCGAGTTTTTCAGCGTCAAGCGGAGTGAAGACGCCATTGCTCGTGCTGATATCGTGGTACACGTCTTCGATGCCCAAGCAGGCGTTACTCTCCAAGATAAGAAAATTGCCGACGTCATCGTCGAGGAGAAGCGTGCCTGTATCCTCGTCGTCAACAAGTGGGATCTTTACGAAGAGACGGTGAAACTTGCCCGTTCTGAGGTCAAAAAGAAATCGAAGGACAAATCCAATTCAACCAAGAGCCGGCAATACGTCGATGGTCAAACATACGATCTGTCAATGTTCGGGGACTGGGTCCAGAAGCAGATGTTCTTTTTGGATTATGCGCCCGTCATTTTCACATCGGCGATCAATGGATTTCACATGGACCGCTTGCTCGAGGCGATCCGCTACGTTGCCGGACAACTCAAGCAATCCATTCCAACAGCCCTTCTGAACCGCACGCTCCGCGATGCCATCGACAAGCGTCAACCAGCCAGTAGATCAGGCTCACGGCTTAAGTTTTTCTATGCCACCCAGATCAAACAGGCCCCTCCAACCTTCCTCCTCTTCGTCAACCGAAAAGAGCTCTTCACCGATCAATACGAAAAGTACCTCTCGCGTGAAATTCGAAAAGCATTCGGTTATGAAGGTTGTCCCGTCGTCTTGGTCCCGAAATCGCGACCGAAGTCGGTCGAATCCATTCGTCGCCCTCGCAAACCGAATGTACGAAAAAAGGTTTACGAGGCCAGAAACACACCGAAATTTGCCCCCAAGAAAAAGGGCATCAAGACTGGGAAACCAAAACAATCAGGCCCACGACGAGCAGGATCGAAATCACCAAGAAAAAGATCTTCCAAAAACTCTTAGGATATCTGCCTGAGATCTCACCGGTGACCCCATTGACCACGACTTGAAACGAGTTCTGGCCATAGGTATAGGTCAGCAGCCAAATGGGCACTAGAATGTGCTTGAAGGTTTGATCCCAAAAGCGTGATTGAACCTTCAAAAATCGGTGCGTATCTCCTGGAACCTGGCCCGCGCACATGGTCTTCAGTTTTCCGATCATCCGGTCCTGAGAATGCTGTGCCGCAGCGATCAGATCGATTTGATACTGCTCCACAAGCCAACCTGAAAGGTAACCTGGATCGTAAGGCACGAGCTTGTCCGTCGGAAACGGCTCTACCGCCACTAGCAGTTTCGACTCAACTCCTTTTGTTCCAGGAACCAATTCATCATCAAAGAAATGGTCCAAATCACCACTCGAATTGCGCCAGCGAATCTTTCGCACTTGGCGGGTTCGGGATTTCCCTTCGGAATCCCGATAGGATTCCGTCACATAATAATAGTAACCGGACTGAGCTGTCCAATCGGCATGGGACTGAGCGTCGAAGGTCCAATAGGGAATGTAGACGCCTTTGACCGTGTCAGTCATCGCCCCTTTCTTTAGCTTGTTAGGGGCGAACCAACGTGAGCCATACCAGCGCCTCATGTCTTCACGCACTCTTGATTCAGTGACGTCGAATGGCAGCAAGCTCTCGGGAGAAATGGGCGCCTTGCGTTGTTCATAAGGCAGAATCTGAGTTGAACCGCAAAACTCACACTGTTTCGCCGATGTTTCCGCTGAGAACGCGGAGATCGCTTCACAGCTTTGGCACTTTACCGAGACTCGATCTGACTTCCATCCTCGAGCCTCGTCTCCAAGATTCCTCAGAGCAGAAACAAGGTCGTTCTCCCGTATCTCACCAGAGCCCTCGTCTAGGTCCCCAGGCGCCTCAGTCCCACAGTATGAGCAGACAAGTGCCTTCTTTCCCGCGTTCCAATGGGCCTCCCCCCCACAGGATGGGCAAGCAAACTTTTTACTGGCCTCGGCCGAGTCTAGAGACATGCCGAGCCTAACTGTTGAGGAAGGCTTCGATGTTGGAACGCGTAATGCGATACGTGGAACCAATCTTCTTCGCCTTCAGGTCTCCCGCTTCAATAGTGGCGATCACATCTGCATCACTGACCCCAAGAAGCTGTGCCGCTTCACTAATCCCCATGAGATTAAATCCAGGAACAGGAGCTGCGGATGGTGGGGCTGCGGCTGGCGAGGCCCCAGGCGTTGAAGTCATCCCTTGTTGCACCATCTGTTGAGCGAGAGCCATTCCGACGGCCATTTCAGTCGCCATCCCACCGGTACTACTCGTCCCACGACTCATGCCTTCTGCCATTTGAAACTTCACATAGTCGTTGAGATTCCCGATCGCTGACATACTTGAGCGCTTGTCGATCGCTTCTTCGACCTCTGGCGGGACAGATACATTCTCAACCACAAAGGAGGTAAACTCAAGACCATACTTAGCTTCCATGACCGCATTGATCAGCGGCATCAACGAATCACCGAGCTCAGAGTAGCGGGTGGCAACGTCTAGCACGGGAATGTTCGACTCTGCTAGCGCTTCGCTGAAGACACTCACGATACGTGAACGCATCGTTTCCGCAAACTCATCCAGACGGAAATGATGATCCGTGCCCGCGACTTCTTTCAGGAATAAGCTGGGATTGGTAATGCGAAAATCATAGGTACCAAAGGCACGTGCCCGCACGATGCCAAAATCCTGGTCTCGCATCATGACCGGATTTGACGTGCCCCACTTGTTCCCCGTAAAGGTTCGGGTGACGACGTAATAAACGTCCGCCTTGAATGGCGACTCAAATCCATACTTCCAGGATTTAAGTGTGGTCAGAATGGGAATGTTGTCCGTCGTTAGATCGTACTTACCGGGACCAAAGGTGTCACCAAACTCGCCAAGATAGACGAATTGCACCTTCTGAGACTCTCGAACAATTAGTTGAGCACCTCGTTTGATTTCTCGATCTTCATCCGGATAGCGAAACGAAAGTGTGTCTCTCGAATCATCTTCCCAATCGATAATCTCAAGCGCCTGTCCACGAAGAAAATTTAGAATTCCCATATACCTTTCAACCTTTGGTTCAAAATACTACTGCTATCCGCTGATTCGAAGTTTACCTCCAAGAATTAACTTCGAAACTACAAAATCTCTCACGAGAAGTAATGACCGGAGCAGGCAGACAGCCTCTGTGGACGTTGATTGCACTGAGCGTGCCCCATCAACGCCATATCTTATTACCCGCCAGAAGCAGAGATTGCCTCGTTAGCAGAAGCTCCTAATCCAAGCGCAGTCTTGGCGCTCTCTAGCCAATCTTTTTGCTCGGGAAATAGATGCGTTTCGTTGACGTCTAACAGCGCAGTTTTCGCTTTATCTTTGTCGTCGGTCTTGAAATACAGCTCAAACCATCCAAGTCCCAACGAAGTCACCAACTCTGGTCGCAGCTCATTAGAGGCTAGTCTGCGAAAATGGGATTCAGCTTCCTCAACTCGATCGTTCTGAAGCAGCGCCAGGCCATGATTCAGAATAAAGCCAATGTTCGAGGCGTTTTGATTAATGAGCTGCATCGTAAAACGAATCGCCTCTTCTGGCCTTTCTCGTCGTACCAGCAAGGCTGCAGCGTAATTGTTGAGACTCACGACGTTCGTAGGATCGATAGCCATCATTCGCTGTGCTGCCTCCGCAATAAGGTCAGCCCGTTTCAATTTATAGGCACTTGCGAACGTGATCTCCCAATATTTAAGATTGCGCTCGAGATCAGCCCGATGCCCGGCAAGCAATTTTGATGCGATCTCGGGGTATCCGATCCCATAGACCTCCCAAGCCATTGCCATCGATTGATCCACCGAAATGTCTGCCTCGGCCTCAATCACAGCGTCGAAGGCCTTGCCAGCATTGTACGTCCGCCCCTGACCGGCATCAGCAAGCCCTTCAAGATAGTAGCTGTAGGCCCGGAGAACACGGGATGAAAATGCCTCATTCCTAATTTTCAAGGCCAAGACCTTCAGTTCATCCCAGTCCTTCTGATGAACCAAGACCGAGCCGAACGCCGCCCAGTATTCCGGAGAATTAGAAAAATCCGCATCGAACGATTCAAACAAGTCCAGTGCTTTCTGAGGGAGACCAATTTGATCGTAGGCTCTGCCGACGATAGCGAGTTCCGTGGCCGACGTGATCGGTTCTCGCACCAAATTCGTCCAATAGTCTTCCGCCTGATGCCGCGCAACATTCGGACGATTCGTCTCGAACAGTAACACCCAATAGGCAGCATGATGAAAATGGGAATCTTCACCAGCCTCCCGAATCTTCACCAGTTCTTCACCGTAGTGTTCAGCATCCCGGTTCTGCCCATAGACAGCGAGCAACAGTTGAGACCCAAGGAGCTGGTGTTCCCCCTCCTTGGAGGCGACGGCTCGTAATTCGGCTAAGGCATCCACACTCTGTTCGACAGAGCCCCAACCCGCTCGAAAGGCGGCATGGAAAAGTGATGTTTCCTCCCCGTTTTTTGCCGAGGAATCCATGCGATCCCAGAGCGCTTTAAATTCGGCAAGCTTCCGTTGCTGAAAATACGACTTCAGCAGAAGCTGCTGCTGTCGAGGTGTGAGCTGATCTTTGCGGGGTTCCAATAGATCTGAGATCAGTGAAACTAAATTTCGTTTTTCGTAGAAGTTTGTTACATACTCAACGGAAGTTTCGTTGGTTTTCGAGAGCTTCAGATAGTGATTAGCGTATCCCAACGTCGCTATCAACCAATCCATTTCCTGGCTCTCAGCACTCCCAGCATTATCCAACGCTCCTTTGACCAGTTCGATATCGCCCGGATTCTTGCGAATGGCTGCACGCCAGAAATAGTCTGCACCTTCAAAATCGCCCTTTTCTGACGTTTCTTCCGCATTGGAACGAAGGCTCCGTGATTGTAGGATGTTGATACCGCTAACTCGCCCCATGCTCACGCCCTCCGGCGCGGTTCGAAAAACAGGCACCAGAGCGATTCCCACCGCAATGATGACCAAAACAACACCTAGTACCGCAATGCGAAACCAGACGCTCGTGAGCATCAGGCGCAAGAATTCAGAACTATCCGCTTGCTTGGATAGCTTCCCTTGGAGTCCTCGTCGACTTCGTCGTTTTTGCCTTGGCATAATTTAGGGTGACAATCAGAGAGTGACACTCTGCTCAAACACAACCGGAACGGAGGAATGAAACAACAATTTCAGCCCAGTTTCAAAGGTAAATCCGCGTCAAATCAAGGATTTAAAGGAATGAATTACTAATCGAACAGAAATGCGTCACCCAGCTGTGGCGAGAAGGCATTCGGAGGCTATCGTCTCTGTGAAAACGAGGGCATCCACCGCAGCGGGAAGGAGGCAGAATTGTCCGGCGCTTAGCGAAACATCAATCCCGTTGCCGCGACACACCAGCTCTCCCGAGACAAGACCAAGCACCTGAACGGCATCTGATCTTTCTGGGCGAAGGGCCGCTCCTTCGGAGAGCTTGAGGTGATCAACCGTGAACAGAGAACTTTCGACGAGTGCGCGGCGATGAATTCCAGCTCCCGCCTCGACCATGTCCGCCGGAACCAAGGCAGGTTCAAAATCGGCGAAATCGATGCTCCGCAATGATTCCGTGATATGAAGATCGCGGGGCCTGCCATCTAATCCAAGCCGGCCCCAGTCATACACCCGATAAGTCGTATCGGAATTCTGTTGAATCTCGAATATGAAGTTTCCAGCACCAATCGCATGAACGCGCCCACTTGGAAGAAACATTGCATCCCCTTGAGACACCTCAATCCGATGAAAACACTCCGCGACGTCGCCGGAATCGATGCTATTTTCGAAGTGTTCCCGTGAAACTCCCTTCTTCAATCCCACAAACAAATCCGCGTTGGGCTGACAGTCGACCATGAGCCACATTTCGGTCTTAGGATCTCCACCTAATACACCGGCGATACTCGCGGGAGGATGCACTTGAAGTGAAAGTTTTTGCTGCGCATCCAGAATCTTCACCAGAAGCGGGAAACGCCCGGCAAGTAGCTTGGAGCCCCCCATAATTTCTTCCTGCCGCTCAACAAGCAGGCGCTGCAACGAAACGCCCCTTAAATCTCCTCGATCAACGATGCTATTGTCATCTTGTCGATCCGAGATCTCCCATGACTCACCAATGATCTTTTCAGCCGGAAGCTTCTTGCCAAACAGGCGTTCGAGGTTTCGACCGCCCCAAACGCGCTCCTTAAAGATGGGAACAAATGTGAGCGGATATAATTTGCTGTCAATGCTCACGGCTCAAATGGAGTTCTGCCAACAAATCAAACGTAGATTGCGCCCAATCCTTTCCGTCCTTTAATTGGAGTCCCCCGAGGTCCCTTCAAGATATCTCCCGATGACCCTGAACTTCTGATAACGCTGCTCCATCAACGATTTGCTAGGTAATTTGCGAAGGCTCTCCAAATTCTGCAACAAGGCCTTCCGGATCTCGGTTGAGACGGTCGCCAGATCTTGATGCGCTCCACCTAATGGTTCAGGAATGATCTCATCGACCAGTTCCAGACTTAGCAGATCTCCAGCGGTGATCTTCAATGCTGTCGCCGCCCGATCGGTTGCAGAACGATCTTTCCAGAGGATTGATGCACAGCCTTCCGGGCTAATGACGGAGTAGTAGGCGTTCTCTAGGATCAACACTTTATCAGCAACACCAATTCCAAGGGCTCCACCCGAGCCACCTTCGCCGATAACGAGGGCAACGACGGGAACCTCAAGCATCATCATCT
Source organism: uncultured Verrucomicrobiota bacterium (assembly GCA_913061285.1). Taxonomy (GTDB): domain Bacteria; phylum Verrucomicrobiota; class Verrucomicrobiia; order Limisphaerales; family AAA164-E04; genus UBA2970. Next base: position 10,497 of record CAJXVR010000101.1, on the reverse strand, counting down.
CGCGCAAATTGACGGCGATCGCTTCAGCGATATGTCGCTCTTCCGCGCCAACACCGGGATAAGCACCGGCCGTATCAATAATTGACACAATTGGCACATTGAATTTTGCAGCCAACTTCATCAGACGCATCGCTTTCCGATACCCGTCAGGATGGGCGGATCCGAAATTACGCCGAATTTTCTCCTTCGTATCTCGCCCTTTCTGCGTACCAATGACCATCACTCGTTCTGCTCCCAGGCGAGCAAAGCCACCGACCATCGCTTCGTCGTCAGCAAACAATCGATCCCCATGGAGCTCAGAAAAATCACTAAACACCGTCTGCATGTAATCGAGCGTGAAGGGGCGGCGGGGATGTCGTGCCAATTGCACCCGCTGAATGGCTGTAAGATTTGAGAAAACCTGCCGGCGAGTATCGTCAAGCTTTCGCTCAATCCGATTGATCTCATCCGCAATACTCATCCCCAGAGTTCCCCCGTCAGCGTCAAGACGAAGTTCTTCCAGCTTCCGTTGAAGCTCAGCTATTGGTTTCTCAAACTCGAGATGGTAATTCATATCGATGCCTAACTATCGGCGGCCCGAAGGGTAACGGGAATCCTCATCATTTGCCAAGTCTTACCGGGAATGAAGCAAGGAATCTCCAATTCCTAGGATAAATCACCGTCCGTAAGTTTAAATTCATCGAGTGAAGTATCGGTAAACAATGTGGTTTGCTCCCGTCTCGTAATGAGCTCTTTGATTGGTGACCCCCCCTCGGAACGAAGGGCCTCACGGAGCACGGCCGCCTTTCCTTCTCCTGAAATCACCAGCCAGACCTCTTTAGCGGCGCTCAATAAAGGATAGCTTAGGGTAATCCGGTTCGGTGGCGGCTTGCTAGCCACCACATCATAACAAAGCTCGTCTCGGGACAAATCGGATGCTCTATTCTCAGGAAAAAGAGAAGCGATATGACCATCCTCTCCCATCCCAAGGAAAACCAGGTCTAGACTTTCCCTCCCAACGCCGCTGGCAGCAAAGTACCGCTCCAACATGCCACGACCCATTTCAGCCATTCTTGAAGGAGTTTCCCCCCCAGCAAAGGGAAAGGTCTGAGACGGAGCGATCGCAAGCGGTTCGAAGAGAAGCTCTCGAGCCAAGCGATAGTTGCTTGCGGGGTCGTCTAGTGGCACACACCGCTCATCTGCCCAAAAGAAGTTCAAGTGATGAAGTCCTTTTTCAAGAGCCTGAGACCTAGAAACGATCTCACGAAAAAGCGCTTCCGTAATTCTTCCCCCAGAGAGGGCCACTGATCTCAAATGATCGTCATTCTTTACCAGAGAAACAAAGCGCTCCGCGACTCCGGCAGCAAGTTCGTCTGGACTCTTAAACTCGTAACCCAGCCATGAAGGCCCTTTCCTCGGAATCATGCTACTCATTGCCAATTAAAATCCCTCAGGGTTCGAAACTATTTCTTTGGATTGACCCACTGGTGCCCGCTCGCGCTCAGGAGCTGATCCGCAGCCTCAGGCCCCCAAGTGCCAGCCGAATAAAACTCTCGATTACTCAAGGCCCTTCCCTCCCAAGCATGCCGAATGCTATCAACGAATGCCCAGGCCGTTTCCACCTCATCGCGCCGAATGAACAGCGTCGAATCTCCAGCGACAGCCTCCAGTAGAAGCCGCTCATACGCTTCCGGAGTGTAGGCGCCAAAGACGGTATCGTAGCGAAAGTCCATCAATACAGGATCAAGACGGGAACTATTCCCGGGAACTTTCCCATTGAAGCCCAAACAAATACCCTCGTTCGGTTGCAGCCTTAGCACGAGCGAATTAGCATCAACATTCGCTTCAGGATTCGCAGCGAAGAGCACATTCGGCACGGGGCGAAACTGCACGCGAATCTCACTGGCGCTCAACGGCAAATTCTTGCCGGTTCTCAAATAGAAGGGCACGCCAGACCAACGCCAATTGTCGATCAACACTTTTAGGGCAACAAAGGTCTCAACGTTTGACGAAGGCGAAACCTTATCCTCCGAACGGTAGGCCGGACGGGACTCCCCATCGATCTCTCCCCCAAAATACTGGGCCCGGACGACTTGTTTCGAAATGTCTTCGGGAGACAGTGGTCGAATTGATTGCAGGAGCTTGACTTTCTCATCTCGAATCGCCTCCGCATCGAGTGAGCCCGGGGGCTCCATACCAACGAGAGCAAGCACCTGGAGAAGATGATTCTGAACCATATCCCTCAAGGCCCCGGCCTCCTCGTAGTAACCACCCCGCGTTCCAACCCCCAGCTTCTCACTCACCGTAATCTGGATGTGATCAATCGATTGCCGGTTCCAGAGGCCTTCAAAAATCGCGTTTGAGAATCGGAATGCCAGAATATTTTGAACCGTCTCCTTGCCTAAATAGTGATCAATGCGGAAGACCTGTTTCTCATGCAGGTAATCAGTGATCCCCCGATTAAGCTCTTGAGCGGAGGCAAGATCATGCCCAAATGGTTTCTCAATAACGACCCGCTGCCAGTGTTCCTCTTGAGCATCTTTGTGAACCATCCCATGTTCGTGCAGGCGTTTCACCACCTCAGCGAATTGACTTGGAGAGACTGCCAGATAGAACAGCAAATTCTTCGAAAGCTGAGGATCACCGAAGCTTTCCAACTGGTCCTTCAAGGCGTCATACGAATCGGGATCCGTCAAGTCTCCCCGGCAGTAAGAAATCAGCTTCTCGAATTCACTCCAAACCTTCTCATCAAAACCTTTCGATCGAGAGAAACGCCCAAGCGCCTCCTTTAATTCGTGACGCCAGGACTCATCCGATTTTTCTCTGCGAGCCACCCCAACAATTCTCACTGGGTTTGGAAGCTGACCGCCACAGAACAAATGATACAGGGCCGGAATTAGCTTCCGAGAGGTCAGATCCCCGCTCGCTCCAAAAATCACAATGCTGCAGGGCGTCACGTCGCGGCCCACCCCATCATTTCGGCAGCTCAACAGCTCATCTAGCTGGGTTAACTCTTCCATATTAAAATCACTATAAATCCTTCATTCTCGTCTTGCGAACTCTGCAGGATGAGAAATTCATCTGGTCTCTATGAAACCACTCAATAACGCGGCAAGACACCGATCGGTGTCGCGCCACGCCTAGTCAAGAAATCTACGAGCGGTAATGGGCCATGAACCCATCATCTTCAGAAGTCGCATCGGCATTTCTTTGAGCGGCCAACAAGCTGCCATATTTGGCAACATCGGCGGCCATCATCTTCAAACGCTTTTCCAACGATTCCGCAGGCAGACGGCCTTCGGTAAAATCGGAATGCTCATGAAACGAGACACCGTAAGGCAAACTCCACGCATAGCATTGACGCGCAACCGTGCGAATCTGATCGTGGACCGTTAGCCCCTTCTCATAGGACCCCACAATCGAGACAAAGAGTTTCCCCGCATATTCCTTCCAGAAATGATCGAGAAAATTCTTTGTCGCGCTACTCATGCTGCCATGGTAATCCGGTGTTCCCAGGACAAACACATCAGCTCGCTTCACTCGATCTTTCAGCGCAGCAAACCCTTGTTTCTCATAAGCTGTGGCAACATCAAAGAGCGGCAAATCCTCCGTCGCACAATCAAAGATATCAACGACACAATCCTGCTTCTCAAGCAATCCCGCGGCGCATTCGACGACCGTTCGCGTCGTCGATTCGTTGGCTCGGTTCCCGACAATCAGGAGAACGTTCAATGATTTCTCTGGCATATTCTTTCTTTGCTCCCTTGGGCATCTTCCACAACAAGCGACAACTGCCGCTCAGTGCACTTCAACCATTGCTTTGATCACGCCCGTTTCAGGACGCGTGTAGGCTGGAAAATCGCTAATCAAGTCATCGAAGGTCGACCGATGAGTAATCCACGGATCGGTGTCGATAACACCCTCCTCAATCAGGTTGATGATTCGAGTAAAATCACTCGGTAGGGCATTTCGTGATGACATAAGGGTCATCTCACGACGGTGAATCATAGGGTGACTGAAAGAGATTTCTTTCGTCGTAATACCAACGAACACCAAACGCCCAGTATGGCCAACGTAGTGGCTTGCATTCGACATTGACTGGTTGCTACCAGTCGCATCGAACACCGCGGTAAAGAGATTGCCGTCAGTAATTTCTTTAAACTTAGCCAATTCACTTCCATCACCCTGCCCTAACACCACATGATCCACGCCCAAGGTCTCTTTACAGAACTGTAGTCGTTTTTCGTTAAGATCAAGCACCGTAATGTTTGCCTTAGCAACCCGAGCAAATTCAATCACTGAAAGCCCAATGGGCCCCGCTCCAATAATCAGGACATGCTCTCCCTCAGCGCATGACGCTCGGTCCACCGCATGACAACCAATCGCCAATGTCTCCACCAGCGCTAGCTGGTCAAAGTTCATCCTCGTTGCCTTGTGCAACTTCCGGCCCGGCACAACAAAAGCGGGGCGCAAACCGCCATCGGTATGAACGCCTAGCACCTCAAGTTCTTCACAGCAATTCGTTCGACCACGAAGACTCGCAAAGCTCTTGGGATTATTCATATAGGGTTCAACGGAACAGCGGTCTCCCACAGCGACGCCTTGAACCGCGTCTCCTACCTGAAGCACCTCCACACCCAACTCGTGTCCCGGAATTACCGGATAATTGAAAAAGGGCATCTTGCCCAAATAACCCGAGATATCGGTTCCGCAAACACCAACGCGATGCACCCTGACTAGCGCATCATCCTTACCCACCGGGCCTGGTTCATCAATGGTGGCCATTGAAAAGGTCTCCGGAGCATCTAAACGAATCGCTTTCATTAATTAAGAATTATGTCTTGAGCCACGATGTGGCATCGGGGAACGATCACACGAGACCGGTCTAAGACGTCAGTCTCTGAAACTCACCTCCGTCAAGCCACACACCCTTGCACGTCGAGCAATGATCAATCACAACGGAACGATTTCGCTTGCTATGAACCCGAATCAAAGGCGTCTCGTCTAGAGGGCATTTTCCAGGTTTACGATTCAGCCCTGAATCGCCCCCTTTCAACGCCCGTCCAGAAGCCCCTTGGTCATTGATCAGCTTCGATAGCTCATCGTCGTCAAACCAGACGCCCTGGCACCCTCCGCATTGGTCCACCTCAATGCCCCTCACAACTCTCTTCTCAAGCGTGCCTGACTCACATTTCGGACAATTCATCCCCGGGGTTCTAACCAGACTTGATCATTCGATCAAGGGATTCGTTAGTTCGAGTCGCCAAGCACGGGTTCCGGGAGCACTCGTTGCATCTCGTCTTCGCGGTAGCCGAATCCAGAGCCCGAAATCGTCGAAAGATCCACGACGCCGCCGCGACGCCGGTAGAGGCCTGGATGCACTGCCTCTTCAGGTATCGAAGCGTCGGGATAAAACTGCATCGCGTTGGTCTCCACCCCCATAATGGTCCCGACATTAGCCGCAAGCAAGAGATGAGGCACTTGGGCAAGCATCGGGTTCGTTAGGTCTTGAACCATGAGAGTCATGCCCTGCGCCTTAGCCCAACAGGCACTGAGCAAGGCCCCTGATTGGGTCTTGCAGGTTTTGAGTGCTACTCCAGTCCAGCCTAGCTGACGCCCCAGCTTGACCAAACGCCAATCATGCGCACTTTCATCGAGAAATAGTGGCTTTCGAGATGAGACACTATGCACATTGATAGGGTTCGCTTCTAGGTCATAAGGAAACGGCTGCTCGACATAGAGCAACATGCCATAGATGCGAGGTTCTTCGTCCCGCAGACGATCAAGAATCTCATTCACATACGCTGGAGCCGTTACCGTGCAGTTAAAATCGGCCGTTAACCAATTCACGGATTTTTCAATCGCAATCTTTCCGATTTTCACTAGCCGAGCCATATCCCAAACGGCATCGTTCCCACGGAGTTTGATCTTGAGGCAATCGAGTCCGTCCCGCTCAATCCAGTCTCCCAACATCACTGGGTAGTCATCGTTTGGCTCGCTCCCACTAAGCTCACTTTCATCAAGTGGATCAAGACCTCCAACCAAATGCCACGCGGGGAGCGTCTTAGGGGGCTTAGGGACGAAATAATCACTCGGATACTGTGCCTCGAATCGGCTTTGATCTCGCTCATCGAAATAGTCGCTGAGTGGTCGATTGAGATACGCCTTGGTGTAGAGTTCGTAGGTGGGCCGATTTGCAGCCCGGCCGAAAGCATCGTGAATCGCGATATCAAAGAGCGAACAACAGACGAGCGCAGCGAGCCACGGCATTTGATCTGCCGGCCCCCTCGCGGAATTGAATTTCTCAAACTCTTGAACCAGAATCGCTTCTTGAAACGAAATCCCCAGGTCGAGCGCATCGCCCAGATGATCGAAACGAGTCCATGCCCTCACAAGGCCTTGACAGAAATCCTTCAGCGCTTGATGCCGGCCTTCGAAATCCCCTTCCTTAGGCCAAACCCATTGAACGCTAAGCGGCGTTTCCCCCCAGCCGACGGCTTGTCGACCATCCCGTGTCTCAACCGCCACCTGCACTCGGGCAACCGTCACATGGGTCGTCACTTCCGTCCCAAATTTCAGAGGCACCCGCGTTTCGACAGGAAGGAAATATAATGAGGCACTTCGGGGCCGAATATCGCTCGATTTTGACATAGCAATTCTCAATCTGTGGCCAACGCCTGTGGCACCGTCCCCAACGCCGCTACTTGGCAGTCTGCCGCTCGCGCCCTACCAAAAAATGATAGGCCAGGCCTGATGCGATAAGAGCAACGACCGCACAGATTAAATAGGGAAGAGCAGGTTTCACCGTGTAAAGTGTGGTCGCAAAGATGGGCCCGAATATCCGAGCCAGAGTCCCTGCGCTCTGCGCAACCCCGAGCGTACTGCCTTGCTCGTTTCCGGGAGCATTCAATGAGATCATCCCCATGGTTGGAGCCCGATTGATTCCAGAGAAAATTGCAAACAAACCAAGCGCCCCCAGCATGATTCCTAAAGATCCCATAAAAGGCAGTAAGGCCAGGCTGAGGGAGACTCCAATCAGACTCAAACAAATCAACATGGGCTCTCCAAAGCGTTTTACGAGCCGGCCAACAAGCCCCCCCTGAACCATCGCCGCAATAAATCCACAGTAGGCAAATAAGTAACCCAACTGCGTTTCATCATAGCTAAAGGTTCGATCCAAAAGTAGTGGGAGGGTGCTCTCGAAACAGGCAAAACAGAAGGTGGCGAGAAAAAAGATTCCGATGAGAAAGCCCAGTTTGGGTTGGCTCAGCGTGTGTTTCCATTGCTCTAGCTTCGGACGATCAGGCGCAGGTTCACTGGCAGGCTTCCGACTCTCCACAAGAATCGCGCAGGCAAGAATAAAGTTGGTTCCGCAAATTGCCGCCGCAACCCACCCCGGACCCGCAAGACCAAAAAGTTTGGCGCTAAAGGCACCGATCGCTGGACCGAGAATGAACCCAAACCCAAATGCCATCCCGATCAAGCCCATCCCCTTGGATCGATTCTCAGTGGTCGTCACATCGGCAATATAGGCCGACGCGACGGACAGATTCGCTCCACCAATACCGGCAAAGACGCGTGAGACCAAAAGCATCCATAGCCCTGCGCTGCCTTCATAACCAGAAGCAACGGCAAACAAGACATAGGAGAGAGAAGAGCCCGCCGTGCTCACGAGAATGACCGGACGCCGCCCAATCTTGTCAGACAGTTTCCCCCACCATGGGGCAAAAAAGAACTGCATGATGGAATAAGAACTGATAATCAGCCCGATTCCCCATCCAGGCGCCCCAAATTGATCCGCATAGCGCGGCAATAATGGCAAAACGATCCCAAAACCGATCAGATCGATGAAAACAGTTAAGAATATGACTAAAAGTGAAGGCTTCTTCATGAACAAGTCCCGCGAGCCGCAGACGTTAACGCAATCATCAGGTAGCCGTTAAGGATAAAATCAACGGAATCCAAGAACACCCCCTTTTTGCCTAATTCCTTCCCGCGGCAAAAAAGCCGGGGCATGGATGATTAATCTCACCCGCCCCTGCCCCCACGGGTTGAATAATAGGCAGGCTTCCACTAGTCTCGGGCCATGCCGACTACAGAGGAACCGCTGGTTCTCCCAATAACTCAGGCTAAACCTCAATCCGAGCACGATTCAGGCTATGCTGTCATTTGTTGGGATGATCCAATCAACCTGATGGACTACGTCACCCATGTGTTTCAACGTGTCTTTGGCTGGACCAAAGAACGAGCCGAACATCACATGATGGAGGTCCACAATAACGGGCGCAGTCTCTTAGTAAGGGAAACACTCGAAAAAGCTGAACATTTCGTTCATCAACTGCAATCCTACAACCTTCAAGCCACCATGGAGCGGGGCGAATGAGATTTCTTGAGCGGTCAGACACCGCCACGGTCATCGCCATCAATGAAACGGAAACCACCTTTCTCAAGGCAACCCTTTCCAAATACCCACTGGTAACCAACGAAAATAGAGAGCTAACCCGATCTGACGATCATGATGAGCTTGAAGAGGACACCGAGCTCTTGCGTTCAAGCATTAAGGAACACACGGATCAGAGTAAGACGAAACTCAGTGAATGGTTGGCATCTGATAAGATTTTCACTCCCAAGGATTCTGAATGGTTGTTAAACGTACCGAACGAGGATCTCGATTGGTTCCTTCAAATTCTAAACGACCTCAGAGTCGGTAGCTGGCAACAACTCAAATGCCCCAGTCCCGAGGAAATTCAGGCTCTCCCCTTAACCCCCGAGACCGTCGAACCGCTTTGGACGATGGAACTTGCCGGACTTCTCCAGTCGTTCCTGCTTCGCAACCACTAGGAAAGGCTCCCATGCCTACAGTCATTGATCATAGGTCTCCGTTCCCCGATCCGGACCAGAGCGACGACCCGGATGGTCTCATCGCTATTGGTGGAGATCTACGCCCGGAACGCTTGCTCGCTGCCTACTCCGCGGGAATTTTCCCCTGGAGTATCGATCCACTCTCATGGTGGTCCCCCAACCCTCGGGCAATATTCGAATTGGACGCATTCCACCTCTCACGCAGTTTAAAACGCCGCCTCAGACAGGCCCCATACTCGATCACCTTTAACAAGGACTTCCCAGCGGTAATCAAGGAATGTGCGAGCGGCCGAGATGAGGGCACATGGATTAGCGACCGCTTCATCGAAGCCTACGTCAGACTTCACAAGTTGGGCCATGCCCATTCCGTTGAAGCCTGGCAAGGAAATCGCTTGGTCGGCGGTCTCTATGGCGTCGTTGTCGGCGGACTATTTGCCGGAGAATCAATGTTTCACCGTGAGACCGACGCTTCAAAGATCGTTCTCCACCGTCTTCATGGTGCCCTGAGAGAGGCAGGATTCGGACTCTTTGACATCCAAATGCTCACGCCTGTCACCAGCCAGCTCGGCGCCATCGAAATCCCGCGGTCCGAGTATCTCAAACGTGTCAACGAGGCGATTAACTTGCCTTGTCAATTCCCCTCATCCACGACAGGCTAGACACGGTATGCCGAGAATGTCCGTCCATCGGGAACTCACCCAAACCCGCCTCGCTTGCATTTCATGGCAGCTGCTCGTGCTGTTACTCGTTGGGGGCCTCACGCGAGAACGTCAAACCCATGCCGCCAGTTTCACCCCAGAGGAACTGGCACAGCGGACGAAGCATTCCGTGATTACCCTGACCCACAATGACCGCAATGGTGATCACAATGGGATGGGGACCGGTTTTGTTATCGATGCCAATGGGCTCATCGCAACCAGCCTTCACGTCATCGGAGAAGCGCGACCAGTCAATGTTCGCTTTCCTTCAGGAAAGAGTTACGCAGTGGAAGCCATCCATGCCTGGGACCGGAAGTTAGATTTGGCGGTGATCAAGATCGATGCCACGGGACTTGCGCCCTTGATGCTTGGCGATTCAGAGAAGCTCAAGAATGGGCAACCGGTCGTCGCCCTTGGAAACCCCATGGGCCTCGAGCAGAGTATCGTCACCGGGGTGGTGTCCGGTATCCGAGAGTTTGAGCATACGGACATGATCCAGCTCGCGATCCCCATCGAGCCAGGTAACAGCGGTGGTCCGCTCTTGGATCTGGAAGGCCGCGTCCACGGTCTCCTAAACTTGAAATCCACAGTCACCGAGAACTTAGGATTCGCAACGCCAGTCTCTAAACTCAAAGCACTCCTTGCCAAACCAAATTCCGTCCCCATTCAACGTTGGCTTCGAATCGGAGCACTCAACCCGGATCTTTGGCAAGCTTCAATGGGGGCTCAATGGAGTCAGGTCACCGGCCGAATTAAGGTCAGTGGGGTTGGGTCAGGATTTGGGGGACGCGCGCTCTGCCTCCGGACTCAGGAGAAAATCAAGCTTCCTTATGAAATCGAAGTGTCCGTCAAACTAAAGGACGAGTCTGGGGCCGCAGGCCTCGTCTTCTGTTCCGATGGAGGAGATCGCCACTACCTGTCTCTTATACACATCTCCGAGCCCACGAGACCTCTCTAC
>CAJXVR010000100.1 GCA_913061285.1 uncultured Verrucomicrobiota bacterium | reverse complement strand
AGATGTGTATAAGAGACAGGTTGATGGGAATGGATGGTAAGTGGGAGCTGGTCTTGTTGTCGGCATGATTACTGGAACGCGTTTGGAATCGCCCCCGATCTCAACAGAGTTAGACTAATGAAATGACTGTATTCCAGAACAAATCTTCGAGCTCTTTGAAGTCGTGAAGCAAATGGCGTCCGCTTTGAGAGTCTTAGTTAGAAAGCTGAGACAGGGTTCTGTGGCTTTTGGAGCTAGAATCGAAAAGCGAATTTGAGGCCATAGAACCGAGGGGTGCCATTGACCGCCAGAGCGGAGCCGGAAAAGGGAAATCGAAAACTCGGGACATAGTTCGTGAAGTAGGACGTGTCGAAGGCATTCTCAACAAATCCCATGAGCTCCCAGCTCTCTCCTCTCAGGCCCGCTCGAAAATTCGCTACACCATAGGCTTCCTGCTGATCGGTGTTGAACTCATGCCAATACCGCCCACCCGTAAATCGATAGTCTGTACGAACAAAGAGCTCGGTGTTTCGATAAACCGGATAGTGAAATAGAACGGTAGTAAGTAATTCATACTTCGGAACATATGGCAGCCGATTGCCATCCAGTTCGAAACTGCCTCCACCAATCGGACCGAGTGTCACTGCTGTGTAGTCGCGATACGTTGCATCCATGAGCATCCCACTCACTCCAAGGCGAAGACGTTCAGTCACGTCAATGAACGATTCAAGTTCAGCCCCGAGAACACGAGCATCGCCTTGATTGGAAACGAATTCCGTAAAGGTGGGAATGTCCAACGCGAAGCTCTGGCGATCTTGGATATCAGTCCAGAACAATGCACCTGTGACGCTCAATCGTCCATTGAGGAAACTCCGTTTCCACCCTATTTCATAGCTTATCGTTTCTTCCTGATTGAATTCGGGAAACGCTCCGATATTGAGACCACCGGCTCGGGATCCGAAGGCAAACCTCCCGTAGAATAGATTTTTCTCATGTGGAGCCCATGAAAGCGTTAGCGTCGGGGATAGGAAATCAAAGTGCCGACGCTTGTTTAGGCCAAGTCCGCGATCCAATAATTCTCGTGATTCGCGATCATAGCGGAGAGCGGTGCTGATAGTGATTCGAGGTGTCACGTCCCATTCAACCTGGCCATAGCCTGATAGGGTATACGAATTGCGGTCAGACAACATCGGTGCTGGCTGAGTGATGCTCACTGGCGATTCAAAGAAGACACTTTGATCCAGATCATCTTGGAGTCCGAAGAAAAACAAGCCTGCCTGACCTTTCACCGCTTCCTCTCGAGGCGACGTAATGCGAAATTCCTGCGAGAAGTCATTCCGATCATTCGCCCGAAGGGCGCGAATGTCGGCAGTAGGCGAGAGAGGCGTTGCCACAGTCGGGCTATAATCAACATCAATATTGTCGCGCTGTTCGACCAGTGAAGTCCCAAAATTTGAGTGGAGATGCCACTGGTCGTTCAATTCTAAAGTCGCCTTCAACGACAGTTTTAATACATCAATGGCTGCCCTCGGGGGGAAATTGACGGCATAGGGACTGCCTCGATAGTCCGTATCATCGGCAACTTGATGATAGACGTAGGAGTCGGCATCGAGAGATCGATACGCAAGCATTGCATTGAGGGTCAATCGATCATTGACCTTGTATAAACCCTTGATCCGGACGTGCTCAAGCCTCTCGCTATCGCGAGTGCTCTTCGTCGTGGGATTCTGGTAGAATCCGTCGAACTCTTTGTGTTGATAAGCGACCCTGAGGGCAAATCGCTCGTTTGGATCGGGGAGATTCGCTACCGCTTGTTGCTGGAAATAACCTCGCTCACCGAACCAAGAGTTAGCGCTAAACTCAGAATCCATCATTGGTTCTTTGGTGTGGATGCTCACCGCACCGCCAACGGTGCTCTTTCCGTAGAGCGTGGTTTGTGGCCCTTTCAAAACTTCAATTCGTTCAAGATCCAATTGATCCTGACTGAAGTAATGATCGGCTCCATGATAGATTCCATCAGTGAAAAGTCCGACACTAAATTCACCCGCATTGTAAAGACTGCCAATACCACGGATGATAGGGAACGACTCAATTGGATTTCCCGGATCGATGTGAGTCAGGGATGGTGTTAAGAAATCGATATCATTGATGTCAAAGACACGAGCCTGATCGATTGTCTTGCGATCGATCACAGAAATTTGAGAGGCCGGACCACTCTGTTTCTGGCCGAAAAGAGTAATCTGAGCAAGAGGCACTAACCCATCCTTCTCGTTCGGATCCGGTCCAATTTCATCTCCCAAAAGTCCAAGGGTGGGTATGAGCAAGCAGCCCGTAGTGATGAATAATGTGATGCCTGGGCTAGTTAAGTTCATCACGGAGAAGACTAGGGATATCTAATTGATCGTCTCGTGACTTTGGATCAACAGTTCCATTCGACTGATTCGATTCTCTTTAAATTCGAAGCTCTGAGAACCGGTGATCACATACCGTTCCTGAGTTGCCCGGAGAACTCCTTCTTCTCGAATATGAAGGGTTACCGAATTGGAACCGATCTCTGGGGCCTTTAAGACTTCCGGCCTCTGATCTTCGAGAGCTAGAAAATTTTGCTCGATTTTCTTACGGACGTCATTACGTCCTGTCGCCGTCCCCCCGAATGGTTCAAGCGTATCGCTTTGGCAAACATACTGAACATCGTCCGTCCATTCAGTGACGATCGATTCCCATTTCAGTGATCGCTGCGTCGAATCACATTCTTTGACGGCCGCAATAATCAACGGCAACTGGCGATTGATGATCGCCATTAGTTCTTGATTGTCGTTTTCGACGTCAGTCGAAGGGGGGCACGATTTGAGATTGTCTACATATTGGTCAACGGCTGGTTGATTCATAATATTTGTTTGCGTAATCAGACACATTTACAAAGAGGTTATAGGGCATACGTTTATGCCTATCGAAAGTCAAACGATTTGAACCCAGCGAATCGACTTGGGCGCGTCTGGGGGCCTCGGAGGTAGGGACTAAGGCCTATGCAATTCCAGTAGATGAGTGCGGCGTACGTTGATGATATCCAGGATAGTTAGCGATGACCCAAATTGCGCCCCATGCAATTCATCTATTTTTTGAGGGATTCATTGTAGTTGTTTCGTCCTACGGGGTGGCTGACGGTTAGTGGTGATGAATAATTCAAACTGGCATATCAATGATGTTCAGGAGGTGGTGGGATTGCTTCCTTTTGTCTTATTTCTAACCTTGCTTGTGTCTCTTGTGCTTATGGCCATTGGCTATGTTGTATCAATACGATTGGCATACAGAGCACAGGCAAGGCGGTGGTTCAGATTCGGGATCATCTTTCCATTGACCAATCCATTCCTGGTCCCGTTCTTGCTCCGCCGAGGCCCGAAGGCCGCGACGGTGGCTTTGGGGTGTTATCTGCTTTCGCTCATGGTGCTGCCATTTGGAGGCGCTATTTCTGAATCGATTGAAGTGGCTCATTTAAGGGAAACGGAATCGTTGTATGACTTCCCGGCCCAGCTCGCTCTAGGTTCCGTCGACTCTCCACAGCCGGTCTTGAATGAGTCCAATGTTTGGGCGCACCCATTCATGATGCCTGTGTCGAATTTGGCATCAATGGCTGATCGAGGAGGTCGGCATGGTGACAAAATTCAGGAGGAACTCATGGAACGCTATGGACCGCTCTATGTTCCTCGCATGAAACACGAATTCCCCTCAGATCTCGTCTTCTTGATTGAAGGAATGGATAAGAGCCAGTTTATCGGAAACTCAAAAGAGCTTCTCTTGAGCGCGGCTATCGTTATGGAAAGGCATGAACCAGTCGGGGACGATGAACGGGTGCCTCAGTCGTGGGAGAAATGTGGTCGCTTACTATGTGATTACTTCGAATCAAGTTCACTGGAGACGGCTAGTCTGGAAGCGGCCCTGGGTCGCCCGGTCGATCAGTATCCGTTTCAGTACGTCAGTCTCATTGATATGATTGTTCCGTTTAACATTTGGCAGAAGGAGGTGGGGCATGCGATGAGCCTTCGAGGACCGGCTTGGGCGCTTGTAGGAAGTGGGGATGAGGCTTTCCGATATTTAAAAAACAGTATGAAATGGAGTATGATTGGGGACTCTGGTCTGATGGCGGGATACCTATTGAAGGTGGCAAAGGCGAATATGTTCCTCTCCAGTATCGAAGTTGTCCAGCAGTATCATGTGCTGACAGCGGAGCAATGGGCTGTGATCGATGAAACGATTGCTGCCTGGGAATTCCCTGGTGACTTGGAAGCCATCTTGATGGCGGAGCGGCGATTTAACCATTTCGTTTTTATGAAATGGCTAAGTCATGACAGGGAATCTAGTCCTTCCATGAGCCTCGGCGAGAAACTGCAGAGCTTTTTTCTTGGTGCAGCGAAACGTTCTATTGCGATCCGCTCTTGGAGTAAGACATTCGTCGCCTATGACGACGTAGTGGAAGCGGTGAGGGCGGCACTAGAAGAAAAGAGCAAGAGAGCGAGTGGTGGTGGTGCCATCGCTTTTAAGAGTCCAACGGACTCCACTGAAGTCGAGTCTCTTTTTTTTGAGGTAGGCCAAATGTGGAACGCGGGGACTTGGCTTCAATCAAGAATTGTGCGGTGTCGTACCGCGATTGCTCTCGAACGCCACTACCTCCGTAAGGGTGAATATCCGGTGGCAATCGGTGCGGATTCAGAACTGTTTTCTGCCGGGCTACCGATCGAACCGTTAACAGGAATGCCGCTTCAATATGTTCGTAACGATTTGACTGGGTTTAATCTCGGGGCACCTACAGGGAGTCGAAGGTCAGGGGTGATCGATTACCAGTGGCTCGAATATCGAATTCTTCCGGCAGCGCCAAGTTTTCCTAGTCTTAAACTTCCGGACGCTTCTCCGCTTCAGAGGTATCGTATCAATGAGTAAGATGAAGTCCAATAGCGCCAGTGCGTAATTCGTGCGCTTTACTAGAGTTGGACGAGCGATGGTAAACTTCGAGATCTTTTCGGTTCACGAATCACGAGCTGACCCTTTGGTTTTTTCTCCTCTCATGACGCGATTCACATTTGCAATTACCAAACATAGCCAGCTACCGATGAAGTGAGGAGCGCCGTCAGGCGTTACCTCCACTGGCTTGTTGGCCGTTGTTCCCGGCGCAGGTTTCTCCCTCGGAGCATGCCACTGGGCCTTTCATTAGGAGCAAGGCGAATCCTGCGATCAGTGATAGAAAGGACACCGTGGAGAAGGCACTCTTCAGCAAGGTGGCGCTACTGGCTGCAGAAACCAATCCTTCGGTTACATCAGGAAAAATCGTGATCATACGAATAATCAATATATTTTCGATATAGTCGAAAAGGCCGCCGAGCACTGGAATCACAGCCAAATACAACCACTTCGAATCGGGCCGAATTCGTTTTGAATATAGCCAGATCAACATCAGCGAAAAGCAGGTCGCAAACAAACCCGGGTAAACAAAGTCGAGTGCTAACTGGGGGAAGAGATAGGTATCCCTGCCTGCACGACCGAGGGATTCCAGCAGGGTCAGCGCTTGTGAATGAGTGTATCCCGCAGGCGACAAATCAAACAGCGCCGTTTCTGGGGCGTAGCTCTGAACACGAGGGATGGTGACTGAGAGCATCAGCAGGTAAACGGCCATCGTTAAGACAAACAGCAGGAGAACATTCTTTCCGGAAGCTTTCCCTTGCATGAAGTCGATGAGACCTGCTCCTCGTTCGCTTTCGATCATTGTGAATTTTCTGGCCAATGATCCGCTGAGGCGCGCGGCGTAGCCGCGTTGCCTCCAGCGCACTGGTAGCCTATTCCACATCTCCAATGCCGATAACACTTCGAAGTTCGTTCAAGTTCGGCTCGGCACATTCTACTGAGAACAAATCCGTGGTAACTGTACTGTCCTCGTCACCGATGCCGATAATGAAGTCTCTTCCAAAGTCACGATGTAAGATACCCAGAAATTGGGCTATTGCGATGATATCCGAATACCATCCAACCGGCTCTGAGCCGGGAGATGGCAGACATAGATTCAGGCCCAGATCCCAATCTGGATGGTCCCCTGCACCAAGCGCCTCACTGTCACGGTGGCGCTGATTGACCGGCCAAGCATCTCCAGCAGTCCAATGACGGGATTCAATGAACGCAGAGAAGCGCGCAATTAGTTTGTCAGCAATGTCCATGAGGTCAGATCCTTCAACGTAGGCATACAGTATGTGAGAAGGCATGTTCTTAGGGGGCTACCGATAAAGTGAGCCGCCGGCGTCAGCGGGTTGGCTCCACGTAATGTTATACTCTCGATTCAAAGCGTTTACTCAAACAGTTTCCCAACAAAGAACGAGAATATGCCAAGTATCATAACGACAAATCCTACAAGCCCCGCTAGAGTCAAATGCTGTGTGCTTCGTGTCCTATAGGTTTCCCAACCCCTCATCCACTCGAACCAAGCCCACCAAACGAATCCGGCGAGCACTAGTGCCAGCTCAATCTTCACTCAAGAATGGTATAACAGTGTTAGTACGCGGAAATCTTTCCATGATATTGGACCGTATATACAGAATATTTTCCGTGTATTGTGATATTGGGGCCGTAAACATGGAAACATAAACTCCTAAATACTGCCCTTGGCATCTCTTCCAGGTATTGTGATATTTAAGGAGTGAGAATGGAAAACGAGCCGAAATTTCGCTTCAACCGTAGGTCCCCCTTGATGGATCAGGTTCGTGACGCGCTTCGGTATGATGACTATGTCCTTCAAACGGAACGCACCTACTGCCGCTGGATCGTCTGGTATTTGACTTTGAGTTTCGAATTCATCCAAGGGATCTAAAGTGTCGGATATTGAGTCGTTCCTGTCGAGTTTAGCTATGTGCGAAAGTGGATTCGCCTCAATCCAGCGGTGAGCTTTGAACGCGGTCGTTTTCCTTTATCGGAGCTCTTGTGCCTTTCCCTTGCCCGTGAGATCGTGCCTGCTCTAGTCGGACAAAGACGACATGTCCCAACCGTGCTTACTCGGCAAGAAATTGCCTCGCTCTTGGAGAATTGGAACGGTACTTCCGAACTGATGGCAGAACTGCTCTACGGAGCTGGTTTTCGCTTGATGGAGTGTGTCTGCTTGAGGGTGAAAGACATCGATTTTGGCCAAAACAAATTGTGGTTCGATCAGGTAAGGGAAATAGGGATTGTGTCACAATCGTGCCAATTCGTCTCGTCACCAAGTTGCAGAAGCAACTCGATCGAGTATGGGATCTTCCGTGAGCAATCTGGTGGATGGATTTGGAGAGGCGGTCAATGGAATGGACCAGGGGCCTTCATCGTTTGATCCTCATCAATCAAATCGAGGGCGATTCTGACCAGGCTATTAAGCATTCAAGACTCCTGAGTTGGTGTTTCGGGGAGCCTGGATGCATCTGCCCTTGAGACAACGGCGATGGTTCCGATTGCGGTTGGACACTGTCGAGGGTTCGTAGTTAGTTTGGTGATTTGAATTTAAAATTATCTCGTTGTTGGCAGGCAGGGGCTGCGGTTTACCGAGATGTGAGAGCTTTTTATTATGGGAAAGATATTCGAACGAATTGAAGACGATCTTAAGAATTGGTTAGAGCTGCAGAAGATGTTTTTCGTCGCTACCTCACCACTAGCACGTGAAGGTCTGATCAATTGCTCTCCTAAGGGGCAAGACACGTTTCGTGTCCTAGGGCCCAAACTTGTAGCCTACCAAGATCTAACGGGGAGTGGCATTGAAACGGTTTCCCATCTTAGGGAGAACGGACGTGTTGTGATCATGTTTTTCGCTTTTGAGGGTTCTCCGAAGATTGTGCGCTTACATGGAACAGGTGAAGTTCTCGAGTCTGGCCACCCAGATTTTGACGAGGTCGGAAGCCGTTTTCCTCTGAGGACAGGAACACGGAGCTATATTCGTATCGCTGTTTCGAGGATATCAGATTCTTGTGGCTACTCTTTGCCTCTCTTTGAATACAAAGAAGACCGTGATGTGCTCGATAAATGGACGGAGAAGAAGGGCGAGGAGGGGATTGTTGCCTACCAGCGTGAAAAAAATATGCGGAGTATCGATAATCTACCGGGCTTATCCTCACCGGCAGATTGATCGCCCTATGAAAACATTTGTTCGTGGGTTCGATGCTTATTGGGGGCGTGCCGCTTGCTACTTATGAGAAGATTTCCTTGGCGACGCTACCGTGTACATCAGTGAGGCGGAAGTTGCGGCCGGCGTATCGGTAGGTGAGGCGTTCGTGGTCGAGTCCTAAGAGGTGGAGAATCGTCGCGTGCCAATCGTGGATGTGCATGCGGCCTTCGACGGCTTCGTAGCCGTGCTCATCGGTGGCGCCATAGCTGAATCCGCCTTTGACACCCCCGCCGGCCATCCAGGTGGTGTATCCTTTGTTGTTGTGGTCGCGTCCGTCGCCGCCTTGGGCGTGTGGTGTGCGGCCGAATTCACCGGCCCAGATGATTAGGGTATCTTTCAGGAGATCACGTCGTTTGAGATCGGTGAGGAGGCCGGCAATGGGTTTGTCTATTTCATGGCACTTGGTCTCCATGCCTTCTCGAAGGTTGCGATGGTGATCCCAGTTGCCGCTGCTCAGTTCGATAAAACGAACGCCGGATTCGACCATTCGTCGGGCCATCAGGCATTGGGTTCCAAAATCCGTCGTGGCGCTTTCTCCAATCCCATAGAGACTCTTGGTTGCCTCGGATTCTTGGGCAAGGTCGAGCAATTGAGGCATCGTTCGCTGCATGCGGAAGGCGAGCTCATAGGATTGAATGACGCCTTCAACTTGGGGTTGATGTTGATCTCTGTGAAGCTTGTTTTGGTTCAGCTGCTGAATGAGATCGAGTTGAACTCGTTGGGCTTGAGAATCGAGGAGAGGGTTTTTGATATTCGGGAACGTGCCCTCGCTCCCGTCACCACCACGGCGTCCTCCTGGAGTGCCAACTTTGGTGCCCTGGTAGACGGCGGGGAGGAAGGCACTCCCAAAATTGATGCCGCCTCGACTGTTTCCCAAGACGATGAAACCGGGAAGGTCTGTGTTTTCAGTGCCCAGCCCGTAGAGTGACCAAGCGCCCATTGAGGGGCGAACGAACTGGAAGTTGCCGGTGTGGGTTTGGAGGCTCGCTTGACTGTGATTGGGTTGATCGCAATGCATGCCTCGAAGGAGGCAAAGCTCATCCGCATGTTGGCTAATGTGAGGGAGAAGGCTAGAGATCCAAAGACCACTGTTGCCGTGTTGCCCGAATTCCCAGGGAGAGCCTAGCAATTGCGGCCCGTACTTGCCCTTCTTACCGCTGTCTGCGGTGAGCTGCGGTTTGTAGTCAAAGGTGTCGACATGCGAGGGGGCGCCTCCCATCGAGAGGAAGATAACGTGTTTTGCCCGTGCTCTGAAATGTGGGCGCTTTGGAGCCAGTGGATTCGGTCCTGAGGCGGCAAGGGCGTGTTCCGTTGCCATCGTCGCGAAGGCGAGGGAACCGAGTCCACCCGAAAGCTGTTGAAGTGCTTGGCGTCGATTGATGAGCTGTTTCATATCGATAAATTTGGGTTGATCAATTCAATTGCCGGAACTCACCACTGGCCATCAAGCTTTGGCAGAAAACGGCAAGGGTCTGTTCTTCGGGAGTCATTAATGGGATTCTTGGCGTATTGGCGTTCGCGTCTCCCCGACGATTGCCTCGTCGACCTCCTGATCGGGGTTGCATGCCTCTCTGGCGGCCTTGGTTGGGTGCTTGTTCTGTCATCGCTCCACCCACGGGACGTCTTCCTCGATTGGGGGCCTGGCGTTGCAATTGATTTTGAGGGCGCCGCCCGGATCGACGAGCGTTCTGAAACCTTGGTCCATTGCTATTGTCTGGGGTGACCGGTTTGTATTGGGCGAAGAATTGCTTGGCGGCCGCTAAATCTCTGGCGTCGGGAGGCCTGCTATAGGCGAGCATGAAAGCGTGTTTTATTTGCGCCTCTCGGCTTGGGAACTGTTTGATTAGCTTCTTAGCCATTGCGCTTGCTTCACTCAGGACCTGAGGATTGTTCATGAGATAGAGTGCTTGTGTCGGAACGTTGGTGGATTCGCGCTTGGGTTTCGAAACGTTGGGATCTGCGAAGTCAAACAGTCCTAAGGCAGCCGGTAGGTCATCGCGAAGAATGGGGAGATAGACAGAACGATACCGGACGTTGGAAGGGAGGCGTGCTTGGTTGAATCCTCGGCCGACTCGAGAATCTCCGATGTCGGCAACCAGCGATCCGTAGGGCCGTTTGAGGTCGAGTCCGTTGCCTAGGGTGAGTATACTGTCCCGTAGTGTTTCGGCATCCATCGGACGAGGATTCATTCTCCAGAGATGGGTGTTGTCTGGATCTTGTTCGTAGTTCTTCGAATCAAATTGTGAGTCTCTCTGATAAGTTTTGGAGAGTACAATCGTCTTGATTGTCTTTTTGATAGACCACCCTTGTTGCATGAACTCTAAGGCGAGGTGATCAAGTAGTTGAGGGTGACTCGGGGCTTTGCCGGTGGTTCCCCAGTTGTTGGGTGATGTCACTAGCCCGGCGCCAAAGAGTTTGAGCCAGATCCGATTCACCATCACCCGCGCCGTTAAGGGGTTGAGCTCTGATGTGAGCCATGCGGCCAGTTCTTTGCGGCCGCTTGCGCCGGGGTTGATTTTGACTGAACCGCCGCCAGGAAGCACTTGAAGAAAGCCCCTTGAAACAGTTTGAGCCGGCTTCTCGACGTCCCCTCTTAGCAAGACGGTCGTGTTGCCCGTCAGTCGGGCATCTTGAACACCCATTGCGGTAGTGATGGGTGTGCCGTCGGTTTCAATTTGGGCGAGCTTCGCTTCGATATCAGAAATGCGGCGGCGTATTGCCGCGAGTTGTTGCTGAGAGGCATTCTCGTTGTTGCGGTTGCTCCGGCGTGTCTGAATGAGCTGTGAACGTTGTTGCCTCAGTTGTTCGATGTCGGCTGGACTGTATTTGTTCTTTGCGATCATGGGATCGACAATGGGGAGTTCGAGAAGACGGGAGGGGCGTTTGTTTTGAGCTGATTTGACCGTGCCGAAGAAGGTGTCGGTGCTGAGAAAGATACCCGCGAGAGCGTAGTAGTCCGTCGTGGGTATGGGGTCGTTCTTGTGGTCGTGACAGCGGGCGCAGGAAACGGTGAGTCCAAGGATGGCTTGACTCATGGTATCGATTTGTTCATCGGCGACATCCATTCGGTGCTGTCGTGGATTGGATTCGTTCAGGCTTTTGGTGCCCATAGCCAGAAAGCCTGTGGCGATGAGATTCTGCTGCCACTCGGCATCGGTTTCTACTTTGAGAAGGTCCCCTGCGATTTGCTCTTGGACGAAACGATTGTAGGGCTTATCAGAGTTAAATGAGTCGAAGACGTAATCTCGATAGCGCCATATTTGGGGGTAAGTCATGTTCACGTCTTTACCGGTCGATTCTGCGTAGCGAGCAACATCCAGCCAGTGTCGTCCCCAGCGCTCTCCGTACTGGGGGCGATCCAAGAGTTCGTCTACTTTCTCTGTTAGGGCTTTCTGGGGGTTGCGTTGCCAAGCTTGAGCGAAGGCGGTAATCTCGTCAGGGCTTGGGAGGAGTCCAATAAGATCGTAGTTCAAGCGACGGAGAAGGGTGGGCGGGTCGGCTGGAGCGACCGGGCTAAGGGAGGCCGATTTTAGTTTGTCGGCGATGAACGAATCAATCGTGGCTCCCGGCGTCGCGATAGGTGTTTGGAATGCCCAGTGATTGCGGCCGGCTTCGATATCAATGCTTGATTGGACAGTCACCTTCTCTTGCTGGCGAGGGTCCGGAGCTCCCATCTCGAGCCAGGTCTGAAAACGTTGGATCACCTCAGTCGGCATTGCTTGCTTTGGCGGCATTTCGAGATCGAGCCAATTGATTGCCTCCCAGAATAGTGAGTCTCGGTAGTTCGTCCCAGATAGGATATTGCCATTGTCGCCACCTCTCAGCATGCCGTCCTGGGTATCCAGGAGGAGTCCTCCACGGGTCTTGCCCGTCTCCTCGGAGTGACAGTCGTAACAGTATTGAACGAGTGCGGGGCGGATGTGTTGTTCAAAGTAGGCTTCGTGCTCCGGAGTGATCGAGGTTTTAGCCAAGAGACTCGTCGCTGGAACCGAGAGTGTCATGAGAATAGCGATGACTGTGTTCCACGTGATCTTCATTTTCATTCCTTCCTTATCGAGTAAGCCTTTTTTGTGACGAGAAAGTTCTAGTATCTTAGATTCTTATTGGTTCGAAGCGAGCTGAGGTATCGGTAAGCTGGCGTCGACGATCACCCGAATGAGATCTGATGAGTATAGAGGCGAAGCCAGATTTAAGCGTAGCGTGCGGCGATCGCTGCTAAGCTCAATGATATCACCGGCAGGGCCTCCGTTGAGATTGAGTTCACGACGGCGTCGAGATTCACCAGCCGACCAGTTTGAGAAGCGGCGGGCACTCGCCATCAGGGCTTCATGTTGGGTAACGAGTCCAATGATTGGCTGGGCAAAAGTGATTTCGCCGATCAGCCGTTTGACGGTCTCCCTGGGGCGAGGTTCGAGCGGTTGATAATGGAGGATGATGCTCTTGACGTTTTGCCCTGTCGGTAAGGTTTTCGGCGTTAGTTGCCGTTTGTGGGTGTATGTGCCGGGTTCGGAAATATTAAGCTGGAGCGGCTTGTGAAGGGCGCCAACAAAACCTTCTTGCCTGACGAAGATTCGATTGTCACTTCTCGCAAATCGTAGACGTCGCCATGGTGGTATTAGGCGAAACGCACCGGTGGAGCGCTTGATTCCTGAAGAGACGGGCCAATGCTTTTCGAACCTTGAAGGATCGAAGGCGAGGGTAGTGGGCGCTCGAGCGCTTTCAATTCTGAGTGCTTCGCCTTCTTTGAGTGATTGGCTAGACGCAGAACCAGGCTTCCCGACGGCGACTTCTCCAGAAAAGACGCTCACTAGAGAGGCCTTGCTCGCATCAAGCTCCAAACCGAAGGCCGTTCCGAGGTCGGTGATCTCTGCGGTTGGAGTATCGACTCGAAAGCCTTCTCTCCCTGGAGGAACACTGGCCGTAAGGATCCCTTTATGGAGTCGTGTCCGTTCGGGCGACACGAGCTCATATTCTGCGGGCCCTTGTAAGGTAACCTCGATTCCGCTGTCAAATTGGAGTTGAACGAATCCTGATGCGAGTCGAAGGTTTTCTGATGCGAAACGGTGGCCTAATTCTAATGGGGCATCATCCTCGTAGAGCGCATCCACGGTATGGACAAGGGTCGCGAACGCAACCCCACGCGGCTGCCTGTCGCTGAGTCGGTTCTGTGGGCGGCTTATTGCGTAGATCATCGCCAAGGTGGCGACGATGGAGGCCGCGATTTGTACTATTCGTCTTGTGCTGAATGGGGAGCGCTGGGGGAATGGAATCGGTTCTGACTGTGGAGAAGCCGCCCTTGAAATGTCTGCGGAGACGAGGTCGAGGTTCATCTCATTCTGGAGGCGATCATGGAGCATCACTGCCCGGGCGAATCGTTCTGCGTTAGCGGGGTTCGCTTTAATCCAAATTGCCAATTGGGTTTGTTCGTCCACTGACAGGTCGTGATCGAGATAGCGATCAATGAGTTCATTCATCGTTCGCTAGATTCTTTCGGTCGATGCTTTGAGTTCAATGCATGACCTGAGTTGTTCTCGAATTCGTTGCAGCGCTTTACGAACCGCCGTGCCGGGGAGTTGAAGCGCTTCGCTGATGGCGGCTGGCTTGAGGTCTTTCTGATAGCGCATCTCGCAGAGCTGACGGCCCTTGCCGTCAAGCTTTTCTAGGCAGGCCTTGAGGAAATCTAGCTCGATGGCTTCCCTCTTAGGGAGCTGCGCGAAGGCGGCTTCTATGGCCTTTACGGTATCAGAATCGAAAATGGCTTGTTCTTTTTGGCGCCTTCGGAGATAGGTGCGGAACTGGTTCCTTGCCACACCCATGGCCCATTGGAGGAAGGGGCGTTCGGGATCGTAGGTGTCGAAGGATTCGAAGACGGCGACGGCGATATCCTGCAGGAGGTCGTCCCGATCACTGAAATCACGCACAACGGCAGTCACAAAGGCGGATACCTTAGGCTGGGCCTGGGTCCAAAGGCGCGTCACTTTGCGTGTTCGTTCGTCGATCATGTTGTCCATCTCTAGGGTATCCTTAGCGGGGGGTGACGTTTTGTGACCATCTTTTTTCAGGACAGATGGAATTCGATGGTAAAAAGTTACGTTCGTTGTTCGCCCGCCTATAATCGTTATTGCCGATCCATGGGCCTTGTTTAACAATTGCTCTGTCGATCGTTTCGTTTTCTTGAATAATTTTGCCGCGATCTGAAATCGTGCCGTTGCGGTACACAGATGAGTTGATCCCCGTTTTACCGATGAAAAGAACGCTCGGAGCGACAATGCCAGGGCTGACTGAGCGGGCTATCGTGGTCGCGATGCTCCTCTACACCTACGCCTCAGTGAAGGCCGTGGATCATCGAGAGCTATTGGATGCCTTCTATGATCTCTCGGTGGTTCAAGAAATGCGAATCGCGATCTCACCCTCAGATCGAGAACAGATGGTGCGCGCATTGCCAGAACGGGTTTATGTTCCAGGGACTTTTGAATGGAGGGGGCATACCATCGAGAACGTTGGTGTTCGTTTCAAAGGCAACAGTTCTTCCTCTCCCGATCAACGCCACAAGCGAAGCTTTCTTGTGAAGGTCAACGAGTTTGAAAAGGGACAACGATTTCTTGGACTACGTCGGGTCGCGCTCGACAATGCGGTCCAGTTTGGGAGTCTCTTTAGCGAACCTTTGATCACTGAGATTCTCCGTGATCTAGGCCTCCCTGCGTCCCGTTGCAATTTTACCCGGCTTTTCGTGAACGATGAGTACCAAGGGGTCTATGTGAATGTTGAACGGGTGGATGAGTCCTTTGTACAGACACAGTTCGGGAAGCCGATGGGACCGCTGTTCAAGGGGGAGGGTGGGCCCGGTGGCAATCTTGCTTCCGTGGGAAACGAGGTCGCCCTGTATCAAAAAGGATTTGAAGCAAAAACGGATGCAGCGGAGGACGCGTTTGACGCGCTTGTTGCGTTCATCTTAGCGGTTTCATCCCCTCCGAATTCCCAGGATCTAGAAGTGCTGAAGGGCGTGATGGCCATTGACGACTTTCTTCGAACGATGGCTGTGATGCTTTTTTCCGGGGCCTTTGATCAACTTACCGGATGGAACCCTCATAACTACTATCTCTATCGCAGTGTCGACGATGGTCGCTGGCATTATTTAACTTCCGATCTAGATGTGGGGTTTGCGGATAAGGCGTTTGGGCGAATTCCCGTGATTGATGGCTGGAATGCTGCGTGGCCGGTCACTGGGGGGCCTCCGCGACCTCTGCTCGAGAAAATCCTTTCGGACTCGACGCTGTTGGAACGATATCGTAGCGAGGCGGATCGGATTTTGGAGAGCTACTTTCGTCCAGAACAGCTCAATTCGAAATTGGATGCCTTATATCGAATGATCGAGGATGACCTAGAAAAAGACCCCTTCCCTCCGGGCCGTGTCACCGTGCCTAGCGATCGGGATTATGCGGACACGATCGCGTCGATGAAGGCATTCGTGGACCGGCGTTATCGTGAGGCCCGACGCCAGTTAGATCAACCTGGCGCTCGACCCAGAGCCGTGAGTCCGTTGCCTTCCGCGCCACGAAACCAGAATCAACAACCCCAGCCCGGGGAGCTAAAAGGCGCTCCAAGTGAATTGAGAGTTGTGGCACGTGACGGTCATTCGGTTCATTTGGAGTGGCAGGACAACGCGGAGAATGAGCATGCCCATGTCGTTCAACGGACGGATGGCCGAGATCATTCGATTTTCTACAACCATATCGGAAAGCCGGGGCGGGATGTGACGCGTGCCGTTGATAAAAACTTTGATCCTAGTCTGACCTACAGGTATCGCGTCTACGCCGTTTTTCCATCAGTGAGGGGGCCAATTGGTACGGGCGTGTCCAATCATGTCGTGTCAGAGCCAGGTGCTCGCTAAGCGTGGTAGGGAGGGAAAATGAGAGCGTGTGGCCTCCGTCGCCCCCGTTTCGTGTGCGAAGGTAGTTTGAAGGTCTGATGGTTCTCCGGTTCATAGTCGACAGGCTGTCTGGAGGGGGCGGTCTAGAACTGCTTGTAGCTGAATGATCCGATCGCCGGAGCCGTTGTTGTCACCATTAGTTGACGCTACTAGCGCGCTAGTATGACGCTACTAGCAATTCATCGTCGTTCCGTTTTGTCTCAATGAGCTGGGCGCTTCTTTTCTTCTGAAATTCTAAAGTGCTTATTGTCAGTTACTTGAAGAGGTGTTGGGTTAATCTCAGAGCCTGGCGTTCTCAAGTATGCAGCGATTGGTATCGTTATTGCGTTGGGATGATCTCCACTTGATTGAAGTGGCTGCCGAAGCGCATTACCGCCGAGGGCTTTTTATGGCATCCGAGAGTATGGGGGTGTCATTGACTGCGATTTGTGGCGGAAAACAAAGAGATCATGATATTGCATAGACAATCTACGGTACTAGTCAGTTCTTTCGTCTTCAGTTTTCTTTACGTATGCAGTGCGACGAATGCATTTGCTGCGATCCTTAGCTGGGAGTTTGTGACGACGGATGGAGGAACCACCATTGCGGGAGTTTTTACGACGGATGGGTCCTTTACAGATACGCAAGGAACCGGGAATCATGTGTTTGAGGTGATGGAATGGAAATCGATCACGCTCAATGGAGGGGATACAGGGATTCCACCGGAGAGGTTGCCAACGACGCCTACTTCTGCTGCATTTTTCCTGTGGAATAGGGATTCGCAGTCGATCTCGAATCCTGGAGGTACTTTGTTGAGTGCTGAACATCTCAATAATGGAACGAGAGAATCTTTCATTCAGCTATCGTTCTTTCCAAACGGGAGTTCCCAATCGAGGCTGCAGGATCTGGTTGATTCGTCTCCGCTCATCCAATTTGTTCCGACTGAAGGAGGAAGTTCCTTTGCTCCGATTCCTGAGGCGAGCACTTACGCGGTATTTACAGGAGGATTATTGCTTGTGTGGGTGGTGTGGCGACGTGGTCATTTTCGGAGATTACTTCGACCTATTTGTTCTCATGATCTTGTTCCTTCGAAGGGCTCGTAGGTAAGGATTGCTCTAACGTATCTGAGTGCATTCTCGACGAATCGTTCGGATACGATGGTTTCGAACGGTGATGAATATTCCCAGCAGGATTGAGATGGTAAGTGCGTATTCGGTGGGTTCGGGTACCACTTGAAGGGAGCCACTGAAGCCGAGATTGTTTACCCAGAGTCCGTCACCGGCGCCGTTTTCATCGCTGAATGAACTGATGGATTGGACTGTATCAAATCTGAGTTGAATCTTGCCGCCTGCTACGACGATATCGGCAAGAATCGCATCTGCTAGTCCGTCGTTGACAGGATTGAGTCCAGCTTCCTTTGACGCTGAAACAGGGTCTGAATACGCGACAATTGTATCGTCATTCCCTAATTGTGTGCCGCCGTAGTCGAGGATTTCGTAGATGTCCGAGTAGCCAAAATCAACAATTTTGGTGCCGTCAAAAAAGAGCCCTGAGAAAACCTCTGCTGGGTTGGCCTGGTAGATTCTCTCTTCAACAGAAGAACCGAGATTTCCAGACCAATTGACGTTCAATTGATCGGCGCCGAGATTCCATGAACTAGTGTGGGGTTGCCCGTTGTTGGGGCCGAATCGAAATGTGAGTAAGCTAAGATTCAGTGTCTGGTTATTCACGTAGGCGGCGGTCGTGTTCATAGCCGTGAGTCCACTGGCAAACGCGGTATCAGAGGCCCCGTTGGCAAAGGGACCCGCTTCCCTGCCTGAAATATAATAGTGGGCGGTCAGGTTTCTGGATCCCGGGCCGTCGGGTATGATCGGAGCGTTGAGGACAACGTTCTCGAGGAGATGTCCAGAATCTGCGTTTCCCTCGACTTCGTTCATATAGCCTGCCACGCCATAGCCCTGAGCGAGATTACCGTTGAATGAGATCGAAGTCCCGGAATCGTCAGGAAGACTCAGGTTGAAAGCTCCTCCGAATACAGCTGTTTGGCTGAAAACTATGGTGAGGATCGAGAGCGTGAACAATGGATTCATACTAATTCGTTTGTGACTCGTTGTAAGACGGTTGATTCGGTGACTTCGTTTAGACATTCTTTACTATTCCTACGCGTTAGATCAATCGAATCATGAATTCTTAGTTTCAATAATTGCTGTGAAATGCAGGAGATATGCCAAGTGTGAGAATGGGATGGAATGGGGACTCGTTTGGATGCAGTGTGAGGAGAGCGCTGCAGTGAAGATGTCAGACACGGAGTTCTCAGTCTGACTTGAATCGATGCAACGAAAACCTACGAGTGTTCGTCCGAAATCCGTTCAACTAGGGATATCTCACTGGGCTTGAGAGCTTTGATTCTCAGGCAACAATCGCTTGAGCTCGTTGGCGACCGTCTTGACTTCGGTGTTTGAACGGGCTTCGATCTTTGTTCGACTGAAGGTGTCAAAGACTCGCCGATGTTCTTGGTAGGAAAAATCATCGGTTCGAAGTTTGTATTCTCCAACCCAGTCAAGCAGCATTGCGAGATTCCGATCTTGTTCCTCTTTGGTTCGATACTTGTGGGGTTCCCATGGGCGTGCGAGGCAGTTCTGACGACAGACGTCGATGCCTGGATTGAGGAAGACAAGATGGCTTGCACGTTCGCTCGCAAGGGAAATGAGTGAGGCATAGCAGCCTTCAATGATCCAGTTCTGATGGCGATTGACGAACAATGAAATCTGTTCCTTGCTCCAATCATGAGAGGCTCTCTGGGGTGGAGTCGATCCAGTCCAAGCGATGGTGTCGAGATCGAGGTATCCGAGCTTGCCCTCAGTCGAAAGTTCTTTTGCGAGCGTGGATTTTCCTGATCCAGAATTTCCGAAGATTACAAGGTGCATTTTTTCTATGGGTTCGGATTTCTTGATGACACAGTCAGAGTGATTGAACGTTCAGTCAGGTTGGTATATGTCCTGCAAGCAATTCTCGCGATGTCAAATGCCCATCCCCTCTTAGTTTGCTTTTGCGATTTTGTATGAGAACCAAGTATTTTGGACATGTCATTGTCATGGTCCCTTTTGTCGGTTGGTTGTCGTTGTCCAGTTTCGATCGTGTTTGGCGATATAACTTGGTATGGATCTCAAGGCCGTGAGGGAGATATCCGGTTTCGAGGGAAGATTAACCAAATTCGTGATCGATTACGATGGCGTTCCAACGCTGGTTCAGCGGCGGGAAGATTTGGTATCCTATTTTGTCGATGAGAATGGAGTGATGTTGATGTTCAACTCCTTCGATGAGCTGGTTCAGATCGCATTGGTTCGGTTATTTGGAACTAATTTCGGAATCGCTGTAGGTCGATTGAGATCATGAGGGATAGATCCGTTCTTGGGGCAAGTTCTCGAATTGGCGGAGCGCAGGAAGGAAACGTTGTCCGTGAGGTTCATTGGCTTAGAACCTCTTTTGGGTACCACTCTTGAGCTGTTTTATGATCTCATTGCATCTTTTTCGGGGGGTATGGCAGATAAATGAAACAGTTTGCTAACCAAAACGGTTACATTTTTTGAACTGAATTATTAATGAGGGCGTCTCATTCGGAAACTATACCTCTTCGGTCAAATCAATATGCATAGCGAATCATTAAGGAAAGAACGGCACGGTGGGTGCCAAAGTCTCGGTTCGGGTTCCCGGTCGATGGGCATACTCCTGACTGTTGGGCTGTTTGTGGCTCTAGGGGGGATCCAAGCGCAAGTGGCTGGATTTACCGGAAGCGATTTGGGTGAACCTACCACGGTGGGAAGCCATGAAGTCGTTGAAAAAGGGGTTAATGTCGCAGGTGGCGGGCTGGAAATTGGATCCCGTGGCGATGAGGGGTATTTTTATTCAGAATCCAGAACGGGCGACTTTGATGTTCAGGTGAGGTTGAGTTCCCTTGAGTTTGTCGACGTTTGGACGAAAGCCGGATTGATGGTGCGGGAGGGCTTGGAGGGGGGAAGTGCCCAGGTCAATGTGGTTGCAACGCCGAGTATTAGTGGGATTCTGTTCCAATACCGTGAATCGACAAATGCCACTGCGCGATCGAGCGGAAATCATCGTGTGAATTATCCGAATACCTGGCTTCGTCTAAAGCGGGAGGCGAATCGGTTCTCTGGATTTAGTAGCTTTGATGGGACTCATTGGACACTCGTCGGGACCCAAGAAGTCGTTCTTTCAGACGAGGTGCAATTGGGCTTAGTGGTGAACAGCCATTCGACTGAACGATTTGCCCGGGCGGAATTTCGAGATTACGGCAATGGAGGTGCCGGATTGATTGGTGCCTTTCGGTACGATGTCGAAACACCCGGTCCCTCGAGTCGTCGGACGGGACTGGCCTTTACTGAAATCATGTATCATCCGGCGTCCCGAGAGGATGGCCTTGAGTTAGAGTTTATTGAGCTCATGAATACCGATGCGGTTCCTCTTGAACTTAGTGGCTATCGACTGAGTGGGAGTATCGACTTTGTTTTTCCTGATGAGTTTTTCATTGATGCGGGACGTGTCTTGGTGATTGCCAAAGCCCTTGATGATTATACTTCTGTTTATGGTGAGGATCACGTTTTGGGAGGGTTTGAAGGCTCTCTTCCCAACGGGACCGGGGAGCTTCGCTTGCATGATCGGCAAGGGGGGGTCTTGCTAGAGACTCGTTATGAGAGTGATTGGCCATGGCCAGTGGCTCCGGATGGATCGGGGCATTCTTTGGTCTTAACACGTCCTTCTTATGGGGAACGAAATTCTGAGGCATGGTCAGCGAGTGCTTGGGTTGGGGGGTCGCCTGGTGCGATCGAGCCTGTGAGAACAGGGACGGAGAACGCCTTGCGAATCAATGAATTTCTTGCCAATAGCGAGCCGCCAGTGGTCGATTATGTGGAGTTGTATAATCATAGCAATGAATCGATCGACTTGAGTGGGATGTCGCTCAGTGATGATCCGGAGCGTTCAAGATTTCGGTTTGCCGAAGGAACGATAATCGATCCTCGGGGCTATGTCGTTGTGGATGAATCAGCTTTGGGGTTTGCGCTTAGTTCAGGCGGTGAACAACTCCTCTTGCGGAATAGCGATGACACGCGGGTTCTCGATGCGGTTCGTTTTGGCGGTCAAGCCTTGAATGTCGCTTCGGGGAGATATCCCGACGGCAAACCCGGATTCGACACGCTCACTGAACCGACCCCTGGTGCAACGAACACGCCTCAACGGATTGACGATATCGTTATCAACGAGATCATGTATCACCCGATATCTGGCTCGAATGACGATGAGTATATTGAGCTTTTCAATAAGGGGCGGGCGTCGGTGAGTCTCGATGGATGGCAACTCGATGGGGGGATTCGCTACGACTTCGCTGCTGGGACTTCGATTTCAGCGGGTGGCTATCTGGTGGTTGCTCGCAATGCTGCCCGTTTGATTGCGAGTTACGATCAACTTACCTCTGAGAATACGGTAGGCGACTATCGTGGGAGTCTAGGAAATGGCGGGGACGAAATCTCATTGTTGAGACCTGAAGTGGCTTCGGTTATGGACGGACTTCGGGATGGGGTTTTTGTCGTCGTCGATGAAGTGAATTACCATGACGGTGGTGTTTGGGGGAAATGGTCCGATGGCGGGGGCAGTAGTTTGGAGCTGCGAGATGTGAACAGTGATAACCGCTACGGGAGTAGCTGGGCTGATAGTGATGAGTCCAGCAAATCGGACTGGGTTACGCTCGAACGGACGGCCTTGCTCGAGCAAGGTTCCGGGAACATAGATGATTTCCAGCTCTTTCTCCAAGGAGCGGGAGAATGCCTCATTGATGACGTTGCATTCATCGATGAGAACGGACAGAATTTTATCACCAACGGAGGCTTTGATGATGATCGCGCCAATTGGTTTTTTCAGGGAACTCACGATGAATCGTTTGTCGAGACTCTGGGAGAGAATGATGCCGAGATGGTATTGCATCTGAATGCGACTGCCAGAGGCGACAATGGAGCCAATCGGGTACGATTTCGTTTTCGCCGTCCCTTTATTCAACCCCGAACGGTCGCTACCATTCGGGCGCGTGTGCGGTGGTTGCGAGGACACTCTGAGATCCTGCTCCGACCTAAGGGCAACTATATGGAGCTCGCCGGAACGATTCCGGTTCCAAGCAATCTCGGCTCTCCGGGGCTTGAGAACGGACAACGTGTGGAGAATGCAGGACCGGTCATTTTTGACGTGGCCCATTTTCCTGTCTTGCCGATGAGTGGCGAGTCGGTGCTGATTACGGCCCGTGCCGAGGATTCTCATGGATTGGCATCGGTGTCGCTAAACTACCGTTTGGATCCTGAGGAACTGATTCTGGAACGTCCCATGCGTGATGATGGCACGGAGGGCGATCGGGTTGCCGGGGACGGTATCTATTCCGTGCTCGTCGAAGGTCGAGCCCACGGTGAGGTGCTTGCCTTTGCCGTTGGAGCGACAGACGCTGCAGAACGGGCCAGTAGCTGTCTCTTATACAC
>CAJXVR010000099.1 GCA_913061285.1 uncultured Verrucomicrobiota bacterium | reverse complement strand
ACGAGATGTAGAGAGGTCTCGTGGGCTCGGAGATGTGTATAAGAGACAGCATCGGATATCGCCTTGCCGTTCCCCTCGACAATCCGTCCCTCGAATAGCGGGCCTGCCTGCAATTCAAGGACGGACTCCAGCCCATCAGTTCGAAAGTAGGGAAACGTTTCATGCGCCACTTCGAACCCTTTCTTCCCTGCGACAAGAGAGACTTCATAGTCAGCAAGAACCTTGCGAACGGCGTCTGGGTGCAACAACGGAAAACGGATGACTTGATCCTTGATTTCAAACCGGCCCGCATCATCCGCTTCCAGCATCAACGCTGCACCAGGCCAGGCATTCAGGATTAAACCATTTCGTCCGACTATTGGCGCCAATACAGCCACGTCGGCTTTTCCAATGGCTTCCCCTGAGACGTCAGTCACCCGGCCCGAAAGCGTCCAGCCCTGCGACATCACCGTCACCCCGTCACCCCGAGCCAACAAGTCGGTGAGGCCCGAAAGATAGGGCCGGCCCGACTCCCAGGTCCACCATGGCATTCCTGCCTTCATCGGATCGGCGGGTTCTGAGGGATCACCGTGATCGGGATAGTCGGGGTGTTGAAACCGCATACGTAGTGACCGGGCCCTGCTGGAAACCCAGCCCTTCGTTTTCCAACGCCCTTGATCATCAGTCATCACACGAATGGTCTCGGTAAAGCCTGAAAAAGGCAGTTCACCCTTCTTTAGATCATACGTCCCGTGGTGAGAGTAATCCACAAGCACGGAAACTCCTGGAATCCCCTGCATTTCCACATCCACCACCCTTCCACCCAAGACTCGACTCCGTGGCACCAATCGAACCGAAGAGCGAAGTATCGGATTAGCCTCCCATGACAAACGATTGAGTTCAGAGAATAACCAGCGCGTCTCAGCCGCGAGAAATCCAGGGCATTCCACGCGGCAGCGAATCTCTCGAATCGATTCTCCGCCTAGGTCCAAGCGTCCAATTCCATCATTCCCGCTGACAACCGTCTTCGAATAGCTATCACTGCCCTTGGGCAAGACCGTAAATACGAGCCTTGCACCGGCTACGAAATTGTCTTGATCCCGCCGACCAACCTGTACCTCAAGCACATCAAGATTAATCGCATCAGCAGCAAATCCCTCCGAAACTAAGATTGCTGAAACAATCGCCACTACCGCCAATAGCACCACGACGATGCTCGTCTTTCTCATGACGAACTCCTTTTTAATCCAATCAATCTTACCAGATTTCTCATAGAAGCCTGAAGTGTAGGCTGCGCCAAGAATAGGCGCCAATTTTATTTTCTACAAACAGCCATATATCTAAATCCGAAAGAGGTGCTCACGGCAAGCTCATGTCTACCCCAACTGCCGCTCACTCCATCTCACGATCCGAAATAGTGGAAGGAAGGGAAATGCGGAGAAAATAACAAAATCTGAACACGCCGCCCCCCAGCGGGGTCAGAAGCTAAACGGTTCAAATTCAAGCCATGAAAAACAAAGTAATCTTAGTACTAAATACTCAATGGAGAGAGTGGCGAGCGATTGCTCTTTTTTTCCTCTTTGTCGTAATCCCAGTCAGATCGTGTCTGGCTGATTGGAATTGGGTTCCTTCAGGATCAATGAATCCGACGATTCTCGAGGGTGATCTGGTTTACGTAAACAAGCTCGCCTATGATTTCCGGATCCCCTTAACGCTTCAGAGCCTAGCGCACCTCTCTGACCCTAAACGAAGCGATATATCCGTCTTCTTTTCACCGGAAGATGGCACCCGCTTGGTAAAACGAGTCATCGGCCTTCCAGGCGATGAACTTGAGCTGAGGAACAACGTCCTCTTCATCAATGATGAGCAGTTGAACTATTCAGCTCTATCAGACGAGCATACCAAGGACCTGATGGCCGGACTGCGCAAGCAAGCGCTCTTTGCAGAGGAGGACTTGGGCAATCACCGACATGCCGTTATGAGCATTCCGTCCGTCCCTACCAATAAGCGAAGTTTTGAGAAAGTAGTCGTTCCATCCGGACATTACTTCGTCATGGGCGACAATCGCGACCTAAGCAAGGACTCTCGGTATTTCGGTTTCGTTCCTCGCCGTCAATTCATTGGCAAGGCAACAAACGTGATAGTTTCATTCAACAAATTGGATAAATATCAACCAAGGTTCAGCCGTTTCTTCACATCGCTGAACTAAGCGCCAAACAAAATGCATGGCAATCACAGTAGGAGGCAACTCATCTCGCCCCAAGCCGCACGCTTGGATTGTCACGACTAGCCACGAGCCCCCATTGCCAAAAGATTGATGCCCCATCGGGAACCGACTGCATCATCAATCCAATTCAAATCTGTGAGCCAACTAGCCAGAAACGCCTCGCCATCGCCACATGACCGCCACGCCTTAACCGTTAGCGGGATTCGTTTTCTGGAGCAATGACAGACTCACTCTGCTTTTAACGCGAGAATCGATGTGGTCTGTCCCACTTGTTGCCGCCGTTGCTCACGATCATCGATATACGAGGGCATCTTGCCGTCGCTATTCATTTCCTCGACAAATTTCATCGCTGTGGAGAGTTCACTCTCCGAGACCAATGACCAGGTTGAATCGCCATCCCTCCATTCAGATTTCAATGGCCCCCTAGGATCTAAGTAATTCTCTCCCTGCAAGACCTCGTCCTTTAACGCCGTGGTTTGAATGATGGTAAACCCTGCGTTGGAAAGCATTTCGTGCAGTTCCGAAACATTAGGGCAGCGTTTTGTCATGACCTCAACGGCATCGGGAATGAGAGATGCCCACCAGAATCCATCTTCTGTTTGTTCAGGGGTGGATAGGTTCAACGTAAAAACAGCCCCGGGTCGAAGAACCCGGAAGACTTCGTTGGCAAGCTTCTGTATCCCCTGAAATCTCTCTTCCCCTTCGCCTTCGGCCAAGTGATGAATGACCTGATTGCACATCGCGGCATCAAACTGATTATCCTCACAAGGAATATCAACCAGACTCCCCTGTTTTAAGGTCACATTGGGATCGTCCTGAAATTTTCGTTCCGCCTGATCGAGCATTCCTTGGTTAAGATCGACTCCCACAACCCCTTGAACTTTACCTCGAAAGGCGTCGATGTAGCTCCCCGTACCGCAACCAGCGTCGAGTAAATTCAACTTAGCCATCGGACCAACCGAGGCGAAGGCCGCGGTCATAAACTCAATACCAACTTCGACACGTGTGGCGTCATACTGAGACGACGTTTTGGAATAATTTTCATATTCAGCAGACCGCTCCTCCGGAGTATATAACTCAGACATAATAATAAATAAATAAGACAACGATGAAGGGGGGGTCTCGAAGGAAAAGAAGGAGGCTGACGAAAGCGGCATACCCTACTTCCGTCTATGAAGAAAATCCACCGACAGCAAGTTTCGCTTATGGTGTTACGGAGCTCAAACACCGAAGGCAAGTAAAATCCCTGAACAATTCCCGAAACACACGCTCAAAAAGCGGCAGTTTGCGTTCGTAGCAAGGCTCACAAACCACCGCAACACCCAACAGCATACGAAACTGCTCGTGCTACGACTGGCCTGAGGATTGTAACCCTCCCTCACTGCGAGTTTCGTGAATCACTCCAGCCAAAAGAAGTAATGCTCTGCAGCGGTCCCAACGGCTCTAACCTGCCGCCCGTCTCCCGTGTTAACCCCATTTACGACAAACCTCCTCTGCCCTCCAAGCTCGCGAGAACGCCACAAGGTTGTTCCTGAGGGCCACCTTAATTCAAGACGCCCATTCTCTAGCACCCGATAATCGATGGTCTTGGGTACATTTAGAATTGGAGGAGGCGAAACCTCTAGCGGAGGAAATTCCTGACCTACTTGTGCCCCTCCACCAGAGCTAGCAATCGAGGTTCGGCCCCTAAGGCGATGCCCTCGACTCCATTCCGGCTCCTCAGGTTGCTCATCGTTCTTCAATTTCTCTTTCCACGCTTCATCAGTCATCCGCTCAAAATTCCCCGGACCTGAAGTGAATTCATAATAGGTGGACACGGGACCGGCATACATTCGATTCTCGGCACATTGTACTGACACAAAAAGCATCGCGGTGTTACCAACTCCCTGATGAAGAACCGTACCGGGATCACCGTCCGGTACGGATGGGAAGTCGGTATGAACATCGGTAACGACGGGATCCCAAATATCGCTAGGATGTTGCGCCGGAATACCGCCAAAAACAAACTCCGGATCAAATGGATCCACCGCGACATAGTATAAATTAGGATACCAGCCAGAGTAAGTTTTCTGCCCCACATAGTCCACCATGATCTCCACCATATCCTTAAGGAAACGATCTTCACTGGCGGTAAAAACTTCGCGATCATTTTGCTTCCTTACGATTTCAGTCAATGTGTCACAAGTTTCCGCAAAATTGCTAAAATAGCTGACGTGCCGATCCGAAATAACCGACGATGGAGTCAACTCATCGAGATCGCTGGCTGCCCGACGCGCCATCGCGGCGAGACTCTTCCATGCCTCGAGTGCAGGCTCAATATAGCTATGAGGAAACGAACATAGCACAGGCGACGTCACCGATTGTTTCGCATAGAGAACGGTATTGTGGCGCAAATATGTCCACGAAGCCAATTGAGAACTCAGCGTCTTCTTGCTCCATTCCCTGGTTCGAAACACCTCAGGAATCGACTCGCCGTAACCAGCCCCCCATTGCTTCAAGACGTACAGCCACGAGGTGTATATATTCTCCTCCCAACTCTGGACCTCGATCTGATTGAACACATCATGAAGGGCCCCTAATTGATGCTGAATTGGATAGCCATCCCGAAAGGGCATTCCATCGGAATTCCGAATTCGATCTGCTAGAATCGGAGCCGCTGCGGTATTACCAAGAACGCTGAAACCAACGTCAAGCCCACTCGGAAGCCGTCGTCCCACCTTCTGGCCCTTCCACGAGATTGCCTTGAATACAAGATTGGAGAGAGCCCAACTATCCATAACGAATCGCTGCCCAAACAAACCAAAGGAACGAGGAAGCTTGAACGACTCGTTACCCGGGGAAACAAAAAAACCGTGAGAAGTGATCGCTTGAACTCCCAAGGCACTGGCTTCAATCTGGTTCTGTAGCGAAACGAGTTCCTCCCGGGACGGAAATGCCGTACCCAGTTCAAATCCAGCCGCCTCAACCAATGAGGATAGCTGAGGCACCGTCATCGAATCTGGCAACCCCACAAAGGTCTGGAGAATTCGATCCGAGGCCGTCCATGTTTCAAGTTGTCCCGCCCCCAGCAGGGCCTCTTGTAGAATCAACGCTGTTCCCAGCTCTCGCGGCGACGCAATTTCGGGTGGGCCCGCAACTCTGAAATCAACTCGGCCAAGCCACATCATCAAACGAAAATACTTCTTCAGCTGCTCAGACTTAGTGTAGTGCCCACGGGGTTTGAACTGAGAGAAATCTTGAATCTCAGGATTCGTGCGTCCAAAGAGAGAAAATTCGTGAAGCTCCAGGCTAGAAATCTTTGCCATCACTGATTCGACCATCGCGTCTTGTTGCCCTAGGGACGACGGAAGGGTCATTCCTGAAGCGAGAGAAGCCGCCACCGTCAAATAAAGATCGGCGTCGTGAAGACTCTCCTCCAAGTCCGCATTGACTCGCCCCTCAATGAACGAAAGCTGTTCTCTCATGCCTGCTATCATTCCCTCAATGCCAGGGGCGAGAAAAAAGCTTTCGATCTCTTCAAGAATACTTCGATACCCCTGATTCCATGCATGGAGAATCGAATCAAGGGAGATAAATACCGGCCGATCACGAATGAAGATTTGGTAGTAGCTCTCGACGAAACTATGGCTCCCATGCCGGCCACTCACGACGAAGCCGTGATTCGCCAATACCTCTCGCTCTTCCTCATTCAGCTCCAGGCCCTCCTTGACCGTCGGGAGGGGACCAAAGAAGGGATCAGTTCGTTCCCTCCCGGCTGCTTCCATGAAAGAATTTATGAATTCTTCACTTGCAGGATGATAGGAGAGAGAATCGACAAACTGATCCGGTCGATCATACCGCTCTAGGAACTCATCCACAGAAATCTCTCCTACATCTTCCAATGCCTCCCTAAACTCCGATGCAAACCCGTAGAGATCAGCACCATCCGCTGCCGTGCTTACCTGGCTAATCGTGGACTGAGCTGCGAGACTGGAAGTCCAGGCGAACAGAGAGACAGTCAACATTTTCGCCAAGGGCCGCATAGCGATAGATTGGGCCACAAATAAGCAACTCATCGAGATGATACAGTTCTTCATAATCACCATTATTTGTTGTCTACTACAGTGGTAACGATAGGGTGCTCACGCAAAAACATCAACCCCTGCCGTCCAAAACCCTCCGAAAATATTGACCGAAAATAGCCCCCCTATTCATCGCCGGAATGGCTACGAAAAACCACAACAATAGATATCAGTCGTTATACTCCTCCACAACCAGCCTCATTGATCCATTATCTCAACCACTCTAGCACCGCGTTGGCTCGATTCCTTTGCTTCGCCCCCGCCCTTAGTTCGAAGATGCTTTTTGGTCAAGGACAGGAGTTCAGCATCGAATTGATAAGGTGGGAAGCGGCAATGATCCTATCGGGAGAACCGCCTGGATTCCACCGTCACTTTCAACGCTAGCCCTACGGGATATCGAGCTCAACCAAGCGCTCCTCCCATCCAATACTCAGTCTCTGGGGGATCGGTTGCCGGATATCCGCGACCTGGCAATCTCCGAGCTCTTCACCAGTGACTGGCATTGCCATTCCGGGACCGGACAGCATCCAAAATTTTCAGAGCATCAAATATCCGCCGGACATTTCTACGCCAAGACTTACGCCGTCATATCTCGAGTGACATACCAGTCAGCGAATCTCCCAAGGAGTATGACGTGTCTGCCCTCAATCGGTTCAAGCCTGCTGGGCGACGACAGGGGCTCGCCGGGCAAACGAGTCCTCAAGGATCAGCCCTCAGAGAAAACTGGCCCACTCCGCATGACACGAACTCATTGCCTAAGAAAGCATCCGAGCCATCGGATTGATTGGAAAGGTCAACAAGGATCTCAGCTTGCGTTCCTCGAACGACTTCCAAGATGTCTGCTCGGTTCGCACCGGAATCAAGAAGGCGTCCCAAAGCCAGTAAAACCCCGACGAAGGGTTCGTTAGAGTCTTCTGCTATTTGGGCGCCCGCTCGTTATCCTTCCTTCGCATACAGGTATTCCATATCTGGCTTTTCCGTCGCAAAGAAATGCACCCAAATATATGCGTGACTGAAAGCAGCCACAACGAGGGCAGCTGAGGAGTTGAAGCCAACTGCGATAGCCCAAAACAAAAGGAAAGCGTAGATATACATTCCATTGTCTGTGAATCGGAAAACGCCTTCCTTTACGAGGGGCATCTCGCGGTATCGGGAATCGAAATGATCCACACCAGCTGCCCTTATCATTCCGAAGTATTTTTTGACGCTGTACATCGCGTAGACACCCGGCAGTGCGAGCAAAGTTGTGGCGAAAGCCAGTGGAATAGCGTCCAGTTTGAGACTGCCGCGATCGAGCCAGGCCAGTGCAAGCAGAGAAATGAAGCGTCCCCCAAATAGCAGAAAAAAGCCTGAGAGGTATCCGTAGAGTCCAATCGCCTTGCTTGTGGCCGAAGACCGAAGCTCCAGGCGCCATGTCAGCCACACAAACTTTTGATGCACAATGGGAAAAGCGA
This sequence comes from uncultured Verrucomicrobiota bacterium, assembly GCA_913061285.1. Lineage (GTDB taxonomy): Bacteria > Verrucomicrobiota > Verrucomicrobiia > Limisphaerales > AAA164-E04 > UBA2970. The sequence continues at coordinate 15,157 of CAJXVR010000099.1, read as the reverse complement.
CTGCAATCCAGAAAGAAAGAGGAAACGGTTGTCGCAGCGCTTTCCAAGCGGCCCAGGAAAGCGCGAGAAGAATCGCAGTCACGCAGGCATGCAACAGCTGACCGGCCCAGATGCCGGGTGGTGTCTTGGCAGTGGTCATATGGAGCTATCTGTTAATGGACAGGGCACTTCGAATCCACCTTTAAAGGGAACGGTCAAGTGAGGGAAGACCGCCCGTTTCCGTCGTCAGAGCAGAGGTTTCGGATCTCATAATTTGCCTCAACCCGAAACGCCTGATCTGGAGGCAGCCAGTCCAAGGGCGAAACCGCTGGCCACCGCAGACAGCAAGTCAATCACCGGAATAGTCTCCAGGATAGGTATCATATCTATATCCTGTTCATCGCTAACCATCGGCTCCGGCGCCAGTATTAATCGGTTACCTCCAGCGGCTTACCCGAAGAGTCTTCAGCGATGGACTTTCGTTCCAGGTGCATTCTCTTACTTCCCAGCATCAGAAGCATCGCGCCGGAAGCGAGAAAGGCAACAAAATAACATGTGATCTGAATCGTCTGGGCCACGACGAGAGCGCTCCGCAGATCAGGATACCATTGCCTTGGATATAGCGGGAACTTCGCCCAGAACGCCAGAGCACCACTCGCCAAGCCTGACAGTTCGGTAACGAAGATCACCGCAGATACCGCAACGAGGAGGCATTTGGGTTCGATCTTGGGCCACCTACCAATACGAGCAACGAACCAAGTTACGATCCCTAGGAGAAGCCCAGGTGAGACAGAAGCCTTCAGAGCGATCCAAGCAGCCAGGACCGTCGCACTCTCTATCCCTTCAGGATTGTCGTGATAGACGGTGAAGTGATCAGGAGCTATTCGAACGAGGTACTGATCGTGAGCAATTGCATATGCCGCGACCAAGAACCAAACCCCAAAGACAATCCCATAGAAGGATGTCCTTCGCTCATCATGCACAATGCCCATTGCAAACCTGTGTGTCTATTAAGGGATCGGCTGAGCCGCCGGCGTCAATCGCTTGGCTCCAGCACCCTGTCAAGGTCTTCGGCAATTCTGTAGAGACAGCGCTCCTCAAACGCGAAGGTGAAATCTATAATCCTGTTTGGATCTAAAATCGCAATGTTCTTAGCAGGCTGAGCCTCGTCTCCTGACCAGCATACGTAGAGGGACGAAACACGATGTTTCAAAACATACTGGTGCAAGTGCTCTCGTGAGGACCGCCCTGCCAGTTCATGATCGCCTGGAGGGCCAGCGTCCTCATCGATGAAGACGCTGGCCCTAAATCCGCAGCCGCAACCTTCAAAGCTACCCGCGTAACGAACACATTCTTCGGCAAACTTCTCCCCTACCATCTTATTCGAATCGTCGAGGGCTTCGACAGAGAAAGGAACAACTTTGGATTGCCAGCCATCGGCAGCAGTGTCGATACCATCCCACTTTTGAGGAGGGATGAGCGGTAGAGTCTCTTCGCCTGCGATGTAGTAAACCATGCACATGTTTCTTAATAGCGAACTAAGTCAAGCGCGCCGGGTCAGCAGCGCAACCGGCAGGGGGAAGATCGGTTTTGGTGAGATCGATTGCAAGCTGTAGCGAGGCTCTTTCAGAATCATCGGATGCATACGCACAGGCGCGACAATGATGGAGAAACTTGTGCAGGGCCTTAGCCCTCACTAAAGTCAACGATGACAGGTATTCCGGGCACAGCTGGTCGAGCAGGATTCGAAGATCCTTGCTTGGGTCCATCATCGCAGTCTTTACGATGCCTGGAAGGAAATACAACCACCCTTCGAAGCCCATCCAAGCATAAAACCAACCATTCGAGGATTCGATTAATTCAGTCCGATCAAGCTCATCTCGATCGAGCGCCATAAGGATTCTGTTTGCCTCAGCACATTCGTCGCAGTGAGCCGGATCACCATACTCAGTAGGTCGAGTCGCTGCCCCCCAGGCAGCAATGAACTCGTCAACCGCATACTCGTCAGTGATGTCCATAGGTTACTCAGAACGGTGAAGAGAGCAACTCCATTAGGTATTTCTTCCACTGACTCGCCCGGAACTCGCCCGAGAAACAAAAAAGTAACGGAAGCAAGCTAAGAACGATTGCCGCCAAGTCCGTCAGTAAGACCCCATTCTCTATTCCGTGACCAACTGCTCCAACAGAGATGATTAATCCAAAAAGAGCACCTGGGAGCATGGCGATAATAGACATTCCAAGAATGCTTCTGTGGATTTCACGCTTCATGGGGCTTTCGAACAATGAAGTGAGGTGCGGCATGTCAGAGCCATTACCTGCTGCGACTTATTCGGATTCATAGCCTATGAGTCTCGACCATCTCATCATTTGGGTAGTCATACCACCAACGACTGTCCTTGACTACTGTTTGATCAAGCGGCCCAAAAAATTTCCAGTGTAGAGCTTCTTCGAACGTTAGCCGACGGACGCCACAGTGTGGAATACTACAAGCCCTCGGATGGCTCCCATCGACGAGTGAGACACCAGTGATCTCGTCATCATCGCTAGAAATACACAGACATGGATGGAACGCGCAGTCCTCGTAGTAGTTTCCCGGCTGAATCTCAGTGTGTGTTGATACCAGACTGGGCATGTTTTTCTATAATCGAACGATGAGCTCAGGTGCGCCGCGATAGCGGCGTTGCCTGCAGCGGACTGGCAGGCATCCGTTGGTATGGAGCCAAAAGCATCGATGCCACTTTTTTGCGATGATCTGCACAACACTGAATCCCCATGCTGCCTCGCTCAAGGTTTTCGAGGTGCGCACCGAGCTTATATCCGTCGGCTCCAACCTCGAGAAGTCGTACAACCGAAGGGACGTAGCTTAAGTATTCAGTCCGTGCGTCTGAATTATCATTGAGCCCAATGGGATCCCATATCTCCCAAAGGATCGCATCAACCGAGTCAGATAGTTCGGCTTTGAATTCGCTCTTCACTTGTATTGTCAATCTATCTACCGGTGAGGTGAGGCGCGCGGCGGAGCCGCGTTGCCTCAAGCGGCTTGTTGAACTATCGGGGATGGACATATTTTGAAGGATCCTTCTGTATACCATCCCAAACGACGCTGTAAAAATTGAACCCGTTGGATGCTGAATTCCACCGATTTTCGTATGGTTCCCATCTGGAATCGTCGAAGTCAAATTCCTCACCTCTGGATCCCGCCGCTTCAATCTGTTCGTTTAGTTTCCGTGCAATTGGTATGAGTTCTTTGATGATGGTTGCGTACTCAAGCGCACCTAGCTCCTCAAATCCGGCAATAGTTTCCTCGATGAAAAGTTCGTCTTCTCCAACCTCATACTGCATCATCAAGCAAGCCTCCAACCCACCAGATCCTCTTTCCCAATCAAACTGACGAGTCAAGAAATACCGTTTCAGCTCCCGAGAAACAGAGTTAAGCATTGCCCGTTTTCGTTCACAATAAGACTGACCATCATCGGGAATGAGCTCCAGCAAATACAACCACATCTGAGTATCAACATCTTCGAAGTCGTTAGCGGCACGATAAAACTCCTCAGTAAGTGAGGGTGGAATATCAGCATTACGGATACTTTGCATTTCTTCCATCTGGTCCATGTTCATGGAATGACTACAGCTCAGGAAAAGGCAAACAAGTCCCAATCTAAACAGAATCTCATTTTCAAGCGAACAGTGTCAATACGTGAAAATATTTCCATGATATTGGATTGTATATACAGAATTTTCTCCGGGAATTGTGATATTGGGCCCGTAAACATGGAACCATAAACTCCTTAATACTTCCATATACTGTGATATTCAAGTATTAACAATGGAAAACAAGCCGAAATTTCGACATTCCCCTAGGTCACGGCAAATGGATATATTAAATAAGGTGCTGCGGTATCATCACTATGCCCTTCAAACCGAACGCACCTACTGCCGCTGGATCGTCCGTTATTTGAAGTTCGTTGAGTTTAGCCACCCGTGAAAGAGTCTCCTCCTCGCCCCGGCGCCAGGCTCTGAACGTAATCATTTCCCTGTACCAGGAGGTCCTATGTCTTTCCCTTAGCCGCGAGATCGTGCCGATCCGAGCCAGACAAAGACGACATGTCCCACCCGTGCTTACACAGCAAGAAGTTGCCTCGCTCCTAGAGAATTTGACCGGCACTCACCAACTGATGGCACCACTGCTCTACGGAGCTGATTTGCGCTTGATGGCGTGTGTCCGCTTGAGGGTGAAAGATATTGATTTCGGCCAGAAACAACTCGTGGTGCGATTCGGCAAGGGAAATAAAGATCGTATCACAGTCTTGCCAATTCCTCTAATCACCAAGTTGCAGCAGCAATTCGATCCGGTAAGGAATCTTAACGTGAGGAATCTGGCGGATGGATTTGGAGTGGTCTATCTCCCTCGTGCACTCGGCCGAAAGTTTCCGAAGGCGAGCCGAGAACTTGCTTGGCAGTATCACTTTCTAGCGCGAAAGCGTTCAATCGATCTAAGGACCGGAAGATGTCTCGGTCATCACCTGTTGGAAAGTGACCTCAAAAGGCCGTTAAGCGGGCGGTTGGTCAAACAGGTATCTCTAAACAGGTCGACTGTCACTCGCTTAGGCACAGTTTGGCTACCCCCTTGTCGGAGGCCGGAACGAATATTCGAGTCTGACAGGAATTGATGGGGCACGCGGATGTAACGACGACCGAGATTTATTCGCATGTAATGAAACGCGATAAGCAGCAAGTGAAGAGGCCCCTCGAAGCGACGGGAATGGCCTGACAAGCTCACCGATCGCTCGTTCAGGGAAGACATCCCATGCTCAGGGAGTATCTTAGTAGCCTCAAATGGAGTCCTTGCTAGAGGGAAATACTCGGAACAAGCGTTCTAGGCCAGGATTCTTTTTACAACGTTGCCGTGAACATCCGTCAGGCGGAAATCGCGTCCCTGGAATCTATAGGTCAGCTCTTTGTGATTCACGCCAAAGAGATGGAGCATGGTCGCATGCAGGTCGTGAACGTGGAACGGATCCACGACCGCCTTGTATCCAAGGTCGTCGGTTTCGCCGTAGCTCGTGCCGCCTTTGATCCCTCCCCCGGCCATCCAGAGTGAGAAGCCGCGAATATGATGGTCGCGTCCCGAACCTTGCGCCATGGGTGTGCGACCAAATTCCCCACCCCAGATAACCAAGGTGTCATCCAGCATGCCACGCTGTTTTAAGTCGGTAATAAGTGCCGCAGACGCTTGATCGACTTCTTTGGCTGATGTGCGCATGTTGTTCTTAATGTTCCCATGGTGATCCCAGGAACGATGATAGAGATGGATGAAGCGTGAGCCCCGTTCCGCTAGGCGCCGAGCAAGCAGACAATTAGAGGCAAAGGAACCGTCGCCCCCTTCGGTGCCGTAGAGATCCAAAATGTGCTGAGGCTCATTTCGGACGTCCATGAGTTCTGGCACGCTCGTCTGCATACGGAAGGCCATCTCGTTCTGAGTAATGCGCGTTGAAATTTCGGAATCATCCACAACACTGTCCAATTCTCGATTTAAGGCATTTACGGCATTAACCAAACGTCGTTGATCATTTTGAGAAACCCCCGGTGGCCGTTTGACGTAGTGAACAGGATCTCCTGACGCGTGGAATTGCACGCCTTGGAAATTACTTGGCAAGAATCCGCTGTGCCACTGCCGGGATGAGATCGGCTGTCCCTGACCTCCTTTGCCTAAGGAGGTCAAAACGACAAACCCAGGCAAGTTTTCACTCTCGCTTCCCAAACCATACCAGAGCCACGAACCCATGCTCGGTCGTCCCGAGATCGAGGTCCCGGTGTTGAGAAAGGTATGCGCCGGATCATGATTGATCTGCTCAGTATGGAACGAACGCACGATGCAGATTTCGTCTGAAATCTCGCCAATCTTCGGGAAGACGTTCGCTATCTGCTGGCCTGATTGACCGAATGTCTGAAACTCGTGTTGTGGCCCCAGGCATTTCAACTTCTGCCCCTGCAACTGCGCAATCGGTTGTCCTTCGGTAAAGGACTCCGGCATGGGTTTGCCATCCATTTCTGCCAGCTTGGGTTTGTAGTCTAGGGTCTCTAGATGGGACGGCCCTCCTGCCATACAAAGGTAGATCACCCGTTTGGCCTTCTGTAGTTGAGGGATCGCTTGGATGGCTCCCGGCCATTGAGTCGATGCCGCAAGGTTCGCACCTTGACTCTGCCACGGCTTCAGAACCGATGCCAGGGCTAAGGAGCCAAGACCGACGGTACTCCGACTTAAGAAAGAACGGCGATTCTGCCGCATCGCAAGAATATCGAGAGGATTCATAGGGCGACGTCTTTTAGTAGCGCGTGATCAACTCGTGAAGGTTCAGAATCGCTCGGCTCACCATCGTCCAAGCCGCCAATTCAGCCGGCTCACAATCACCTGACGCAGGTGCGCCGCCGACTCCCAACAGAGCTTCAGCCGCTTCCTTGTCGTCGGCAAAACGCTCCGCACTCTCTTGGTAAAGCTCGGTCAAGATCTTCACTTCCCGGGTGCTGGGCTTCCGGCACACAGCTTCGGTGAACGCCCACCGAACTTGAGCCCCAATGGCCTCGCCATCACAGCTCATGATTCGTTCCGCAAAGACGCGGGCAGCTTCGACGTAGCTAGGATCATTCAAGAGGGCTAAGGATTGCAGTGGGGTGTTGGATCGAGAACGTTCTGCCGTGCACTCTTCGCGACTTGGGGCATCAAAGGCCTTCATGCTGGGATGCAAAAAGGTCCTCTGCCAATGGGTGTAGACACCGCGGCGATATTGGGATGCTCCTTTGTCGGCCTGATAGGTTCGAGTCGGAAAGTTCAGCTGAGCATAGTAGCCCGCGGGCTGATAGGGCTTCACACTGGGCCCACCGAGTTGATCTACCCGTAGCTCACTCACGCTCAGCGCCACATCACGGACGACCTCGGCATCGAGTCGAAACGCAGTTTGGCGGGCATAGAGTCGATTGAAGGGATCCTTTTCCTTCAGATAGTCACTCGCGACCGAGCTCTGACGATAGGTTTGCGAGGTCACTAGGGTCTTAACCAGATGCTTCACGTCCCAGCCGCTTTCCATGAATTCAACAGCGAGCCAGTCAAGCAGTTCCGGATGAGTCGGCCATTCGCCTTGCGAACCGACGTCATCAAGCACTTTCGAGAGCCCCGTTCCGTAAAATTGTTTCCAAAGCCGATTCACAAAGGTCCGTGCCGTCAATGGATTGCTCGCAGACACCATCCAGTCGGCAAGATCCAGGCGGGACAATTCTTTCTCTGCTTTGGAGGCTAGGAAACCAGGGAAACTGGCAGCCACCACGTCCCCCGATTCATCCAACCAATTCCCTCGAGGGAGCACTCGCATCTGGCGGGGTTTGACGCTCTGGGAGACTAACATGGTTGGAATCTCTTTCTTGAGTCGATCACGACTCGCCTTGGTCGACGCCAATTGAACCCGTGTATCATCGAGTAGCGGTGTTTGCCCGCGGAAGAAACTCGTCAAGCGAGTCTGTTCTTTCTCTGAGCGCTCCTCAAAGGACTTGAGAACTGCCCGATAGATATCGCTTGGCACTCCAGTCTCCTCAATCCCCGGTTTTTCGATCGAAATCACGGAAAGACGAAAACGTCCTAGATTGTGCCGTTTGTGGTCCGATTGATGAGCGAGCGTCACGCGAATGGTTTCGCCCTCAGCAAGGTCCAGTGGCGACCCGAAGGTGAAAACAGCTCGCCGATCAGCAATCTTCTTCGAACCATCAACCGCCCAGCCCGACGACTTATTGCCATCAATCGCTTTCGAGACCCCGAAGCCACCTTGTGAAAAATCGGCTTTGGCCGAGGCTATCGTGACCGTATCCGTCACTTCCCCATTAGAGTCGAGACGATCGACCTTGAAATCCGTGAGCACAAAATTGCCACCGCCGCGTGAGAGACTCTCCTTATCGAGAGACGGATGCGTGAGGGCCTCAAGGCGGATACCCGTCACTTGCTCACGCTCTGGCGCCAGTTTCACGTAATACGTATCTTTTTCAGGATTAGCTCCGGTCACTAGCACCGAACGATCCGCCAGCACCCGAAGCGACGCTCCTTCAGTCGACTGAAGCCCCAGAGGCCGAATCGGTTCCCAGAGGAGCTCCCCGTTTTCTTCGGCCGCCCGCAATTGCGCTTCCCAATCAAATTGACCGTTCACCAACAGTTCGGTGGACGTCGTTAAGCTCGCTTCGAGCGAGGCCACCTGACGGGTCAACGCTTCCATTCGAGTCTCCTGGGTCTCCGTTGGGAGAGGTATTTGAGGTTCCCAACGATTTCCTCCGTAAAAGCCTCGCTCCTTCAAATCAGAAAAGAAGGCGGCAAAACTATAAAAGTCCTTTGTCGTGAAGGGATCAAACTTATGATCGTGGCACTCAGCACAGCCCATCGTCGAGCCCAGCCAAACACTCGAGGTCGTGCGCACGCGATCGGCAGCATACTTCGCCAAGTATTCCTTATCCTGAGCGCCCCCTTCCGCCGTGATCATATGAAGTCGATTATACCCAGAGGCCACTTTCTGATCCCGGTTGGCTCCCTGAAGTAAATCCCCCGCCAATTGCTCGCGGGTGAACTGGTCGAAGGAAAGATTCTGATTAAAGGCCTGAATCACATAGTCCCGATAAGGCCAAACCGAATAGTCCTGATCTCCGTGATAGCCGACGGTATCGGCATAGCGAACAAGATCCAACCAGTTGACGGCCATGCGCTCCCCAAAATGGGGTGAGGCTAAGAGACGATCAACGACGTGATCAAAGGCGAATCGATCTCGATCATTTTCGAAACGAGCGACGTCATCAGCCGACGGCGGTAAGCCAGTCAAATCGAGAAAGATTCGGCGAATCAAGGTCCGTCGATCCGCTGGATCAGACGGCTGCAAGCCCTCACTCTCCAATCGAGCGCCAATAAAGCGATCCACGGCATTGCGACGCCAATCAGGATTTTCCACCTCTGGCACCGGAGCCTTGACGGGCGGTAGGTAAGCCCAGTGCCCTTCCCACTCGGCGCCTGATTCCACCCACTTCGTGAGCAGAGCCACTTCCTGGCTCGTTAGCGCCTTCCCCTCACCGTGTGGAGGCATCACATCATCCTCGTCCTCCGTAGTGATACGAGCCAACAGCTCGCTCTTGGCCGGGTGCACGGAATCGATCACAAAATAGCCTCCCCGGTCTGCCTTGGCTAGCGACTCCACATCGAGGCGCAAGTCTCCCTCCCGAGAGTTTTTATCGGGACCGTGACAGGTGTAACATTTGTTGGAAAGAATCGAACGGATATCGCGATTGAATCGTATCTCAGCGTCAGCCTTGACTTGAAGCGACGCACCTAAAACGAACGCGGTGAGCGGCATGGCGCCCTGAAGGAGAATTCGAGATAAATCACTCATGGGAACAAATTCGGGTTCAAAGCTTGAGCGTGCCCGGAACATCACTAGCGATCAAGTCGGAATCCTACAGAAAACACCGCCGACAAAAACAAACGCCTTGGCCACAAAAGGGGCCAAGGCGCCAAAATGAGTGGAAAAACGGCCGTTTACCGTTCTTTCGTAGGACTAGTTCAGCTCTGGATCAGCAAGTCCATCACTCTGTCGATAAAGCTGAGTTGGGATTAAGATGACCGGTTCGATCTCCTCGCCCTTCAAATAGGCAAGAATGGTCTCCATTGTCTTCCTCCCGATCAGATCGGGAAATTGAACAGGATCCGCGTAAATCTTTCCATCCTTGATCGCTTGTTTGCCTTCCGGTTGCCCATCAAACCCAATGATTTTAACCTGATCGGCAATCCCTGCTTTCTCCAAGGCGGCGCGCGCTCCCAGGGCCGAAAGATCGTTGATAGCAAAAATCCCTACGAGGTCAGAATGGGCCTGAATCGCATCTTCAGTTGCTTTGAGGCTTCGGTCTTTAGCGCCTTCACCCGGAAGCTCCATCACGATATCGATCTTCGAGTCGGGATTCTTTGCGTTGTACGCCGAGATGATTTCCTTGAATCCTTGAACCCGAAGCAAACACGACTCCGCTGATTTGAAGTCCAGGACAATCACCTTTCCGCCCGCTTCGCCCAAGGCTTCGATCATCGCTTCCCCTGCCACGCGTCCGCCACCGAGATTATCGGTCGCGATGTGTGACACGACTTTGGCCCCTGGTGCTGAACAAGCGATGTCAGCGGTAAAGACAGGAATCCCTGCTTCATTCGCTTCCTGAATGGCAGGGCCAATCGATTTTGAATCACAGGGACAAAGCACGATCGCAGAAACTTGCTTTACGATAAAGTCCTTCACCTGATTCTGCTGCTTGGCGACGTCCTTGTCCCCACTCATCGCCAGCACCTCGTAGCCATGCTTCTTAGCTTCGCTTCTGAGGTTTTCAGTGATCACATTGAAATAGGGATTCGAACTCGTCAGCACCGAAATCGCAATGGTTCCTTTGGACTCAGCACCGGACGCTGGCTGAGAGGCTTCTTCTACAGAATCCCCCTTACCGGAACCGGAACAACCAAGCAGAGTCAATACGAGCAACGAGAGGGCCAAGGACAGTTTTGTAAAACGTTTCATAGCAATGACAGCTCTGCGCTAGGCGCAGCAAGCGAGTGATATCAATTCAAAGGTGATGACTGCATTAACCCTAGAGCAAAGGAACTCGTCAAGTTCTTCAAACGAGAATTCTTCGCAAAAATCGGAAATACTTCGAATGTGGATTGTAAAGCGCCGTTCAAGGAGAGATAATCACGGCATGGGCTGGATCATCCGCATCGTCACACTCTTCGCTTCGTGGATGAAGCTGAAATCCTCCGTGGAACAAACGAAGGCGGGCGTCAAGCAAGCGAGCTCCATGGCCTCGGGCTTTCAACGCAAACACACCCAAGACTCGATTGAAAAAGCGCAGACGGGAGATCCAGCGGCGCTCTACGACTTGGGAGAAAGACACTACGACGGACGCGGTGTGCCTTTAGACTACCAGCAGGCAGCAGCCTGGTTCGCCAAAGCCGCGGACGCGGGGCACGTCAAAGCACTCACCAATTTAGGTCTCATGGCACTCGTAGGACGCGGCCTTCGCAAGGACCGACAGAAAGCTCTCAAGTTCCTCGAAGCAGCCGCTCAACGGGGAGATGAAACGGCTAAAGAGACCCTGCAAAAACTGAAGCGTAAACGGCCTAGCTAGCGGCGGCGGCTGAAACCTTTGAAACTGGCACCTCTTCCAGAATCTTGGCAATAATGTGATCCGTGGTGATCGCTTCTGCCTGAGCTTCAAAATTAAGTATCAGGCGATGCCGTAGTGCCGCCATCGCGACGGCTTTCACATCATCGAAACTGACATTAAAACGTCCTTCTATTAAGGCGCGCACCTTGGCAGCCAAGATCATTGTTTGAGCCCCACGAGGACTACTCCCGAATCGCAAATACTGATTCGTCACATCCACGGCTGATTCTGCACCGGCATGGGTCGCCAACACCAATCGGACCGCATAATCTTTCACATGGGATGGGACCGGCACCTCGCGCACCAATCCTTGCATCTCGAGCAGAGCCTCCCTTTCAAGCACCTTCTCGACTTTCTCTTGCCGCCCTTCCGTCGTCCGATCGATCACTGCCGTCAACTCAGCTGCAGTTGGATAGGTCACCAGTAGTTTGAAGAAGAAGCGATCAAGCTGAGCTTCCGGCAAGGGGTAGGTCCCCTCCTGATCAATGGGATTCTGAGTGGCTAAGACGAAAAAGGGCGGCACCAGCGGTCTGACTTCCCCTCCCGCGGTCACGCTTTTTTCCTGCATGGCCTCGAGCATTGCCGATTGGGTTTTCGGCGTAGCGCGGTTGATTTCATCGGCCAACACGATATGTGCAAAGATTGGACCTCGCTGAAATTGGAATTCTCGTCGACCATCTGGATTTTCAACGACCAAATTGGTTCCCAAGATGTCGGCCGGCATCAAATCAGGAGTGAACTGAACTCGATTAAAAGAAAGATCGAGGGCTTCGCTCAAGGTCCTAACCAGCAACGTCTTTCCAAGCCCCGGCACGCCCTCAAGCAAGACGTGTCCCCCAGCAAGAATCGACGTCAATGTTCCTTCGACAATCTCGGATTGCCCGACAATGACTTTTCCGATCTCAGCCTTGAGTCGGCTGACCCGCTCCCGAAATTTACTTACTTTTTCCTCCATAGCACCTAAGAAATCCCGACCGTATTAGTCCCCGTTAAACAACTAGCCCTTGGAGCATCACTGAGCAAAATCATCAAAATAGTTTCGCACTGCTTGCTGATAGGCTCGCGGCACCTTTTGCTGACTCAAGGCACTTTGCGCTTCATCCTGGGCCGCGGTGATGGCCTCCTCGATAACGACTCGACTTTCTCCCTTGATACTCACCCCTCGCAGCGTGATGCTTGGCATGGGCCCACCCGGAGAAAAACTTCCCTTAACTTTGGTTGGGACCATTCCGTTCGAGAGCTGCCCTTCACCACGATCGGTGTGACCGCGAGCATCCATATCCGGTCGGGTTAGATCAGAATTATCCCAACGATCTTTCGTCTCCGGAAAATAAAACCAACCCGCGTTTTCATCTGCCCAGGTTCCCACTCCCTTACCGGGTTTCCCTCCAGGGCCAACCTTGGGTGGCCCTGATTGACACTGCCCCCACCCCTGGCAGTTACCAACACAAAGTTGTGCCTTATTGAGCGCATCAAGACTCGCCATCAAGGACTGCATATCACCGAACTGATCCATCAACTTTTTCAATTCTGCTGCTGCGGCCCGCATCGATTCTGCCGAGCTTTGAGAATCTCCGCTTTGAGCTGACTTCAGTGCCTCTTTTAGCAACTCCTTCACGTCGCCATAGTCGCCAGCAGGATCGATTGCTTTGGCCACCTCTGCCATAATCTTTTCCAGGGCTCCCTCTTGAGATTTACCGGAGGCCATCTTCGCCGCCATTTCCAGCAGGCGATCATGAGCCGCCTGAGCCTGCCCCTTCTCCAACTGCTCCCCTAGATCCTTGCCCATCTCAGCCAATTCCATCTTCATTTTCTGCATGGCCTTTGCCATCGCCATCATCTTTTCCAGATCAACCTGGGCAGAATCGAGTGATTTGAGGAGCTGATCGAGATCCCCATTCTTTAAGGCCGAAAGAGCATCGTCGAGATCTGACATTGGAAGCCCTTGACTCTTAGCCATCTCCGATAGATTCGAGAGACTCTGCGCCATTTGTTTTTCCATCTCCGGCGTCATACCTGCCTCATTGGAATTCATCCCCGCAGCGGCCCGCTGGAGTTGATCAAGACGACTCTTCATTTTCTCCAAAGCATTGGGATCTCCTGAGGCATTCTTCATCTCTTTCTGAAGGGATTGAATCCGTTCTTGCAGCGCCTTAGCCGTATTCGAGGGCGCACCTGAAGGAGTTCGGGCTTCCTGTCTCATTCGCTTGAAGGCTGGATTTTCGCCGAGATTCGTTGCCTGATCCTTAAGTTCCTCTGAAACACTCGAAATCTTCTCGAGAGCATCCGCTCGAGTTAGTTTGGCAGACGTTAGCTGTTGGCCCAGCTCATCCACCGCGACCATCGCTTTCTCCGTCGGTTTCATCGTTGGCGGACGGTGGTTGAGGGCTCGTTTGGCAAAACGAGATAGCTGCTCTCCGGTATCCTTGATAATGGTTTCTTCGCGCTGACTATTCAGATATCGTTCGCTTCGGTATTCTGGAACAAATCCCAGTGATGCACTCAACAACAATAGTAAAACGCTCCAGCGAGCCGCCTGAGGCAGTCGATAGGTAAGCAACTTAGCAGGCTGAACCTGCTCCAAACACTTCACGCCATCCCGCAGCAATACATCCCCCCAAGCAGCAGACGATCGCGAAAACTCAAGGGCAGCACTGAGTTTCTCTTTTAAGCCCAATTGCTGATCAACCCATTGAGCGGTTTCTAGGGGAGATTCACGACGCCTCCCTCCCCAGAGGAATCCTCCAACAACCGCAGCCAAGGCCAAACCACCGAGGATTCCAAACATGGCAAAGGGTACGGGCGCCAGCTTGAAACTGATCGTCGCAAGCAGCCAGACCGACGCGGCAATCATCAATCCAGTAAACAAACCATTCCAGGCTCGGAACCAGCGCCGACGCCGGGCAGTCCTAGACAAGACCGAATTAATCGTTTCCAGATCGCTCATAGTTCACGTTCCTCTCAAGATTAGACCGAGTGCCCGGTAAATCATTCCATCATAATTCAATAAATCATCCCCACCTACGGAATGAGTATGTGACGAACAACGATGTTTCGGTATGCCACGGGCCCATGATCCCCTTGAAGCATGATCGGCCCCCACGAGTGCTCATCGTCAAAAGACGCCGCCCGCGTAGGTCCCGTGACCTCAACGTTCTCATGAATCACCACGCCATTGTGGATCACTTTGACGAACCGTGCATTCGCCACTTTCTGTCCCTGCTCATCAAACCGCGGAGCTCGAAAGGTAATATCAAACCGCTGCCAGGATCCAGGAGGCAGTGCCGCATTGATTCTCGGGGCCACCCCACCGAATCCCTTACCATTAACATAGCGCTGATAAATCCCTCCACAATCACCAAATGTCGGCTCGTATTCCTGCCAACTATCGAGAATTTGAACTTCATACCGCCCCTGCATGTAGACCCCTGAATTCGAAGCCTCAGGAACCATGAATTCCAAATTCAACTCGACATCCCCATGCAGCATCTCCGACAATAGATTGGACGTGCTTCCTTCTTGGCCATTCACCAAGACGTCGGTCCCTTCCGTCAAGACAAACGCTTTCGGGGACAATGGATCCGAGCTCACATCACCCACCACCCTCCAGTCTCCGGATGGTTCTTGCCAGCCAGAAAGATCGACCCCGTTAAACGGTTTCACATACTGAGGCAAACTGACTTGAGTCCCAGTTTCCTTCGCGGTTGAAGGTCGGGGATTCATACATCCGCCAGTACAAACCACGATCCCGGCAGCAAGCATTGCATACCAAGCTAGCGGCAATCGCTCAGACGCGCGAGTTTCCCCCGATCGACTCATCTCGTAAACCTATTGCTTTCTATGGGCTCAGGCAACCATCAATACCGTGGTGTTCAGCAGGAAAAACAGGCTTGTGCGGAGTCCCGTGACTGTCTCTTATACACATCTCCGAGCCCACGAGACCTCTCTACATCTCGTA
>CAJXVR010000098.1 GCA_913061285.1 uncultured Verrucomicrobiota bacterium | reverse complement strand
TACGAGATGTAGAGAGGTCTCGTGGGCTCGGAGATGTGTATAAGAGACAGGAATCCAACGGCGGGGGAAGGTGAGTCGATGCGGGTGCTGCATGGCACGACGCTCGTGTGGGGGCTCGCCGGTACGGGCGCCGCTCTTGCGATGATCAGCGTAAAGAGTGCCTTAGATGTTTGGTGGAATCTTTCCGGAATTTTCAGCGGGGGAATGCTCGGAATCTTCTTGCTCGGGATCATCAGCGTCCGTGCGAAAAACCCAGTGGCCATCCTCTCAACCGTTGCCGGCATTCTGACGATTGTTTGGCTATCGTTGGCCAAGCCCTCAACCTGGCCCAGTTCGCTGTCCTTCATGCATAGTCCGTTTCATCCCTTCATGACTATTGTTTTGGGGACGACCGTGATCGTGCTGCTAGGTTCGGTCCTTAGTGTGCTTGTCGATCGGTCCAGAGAGAGTGATTGAAGGGAGGGAGTAATTCCATTTTGCTGGTGGTTTCGCGGTGGACAACCTATTGATGAAGGCGATTTGACGACGAATGAACGACGAATTCTGAGCTTGTGTGGGATTGGGCATTTCTTTGCCCATTTCTATATGTTGATGTTTCCCTCATTGGCGCTCTGGGCCCATAAGGAGTTTCAGCTTGGCTTGCCTGAGACCTTAAACTTGGGCTTTACGATGTATCTCTTGTTCGGATTGGTGTCTTTGCCAATGGGCTTGCTCGCGGATCGGTACGGACACAAACAGTTGTTAGTTGCCATGTTTATGGGGCTGGGTGTGTCGTCGATAGCCGCCGGCTTCAGCCGGGGACCTGGAATCTTTGCGCTTCTTCTCGCCTCTATCGGGTTTTTTGCTTCGATCTATCACCCGGTCGGGATTGGTTTGATTAGCAAGACTTGCCACAATCGAGGCAGGGCACTGGGAAACAATGGCGTCTGGGGAAATCTCGGGATTGGATTGGCTCCTCTCTGTGCAGGGCTTGGTGCCTATCTGACGGACTGGCGAATCGTCTATATCGTTGTTGGGGTGATGGTGTTCGGGGTCGGCGTTGTCCTATGGCGAATGAAGATTGATGAAAAGCCGGTCGTTCGCACAGGAGCGGTGGAGCCTGGAACCACAGGACGTCATTTAAGTTATTTTGCGTTGATGCTTGTCTCCATGTGTCTCCTCGGGCTTTGTTATCGTGGGACGGTTGTGTCGATTCCGGCATATTTTGAAGCGCAGATCCATTTCCTTGGGAATCTCATGCGATGGGATACAGACCTTTCGGTATCTGCGTCCCATTCCTTCGGTACGACACTTTTGGTTTCTGGAATATACCTCTTCGGAATCTTCGGGCAAATGACCGGGGGCCGCTTGGCTGATCGAATGGATCTTCGTCTGGCCTACCTATCATTTCATCTTTGTGCCTTGCCATTTATGGTGCTGATGGGAGTGCTGACCGAATTGCCGTTATTTATGGTCGGTATGGGATATCTTTTCTTCTCCCTAGGGATGCAGCCTATTGAGAACAGCCTCGTGGCCCGTATGACTCCGAATCATCTGAGGAGTATGGCCTACGGGCTCAAGTTCATTTTGGTGCTTGGGATGGGGGCCTTTTCGGTGAAGATGGTTCGCTGGGTTTTAACCCATCGTGAGCCTCAGCTCGTCTACTTCATTCAAGGAGGGCTCATAGCGACCGTCCTCATCCTGGTGTCTCTTCTCTATTGGGTGTCTCGAGATGAGTCCTTTCGCAACGAATAGAAAGGGAATAAGTGCGTTGATCTGCGGCCTCTTGCTCTCGCCGGCTAAGAATCACGATCGTCGTTAGGATATTGAGCGCTTAGAATGTTGCCCATAGCAGGCGCCGCGTTCTGTGTAGCTTAGTAACTCAAGTCCGAGAGTTGCCATTCTGTTCGGCATGGCTTTCCTTCAACGACACAGAGTTGATTGGATTCATCTCGAGTTTCAAAGGTGATCGTGCCTTGCCCTTTTTTGGCGATATCGATTGTGATGAGCCCAAAATTGTTGCCTCGCATTGCCCAAAGACGATTCTCATGCTCACGTCCTTCTAGTGGCCCTACTTTCTGATCTTGTTGAAGAGGAGAACTCGTGCAATCAATCAGAAGTGGCCCGTTCGGTAGCCGTTGCTGCATGGCTTCGGAGAAATGTCTGTCCCCGGTGAGGAAGACAACGCCTCCGATTTCGTACGTTTGGATACTTGTTATCAGTCGATGCAATTCGGTGGTCGCTTCACGGTAGTGACCCTCGCCGCCCTCAGATTTGCTAAGGATTTGAGTGCCATTTGCGATCAGTTTAATTGGGGCGCTCGAATTCTTTAGCCCTTCGATTAACCATTCCAGTTGGGCCTCGCCCCAAATGCTTCCGGTTTCGGGAGTCACATCGTCATGTTCTTGAGGTGAGTATTTGTAGTAGCGATCATCCATGAGGAAAATTTCGGCGGGACCGTGTCGGAAGGCGCTGAAAACGCCGGGCGTGGATGGTGTTCCGTAGCTGGGGTTGGCCCACATTTGCCGGAATGCATGGGTAGCTTCTTCGCGAAGTTCGAAGGTCCGATCGGCGTTGTTGGGGCCGTAGTCATGGTCATCCCAGACCGCATAGGAGGGGACCGTACGGAACATGGCCTGGAGCTCTGGGTGAACGCGGGTCATGAGATGTCGATGGAGCATTCCTTCCATGCTGGTCCAATCGCCAACTGGACCCGAAGTTGAAAAATGATTGTCGCTGCCATCTCCGACAATGAAATAGGAGTTGTCCCCGACGAAAAGGGCCATATCGGGTTTTTCAGTGGCGATGGCTGAGTAGATGGGGCCAGTCTTGTACTGAGAGACTTTGCTACAGGATCCGAAAGCGACACGGAGTAGGCCTGTCGCGGATGGGGCGGGAGCCGTGGAGAATGCGACCGATGCCGTTTCTAGTTTGGAGCCGTCTCGAGTCACCTCCAACTGGACACTTGATTCTGTGGTAGCACTGATTTGGGAAAAATGAAGCACGCGAAATCCACTCTCGAGATCTTCAATTCTTGTCGGTCGATAAACCCGGTCCGATTGCCAGAGCGATGCGGTGATGACAGCTCCAGCCTTAACTCGAATCCAGATACGGGCCTCATCGTCGTCTACATGCCCAATCATAGGGCCTGCTTGAATTAGTTTTGGTGCCGCCTGAAGTGGGGCGGCCTGGACCATCATGCCCAGCACGGTGCAAATCGTAGCGAATGTTCGGTTCATTAGGTAATTCTACGGGGCCTGTGACCCAATCCCAAGTTAAGATGGTGAAGAGATTCAGGGTTGTATGCCGATCCAGAGATGCTCGACATGTGTTCCTCAGGTCACGCGGCGTGACGGTGACCTTGTTTTTGTGAATCTTGTCGACGGGAAAGATTCGAATGCCTCACGTGATATCTTCGGGCACCGGGGTGCAAAGTTCGATGAAATAGCCGTCTGGATCGGTCACATAGATCTGAAAGGCACCATCCGGGCGGGTGCGGCGTGGAAGGTAGTCGATAGCGTTTTCATTGAAAAAGCTCTCCCAGGCATCCATATCATCAACCATGAGGGCATAGTGATTGCCACGATCGTTAGAATTAACGGCATCGCCGCGGTTTCCAATGAGGTGAAGTTCTTGATGGGCTCCGAGCCGAAACCAGGCCCCGGGAAAATCGAAATCTGGCCGTTTCATCCTCGGGAGACGAAGGACGTTTTCATAGAATTCGCAGCTCTTCTCAACGTCTTGGACGTGGAGGGCGACATGGTTTAGTTCAAGGAGCGTCATCTTTTGAGCAAGCGTATCAAGTCGGAGGAAGCTTGGGAAGTCTGCCTGTCTTTGTCGTGACAAGCGTCTCTGATCGTCGCAGTTCTTCCACTCGCTTTGTCAGTTTGGCGAGATCTGGCTCCTTGAACCCCTTGGCAAAGCGTCCGAGGTAACGAGAAAGGTCTGCCTGTATCCGAACGGATTTTTTTTGCGGTCCGAAGAAGAACCTCACGGCCCACGCTCTTAGAGCAAGGTCGGCTTGATTTGGTCTGGCTCGTTCTTGGGCCGCTTTATCAACTTCCTTCTTTACTGCGCGCCCCGCTGTGTAAAGTGGGTCACCAATAATGCTATGTCCTGCGCCGAAGAGGTGGACTCGAATCTGATGGGTTCTCCCGGTTAATGGAGCCGCGAGGACGAGGGAGCGATTCGTCTTGGATTGAAGAGTGATAAAGATAGTTGCCGCCTCTTGTCCTTCTTTGGGGTCGATGCGCATTCGGCTCTCATTGGACTTGCTCCTGCCCAAGGGCGCAGTGCACATCCACTGATCGTGGTTTGGCTTGCCGTGAACCACGCAGAGATAGAGTTTTTCGATTTCTTGATCGGCAAAGAGTCGACTCAGTCGGGTCAGCGCATAGCGATTCTTGGCGAGGAGTAGTACTCCAGATGTTTCGCGATCGAGTCGATGAACGAATCGTAAGAATTTTATCTGTCGGCGAGTGACCCAAGGCTCGCGCCGGGTCACGGCGATTTCAATCTCTCGTTGGAGGTTTTGCTTGGTATGAGACCATTTTGGGGTGGTCACCATCCACCCGGCTGGCTTGTCAATCGCCATGATATCGCGATCTTCGTAGAGGACGGGCATTGACTCAGAGTTGCCCAGCCGAATGGCATTGGGATCTTGCTTTGCGCGTCCTTTGCTGGTCTGTCTGGGCGTTGGTCGCCTGCTTTGTGGACTCATGGTTGGAGTTCGATCACTCGAAAGTATTCATCGGAGGATTCTGAGTGCCGGCTAAAGAACTCCGTCTCGTAGGCGCGTCCTGTGATTTCGAAGGTGGTTTTGAGAGGGTTGGTGGGTGTCATGAGATTGGAAAGGACCTGCAATTGATAGAGCTTATCGGCCGAGCTGGGCCAGCTAATTCGGGCCACGGAGGCATTCCAACGCGATATATCGAGTATTAGATGGAGATCTGAGATTGTGGGATCTGTTCCTAGGATCTGTTCAACCATGTTGGAGTTTCCGTCTCGATCTGGATCGGCAGATTGAGAGGGGGAAAGGGATTTGAAATGAGCAAGTTCCCACGAGTCGTCGAGTCCATCGGCATCCTGGTCTGTGATTGCGGTCCCGTTGATGATTAGCTCAAGTTCCACCACTTCTCCCGTGTTTCCAATCGCCATGTCAGTCACCGAAACGTGCCATTCCCCAGCGCTTGATTCGAAGAATGAGTGGGTTGAATAGTAGGTCCAATCACTGGGCCCAGGGGTGTTGTCATTATTGACATGTTGAAGAACGCTTAAAGTCCCCGCGGGAGACTTTAGCGTGATTCGAAGATCTCCACGACGCGAATGGGTGCTTCGCACTCGCAGTCCAACGTGCTCGACGAGAAGGGTGTCTGAAACAACGATCGAGGTGTGAGCGGATTCAAGTGCAAGGTTTGCTTTCAGGGTGTTGTCGGATTCTGCCGCCTGTCTTAGTGCTGTCCCGTTGGTTTGGCCGATAAAGACTGCGGGGATCGGAACGTAGTAGGTATCTCCCATGCGGACCCGTTGATCTCCACCTGTGTTGTTGTATACAATGGCGAAGGCTGCCCCGGCTGTTGCTGCGTTCTCGATCTTTTCGCTGAAGAAGTTCTCTCCCCGTTCAATAAGCGCGCCCTGATTCGATAGATCTCGGTTGATCGTCGTGAGCGCTCGGCCAACAGAGATCAGCGGGATGGCTTCCGTGGCCTCATCGGGGAATGGACCTTGCCCGGGAGAGGCTGGGATACGTTGTAGTGACGCGGGAACGTTTTGTCCGGTGACTTGGACGAAGAGGGAGTCGTCTGGTATCTGGATGCCACTAGGAATTTGATACACCTTTCGGACCAGGGGAGGGCGTTGTTGCCAGGCGGATGCCAACCGGGCGGCGTTGCCCGCATCGGGGATTCCAAAACCCACATTGTGACTGAGTTTAAAGCCAGCCCCGTTCGACTTTAGATCGGGGTCTGAAAGGTCATAGTGTCGACTCGAGAGGAGTAGGATTTGTTGAACATCTCGGACACTCAGACGTGGGTTTGTTGCTAGGATCAGAGCGCAGATGCCTGAAACGAGGGGAGCTGCCGCTGACGTGCCGACGAATCCTGATTGGTCAAATCCGTAGCTTGCGAGATCGTCATTCGCGAACAGGGTGTTGAATCCGAGTCGTCCGGGACGGTCGGTCGTGAAGAGTGATCGATCGTCTTCTCCTCCGGGAGCGGCAAGCAGCAATGCGGCTCCGGGACTACTGTAGCTCGCTGCTCGGCCCTGATCGTTGACGGCACCGACGGAGAGGACCCCGGGAAAGGAGGCGTAGCCATCATCATTGGCGTCACCGCTCCCTGGGTGCCCAAAGGATTCTGTCCGGCCATTGCCGCCGGCTCGAACCATGACAATGCCCTTACCGTCTCTGGAATGGTAGACGGCATTAGAGATGGCGATTTGTTCGATCAGTGTTGGTCCGAGTTGTTCGGCTAGTCCATTTCCCCAGCTGTGGTTCTGAACAAAGACCTCAGAGGGACGAAAGGAAAACATGTCACTTAGGGCTAAGGCATCGACAATCGAATCGTCGGTGTCAAAAATCACCCAACTGGCGATTCCCGATTCAGGGGCGGTTCCGCTCATCCCGATTTCGTTGTTGCCGCTCGCGGCGGCAAGTCCTGCAACGGCGGTGCCGTGGGAATGAAAAGAAACTCGGGGGAGTCCGTTGGTTGATCGATTGGCGAAATTCTGATGGGCTTGATTCAGGAGTGCGAGGGCTAGGTCTGGATGGTCAGCGTCCACGCCGTCATCGACGATTGCAATAGAAATGCTTTCTCCTCTTGAAACGGGCCATGCCGCCCGCATATTGAGATCGGCACCTAGGGAAAGACCTGTCTCAAGGGATCGGTTCTCGAGATACCATTGATCGCTGAAATAGGTATCGTTTGGTTTTGCTGCATAGGGACGGTGGCGTTGGAGGGGGAGTTTCCGGTTGGGATAGCAGGCGTAGATAAGAGGCGAGGAACCGATTTGCTGAGCGGCACGGAGACTTCTGAGGGCGTCGGGTGTTTCCAAGATATGAATCAGAGGGGAAACCTGCCGGACAAAGGAGCATTCTGAATCCGCAAAGAGACTGCTCAGTTCGGATTGAGTTAAAGGGGACTTAGTATGAACAATCAGCTGCGTTCCAAAAAGGACATGAGCCCCGTTTTGGCCCTGTTTCCAAACGTCAATCCATGAAGGACGATCATTGGAGCTCGTTATAATCTCATAGGATACAGGATTTGGTTCGTTTAATGTGAAAACGGTGGCTGGATGAGATAAAGCGGTCGTACATGCCAAAAGGAAACCGATGATCCAAACAATGAATTGGCCTCCTCGTGCAGATTGATTCGTTCTATCGGCGGCTTGCCAGATCATGCTTCAGCTGAGTGAGCATAATTCGTGCTATTCGCGATTCAAGGGGATTCGAGTTTTGTCTCGAGTTTGGACTTGTGGTTAACTGTGGGCGTGAGCGAGATTGAGGAAGGCTTGGGGCGGAAATACGAACGGTTGCAACGACTCTACGACGTTAGTAACGTCATTCACTCGTCATTGGATCCGAGTCAGGCCCTTGATCTGATCCTCGGTCAGGCCGCGCAACTAACGAATGCAACCTCGGCATCCGTCTCTCTGGTCAATCCGACGACCGGTCTATTGGAGCTTGAAGCGTCCCATGGTCTTCCTGCGAGTTCGGATGGGCTCCGTTTGCGCATTGGGCAAGGGATCACGGGATGGGTCGCTCGAACGGGAGAGCCTGCCAGGGCTGGAGATGTAGCGGCAGATCCTCGATACGTTCCCGTGCGTTCAGGTGTGAGATCAGAGCTTGCAGTGCCAATGGACATTCAGGGTGCGGTTCGTGGGGTGTTGAATGTAGATTCCGAGCTGCCTAATGCCTTTGGAGAAGAGGACGAAGCGTTGCTCGCCGAGCTCGCAGTCCAGGCAGCGAAGGTTATTCAAAACACATGGCTCTATGAACAGCTTCGTTTCAAAGCACGCATGTTCGAATCCTTAGCTTCGGTGAATCAAACGATTCAATCGACGATGAATCTTGATGAGGCTCTCGATTCGATAACGCGTGAGGCTCGGAATCTCATGTCCGTAAAACTCTGTTCTCTGTTGATGCTCGATGATTCAAAAGAAGCTCTGGAATTGCGATCTTCGACGGGTGCGGGAGAAACCTATTTGGGCAAGCCGCGCCTGCCAATTCGTGAGAGTATCGCGGGCAGTGTGGTTCGTAGTCGGCGTCCGGTTCAAGTGGTGGATGTGCGAGCTTCGGGGATCTATCAACACACCGCCGTTGCGGAAGTTGAGGGGCTTGTCTCTCTGCTCTGCGTTCCTCTCATTCATGGCAGTCATTGCATCGGTGTGATCAACGTCTACACGGAAAAACGACATAGTTTCTCGGACGAAGAAATCCGGATTCTCACTGCCTTTGCCTCCGCCTCGGCCAATGCCATTGAAAAGGCGCGTCTTTATGATCATGTGAGAACCGTTGAGGAGAAACTGCGGCAGAATGAAAAACTTTCGGCCTTGGGCCTCTTGGCTGCTGAGATCGCGCATGAAATACGCAATCCCTTAACGGTCATGAAGATGATTTACCATGCGCTTCGGCTGGACTTTCCCAAGGATGATCCTAGATCGACCGATGCGCGTGTCTTGGGCGAAAAGATGGATCACCTGAACCGGATCGTGGAACGCATTCTCGCCTTTGCCCGGCAAAGCGCCCCAGAGTGGGAGTCGGTTGATGTCAATTCATTACTCGATGACCTGGCGCTCTTAACACGGCACAAACTGAAAAGGCACAACATTTCGTTGATCCCGAAGCTTGGAAGTGATCTTCCGTCCATTGAGGCCGATGCAACCAAGCTCGAACAGGCGTTTCTCAATCTGACCCTGAATGCAATAGAAGCGATGCCGCAGGGGGGCGAGCTGACGCTTCGAACTTTCTTCTGTCCGCGAGATCGGTCTGCCGATCAAGTCGTGGTTGAATTTGAAGACAATGGGGAGGGAATGTCCGAGCAATCGATGTCTAAGGCCTTCTCGTCAGTGCTTGATACGACGAAAGCGACCGGAACGGGATTGGGCCTCGCAATCGTGAGTCGAATCGTCGAGGCCCATTCTGGAGAGATTAAGTTGAAGTCTTCACTAGGAAAGGGAACCACCTTTTCGGTTTTTCTTCCCGTAAATCAACCGCTACCAGCCGACTCCAATCGCCCAGCGGATTTCACTCCGCTGGGACTAGAATTGTAATTGGCTGCGCCTCGTTAGATGAACTCGTTGATGAGTCCTTCGAGGAGCTCTTGACGGCCGCTCGTGTTCTTACTGATCTTGCTCTTTCCGAGGATGTATTTTTCAAGATCCTTAAAGTTGGCCTTGCCTGACTCGATCTTGGAGCCGATACCCTCATCCCAGGAGCTATAGCGTTCCGTGACGAAGTTTCCAAGGCGGCCGTCCGCGCGAATGGCGGCTGCGGCCTTTAGGCCGCGTGCGAAGGCATCCATGCCGACAATGTGGCCGTGAAAGAGATCGATCGGTTCGAAGCTTTCACGTCGGACCTTGGCGTCAAAATTGACACCGCCAGGTGCGATTCCACCATTACCAAGGATACTCAGCATGCACTGGGTGGTTAGGTAGACATCGGTTGGGAATTGATCGGTGTCCCATCCGAGCATTGGGTCTCCGGTATTGGCATCGATGGAACCGAGTGCTCCAGCCGCCGCGGCAACTTCCAATTCATGATGCATCGTGTGGCCTGCCAGCGTGGCATGGTTGGTCTCTAAATTCAGTTTGAAGTGGTCCATGAGATCATACTCACGGAGGAAATTCAGGCAGGCAGCGGCATCAGAGTCGTATTGGTGTTTGGTCGGCTCCTTTGGCTTTGGTTCAATGTAGAAGGGCCCTTTGAAGCCAATCTTCTTCTTGTAATCGACAGCAAGCTGTAGGAATCGTCCAAGATGATCGATTTCCCGCTTAAGATTGGTATTCAAGAGCGTTGAATACCCTTCACGGCCTCCCCAGAAGACATACCCTTCACCATTCAGTTCCTTGGTTACTTCAAGAGCCTTCTTAACCTGAGCGGCTGCGTAGGCGAAGACATCGGCATTGCAACTAGTGGCGGCGCCATGCATGTATCGTGGGTGTGCGAAGAGGCATGCGGTGCCCCACAGAAGTTTGATTCCGGTTCGTTCCTGTTCCGCCTTGAGAACCTTGACGACAGCGTCGAGATTCTTGTTTGACTGTTTGAGGCTTGCTCCCTCTGGAGCAACGTCACGGTCATGAAACGCGTAGAAAGGAGCGCCTAGTTTCTCAAAAAACTCAAAAGCAACGACAGCGCGCTTTTGCGCGTTCTTGACAGAGTCTGTTCCATCATCCCATGGACGAATAGCGGTTGGGAGGCCGAAGGGATCAGACAGTCCGTTGCGGAACGTGTGCCAGTAGACGACAGAGAAACGAAGATGCTCCTTCATCGTTTTTCCCTCAATTATCTCGTTCTCGTCGTAATATCGGAAAGCGAGTGGGTTTTTTGAATCCGGCCCTTCGTAGCGGATCTTTTTAATTTTTGGAAATGCTTCTGACGCCATAACTGATTGATGTGGGTAGATTGGAAATAGAAGTCACGAGACGCGTCAAGCTCAAACGGTATTAAGATTGACGAGAATCGTGACTGATTCCTTAGATTAATGCACTTTCAGGGATCTTAAGGCATCCCTTGAAAGAGGCTATGGAATGGTAATGGAGGTTGCTTTATCGACGCCCGCTGGCTTTTTTGGCGCGCTTGCGCTTTTGAACGCCGGGAAGTGATTCCAATAGTACATTCTGACTAACGGTTCGCAGATCTCGAAGCGTTTTCTCGACTTTTCGATTGGCCTCGATCGCTTTCATGAACGCTTTGTATTGCTGTTTGGAAAGCGAAACAGTCACGGTTTTCTGGTTCACCTTACGGGTCCAAATGTATCGTGGCTTGGCGCGAGGGGCTCCTGGAGGGGGAGCAATCTCGACGACACTGCCCTGGACAATCCAAGGGATTTTCGAGAGTTTGCCCTGCTGTTTTTCGAAGTCCTTTTCCCAGGCCTTCATCTTCTTCTCTAACTTTGCCTTATCAATCGTTGGTTGAGTTGCTGCCATACTTTTGTGGTGTTTGTTTCCCGAAACAGACTGCTCTGATTGCTCAAAACGACCGCTTCACTTTCGAAGATTTTGTTCGTTATCGAGCAAGAGGCAAGTAGTTTTATTCCTCAATGTTAGGAATTCACTGCTTCACCTACTTGTGATTAAGTTGCGAGAAAATGGTTACAGATTATTTTTCTCACTCAACGTCGCGATAGTAGTTTTCAGTGTGGAAAGACGACATCTCGTCGCAAGAATCTCTTGGCAGCGAATCGGGGATTTGCGGCAAACATAAGTGACCTCTGATTGATTCGTAATGAAACGGTTCTTTTTTTGAAATGAGGTCTGATTATGGCGTGTCGTTCAGGATCGGGGCGAGCCAACGCCTCGTTTCATCAAGGGATTGTTTTTTCCTCTCGGCGTATTCTTCGAGTTGATCATTGTCTATTTTTCCAACCGCAAAATATTTTGCTTTTGGGTGTGAAAAATACCAGCCACTAACGCTACTTGCGGGCCACATTGCACAAGATTCGGTCAGTTTGATGCCAGTATTTTTTTCGACTTCGAGGAGTTCCCAGAGGATTGGTTTCTCTGTGTGGTCCGGGCAAGCTGGATATCCGGGGGCAGGACGGATTCCCTGATAGCGTTCTCGAATGAGATCTTCGTTGCTGAGGTTTTCGCTTTGGCCGAATCCCCATACTTGCCGTGCCTGATGGTGGAGCTTCTCAGCGAGTGCTTCGGCGAGGCGGTCTGCCAATGCCTTGACCATGATGGAGTTGTAATCGTCGTGATCCGCATCGTATTTAGCACAGAGTTCGTCGACTCCGTGACCGACGGTTACAGCGAATGAACCCAGGTAATCGGTGACGCCGCTGGTTTTGGGGGCGATAAAATCAGCCAAAGCGAAATTTGGTTTCTCCGAACCTTTGATGGCTTGTTGCCGGAGAGTATGAAAGGTTGTCAGGGTCGTCTTACGTTCAGCATTTGAGTACACTTCAAGATCGTCTTCGACACTGTTGCAATGGAAGAATCCAAAGACAGCTCTCGCTTGCAGTCGTTTGTTGTCGACCAAGTCCTTGAGCAGGGTGGTAGCGTCCTTGAAGAGTTCGGTTGCTTTTGCCCCTAGTTTTTCATCTTCAAGGATTGCAGGATAACGGCCGCGGAGTTCCCAGGTATGAAAAAAGGGCGACCAATCGATGAATGGAACGATTTCATCGAGCGGAATATCATCGAGGACTTGAATGCCGGTCTTGGATGGAGTGGGGGGCGAATAGCTTTTCCAGTCAATCGGGGTCCGGTTGTTTCGTGCTTTTTCGAGCGGGAGGAGCGGTTTTTTGCTTTTCTTGGAATGGGTTTCTCGGAGTGCCTCCTGTTGAGTCTTGTTGTGACTGGAGAAGTCTGTGGATCGTTGATCGCTGAGCAGCGCACTTACGGTGGTGACTGCTTTTGAGGCGTCAATGACGTGAACGACGTCATTTCCATAGTTGGGAGCAATCTTCACAGCGGTATGTGCCTTGCTTGTAGTCGCGCCACCGATGAGGAGTGGGAGTTTTAGATTTAAGCGCTGCATTTCCGAGGCGACATAGGCCATTTCGTCAAGAGACGGCGTGATCAGACCGCTTAGGCCGATCACATCGACGTTCTCCTCTTGAGCGACTTTGAGAATCTTGTCGCAGGGGGTCATGACTCCGAGATCAATGATTTCGAAGTTGTTACAGCCGAGGACGACACCAACGATGTTTTTTCCGATGTCGTGTACGTCACCCTTGACCGTTGCCAGGAGGACTTTTCCAGCAGTCTGGGACTCATTCTTCTCTGCTTCCATGTACGGAAGGAGATGGGCCACGGCTTTTTTCATGACGCGGGCACTCTTGACGACCTGGGGAAGGAACATCTTTCCTGACCCGAAGAGGTCGCCCACGATATTCATGCCGTCCATTAAGGGCCCTTCAATGATATGAAGCGGCTTCTCGTAATTCTGTCGCGCTTCCTCAACGTCGATCTCGACGTGGTCGGCAATCCCCTTGACGAGCGCATGGCTCAGACGTTCCTCAACCGTGCCGTTTCGCCATTCATCTGTTTTGGCTTTGCTCTTCGATGATGACTTCACAGATTCTGCGAATTCAATCAAGCGGTCTGTGGCATCGGGACGACGATTGAGAAGAACGTCTTCGACGAGCGTGAGAAGTTCTGGTTCGATCTCTTCGTAGACGGCTAGTTGGCCGGCGTTGACGATTCCCATATCAAGCCCTGCTTTGATGGCGTGATAGAGAAATGCGGAATGCATCGCTTCTCGGACAGTGTTGTTGCCACGGAAGGAAAAGGAGATATTGCTGACACCGCCGCTGACCTTCGCATGGGGGAGATTTTGCTTGATCCAGCGGGTGGTTTCAATGAAGTCGACCGCATAGTTATTGTGTTCATCCATCCCGGTGGCCACGGTGAGGATATTTGGGTCAAAGATAATGTCTTGAGCCGGGAATCCTGCTTTGTCGACGAGAAGCCGATACGATCGCTCGCAGATTTCGATTCGGCGGTCGTAGGAGTCGGCTTGGCCCGTTTCGTCAAAGGCCATGACTATGACCGCAGCGCCGTATTGGCGGATTTTTGCTGCCTTCTCGAGGAATGCGTCTTCCCCCTCTTTCAAACTGATGGAATTGACAACGGCTTTGCCTTGAATGCATTGGAGGCCGGCTTCGAGAACCGTCCATTTTGAGCTGTCCACCATGATGGGGACTCGTGAGATATCAGGTTCTGAGGCAATGAGATTGAGGAAAGTCCGCATCGCTTCCTCGGAATCAAGCATGCCTTCATCCATGTTGATATCGATGATTTGTGCGCCATTTTCGACCTGCTGTCGCGCCACTCTGAGGGCCTCCTCAAATTGGTTGTTGAGAATGAGTTTTGCGAATCGCGGGGAGCCAGTGACGTTGGTTCGTTCTCCAATGTTGATGAAATTGGCTTCCGGCGTGATTCGAAGGCAGTCGAGACCGCTAAGGCGAAGATTATGGTCTGATGCCTCGAATTCTCGAGGTGGAAGGTCTTTGACTGCCTGAGCGATCGCTTGGATATGGTCAGGGGTTGTTCCACAACAGCCGCCGACGAGATTGAGCCATCCGTTTTCTGCCCATTCTTTGAGTTGAGGGGCGAGTGAGTCGGGCGTTTCAGGAAAACCCGTTGGAAGGAGTGGATTGGGCAATCCTGCATTGGGATAGCAACTGATCGGGAGGGGGGCAATCTTGGCAAGCTCCTCAATAAGTGGTCGCATTTCTTTGGGGCCGAGCGCACAGTTCATGCCTACGCTGAGCAAAGGGACGTGCTCAATTGAGGCGTAAAATGCTTCGACGGTCTGCCCTGTAACCCCTCGGTTGCTGCCGGCTTGAATAAAGGTGACCGAACACATGACGGGGTAGGTTTTTCCAGTCTCCGCAAATAGTTGTTCGATGGCGTAGAAGGCGGCCTTGGAGTTGAGAGTGTCGAAAATTGTTTCAACGATGAGGATATCGGCACCGCCATCGATCAGGCCACGGGCTTGGTCGTAATAGGCTTTAACCAAATCGTCGTAGGTGACGTCTCGTGCTCCAGGATTATTGACGTCGGTTGAGATCGAGACCGTTTTTGTCGTCGGTCCCATGGCTCCGGCGACGTAGCAGCGTCGGCTAGGATCTTCTTTGGCGAGTTGTTGAATGGCGGCACGAGCGGCTGCGGAGCCCCCTTTGGCGAGGTCGTAGGCCATTTCTGGCATGTCGTAGTCTGCCAGTGAAATTGCTTGGGCGTTGAAGGTGTTCGTCTCGATGATGTCTGCTCCGGCTCGCAGGTAGTCAAGGTGAATGCCGGTGATGATATCCGGGCGAGTTAGGTTAAGAACATCGTTGTTGCCCTTAAGGTCCTTTTGCGAGTTCTTGAATTGCGTTCCTCGAAAATCCTCCTCGCTCAGTTTCTTCTGCTGGATCATCGTGCCCATGGCTCCGTCGATGATCAGAATTCGTTCGCTGAGTTCTTTTCTTAGATGTTCAGTCAAATCGGCTGTCATAGTTGCAATCCCGAATGGGGTGTTTCACTGTTGAATCGCATCCGCTCGCGACTTCCCCGGACTTATAGGCTGAATCCGTTTGATTGACAAATTTAAAATCATCATATCAGGATGCGATGATATGATATATTGAAGAGCAATCTTGAGGCTAAGTGGCCTCAGGGTAGCCGCCGAACGAGATAGGAGCCGAGGCCTGCGACGAGAAGATTGGCTACGAGCCCATAGAGCCCAGAGTGAAAGCCAACTGCCTGGACACTTTCGTTTCCGTAGAGGCCGAAGGTTACGGACAGACCAACGACGATACCCAAGGCTACGGGGAGGGCGCGGAGCTTCTGTGTGTGGATTCCGACGACGAAGGCGGGAACGAGCTGAATCAGCATGTCAAATTTCATATCGAGGAGCTTCACCAAGGTTGGCTTCTGCTCGAGTTGATTCAGGTAAATCGCCAGGCCAGCCATGAGCACGACGATTATCCAGGAGCAGGTTTTCCCTAGCTGGGTGAGCTTGGCCTCCGAAGCGTGCGGGTTTACATAGGGGTGGTAAAAGTCTTTGGTAATCATGGAGCTGAGCGTCAGCAGGCACGAATCAGCGGTTGACATCAGAGCTCCCAGGATGGCTGCGAATAGGACGACAACAAGCCAGTAGCCGAATGCTGAACCCGCTTGTACTTCGCGACAGATGAGCGTCAAAATCCGATCCGTTTGAGCATTGTTCAAATCGGGCATGTGGGCAGCACCAATGACTCCCACGAATACCACGATCAGAGCTGTTGTGAAGGGGAGGAAGGCCATGACAGCAAGGCTTCGCTGGAGGCCCCGTTCTGAACGGGCCGCAAATATTCGCTGAATCGCTTGGGGATACAGCGAGGCTCCAAGTCCGAAGAGAATCACATAGCTGATCCAGCGCCTCGATTCGTTGGCGGAAGGGGGAAGAACCTTGGCGCGGTCTGACGGATCTCCCTCTAGAAGCAGCTTGATGGTCTCGCCCAGTGAACCGTAACGGTCCAACACGAGATAGACGAGTGCTGCGAAGCCAATCATGAGGATGGTTCCCTGGAGAACATCGGTCCAGACAACGGCCCTGAAGCCCCCAAGTGTTTCATAGACCAGGATAATTGTTGCTAAAATGATCACTCCAGCGACAAAGGCTGTTTGAGGAGGCATGGTTGTGAGTCCTTGGAGAGCGCGTCCCATCGCGATTAGCTGGGCGAGGAGGTAGTTGCCGAGGGCTGCAACCATGATCCCGAGGCCCAGAAGATTGACCGTGCGAGAGCGATAGCGGTGATTCAAGAAATCAGTTGGCGTGATAAAACGGAACTTTTTGCTCAGGCGATGAAGCTGGGGCGCGAAGAGCAGGTAACCGATGATGATTGAGATCATGAAATGGACGGACACCAGAAAGGTGAATCCGGTCCGGTAGGCGCGCCCGCTGAATCCGAGCATGGTATTTCCACTATACTGTGTCGCGTAGAGGGTGAGGAGTAGGGCTATGAACCCGACTCCCGGACCGGCAAGATAGAAGTCACGGAGAGATTCTTCTTGCCTGGCTCGACGTCCATACCAACCGATAAGGAGGAGCCCGACCAGATAGAGAGCGATGACGCCGAGGCCGCCCTTGCCGAAGGGAATGATCGAATCATTCATTGGCATCATCTTCGGGTTTTGAGCTGTTGGGCCACCGAAAAAGAAGAAGCCAGGCCGTTAAGGCCGAGATGAAAAAGGACGAGCTGAGTGTGACCAGGACCCAAAGCGGAATCCCTATGAGGGTCTGATCATGTGTTTCAGGCCAGTACCACGGAACTGAAATACTAAAGAGAATCAGGAAAGCGAGCCAGACTCGCCAGTCCAAATAGGCGTTGGGAGGTTCTTTTGTTGCAGTCCGTTTCACGGGGATCGGATCCTAGTCTCCTGGCCAGCTGCATAAAGAGGAAAACGCCGGAATCTCAGCATTTTTCGATTCTAAGCGAAGATTTGTCCCGAATTTTGCCTTCATTTGGGGGGCTTGCCGTTGTTTGCCATTGGGAGCCCAGGGAAGTCAGAGATCCCGTTGGATTTTCATTCCCATTGCTTCGAGATTTTTAATACATTGGAATTTCACCAAGAAAAAAGCATGAGTTTTATGAGTAAAGAGATTGAGAAAACGAGCGTGATGAGTCGATCGAGATTGGGGGCATTCGCAGCGGGCTTGGGAATACTAGTTGTCGCTCAAAGCATGCTCCTATCGGCCGCAGAACCTGCCATCAAGGTGATGAGTTTCAATATTCGTTACGGAGCCGCCAACGATGGTGAAAATAGTTGGCCAAAGAGAAATCACCTCGTGGTTGAAACGATCGAGATGTTTTCCCCGGATCTCCTCGGGGCCCAAGAGGTTTTGGATTTTCAGGCTGATTATCTGAAGGAGAATCTTGAGGGATATGGCTTTCACGGTGTGGGACGGGACAATGGCGGCACCAAAGGAGAATTTGTTCCAGTGATGTATCGTTTGGATCGTTTCGAGCTTCTCGACTCAGGTCACTTTTGGTTGAGCGAAAATCCAGATGAACCGGGTAGCATGAGTTGGGATACCTCGCTGACTCGGATGTGCTCTTGGGTCATCCTGCGGGACAAGCAAGGTGATGGCCGCCCCTTCGCCTTTGCGAATACCCACTTTGATCACCGGGGAAAACAGGCGCGTCTTGAGTCGGCAAAACTAATTCGTGAGCGGGCTCTCGAAATTGAAGACGAAATCCCTGTCATTATTGTGGGCGATTTCAATAACGGCGAAGATGATGCTCCCTATGCTGCTCTCGTTAAAGGTGAGGGCGTCGGCGGCGAGCCCTTTATCGATTCGTTTCGCGCCATCAATCCGACCCGAACAGAGTTAGAAGGAACGATGACGCGTTGGACGGGAAACCGGGCAGGGCGTCGGATCGACTGGATTATCCATTCTCCAAAATTCGCGACACTGTTTGGGGTGATCAATCATACCAATGAAGACGGCAGATTTCCCTCTGACCACTACCCGGTGCAGGCGATTCTTCGTCGCCGTTAGTCAGTATGGTTCGTCGGTAAGGAATCTCTTGGAACCAAGGCGTTCCAAGAGATTCGTTTTTTTGCTGGCGTCTGAATCCCTCGGATTCAGCAGCCGAGTGGTTTCCAAGATTTTCTAGACACTCTCGTTCCCGCTTCTGTTCAACATTGGTTGAATTCGGTGCTGGTTTTTCTGTTCTCGCAGAAAGGATTATTAAACCCGGTTGAATAACTTGATCTTCAACATGCGCTCCCCTTAAATCGCAGGCGTGTCGGCGTATGTAATCGCGGTTGCCAATCAAAAAGGCGGGGTAGGAAAAACAACCACAACGGTGAATCTAGCAGCATGTCTTGCTGTAGACGGCTGGCGGGTGCTTTTGATTGATGTGGATTCTCAGGCAAATGCGACGAGCGGTCTGGGAGTAGAAAAGAAAGAGGGGGGGAGCCTTTACCGACCGCTTCTTGGCGAGGGAAGCCTTGAGGAGAAGATACTCTCCACGGAATTCGAGCGGCTTGACCTGATCCCTTCAGAGGTGGATCTCTGTGGAGCTGAGGTGGAATTGGCTCAAACGCAAAACCACTTGTTCAAACTCAAGGAAGCGATCAAGCCGATTGCTGATTCTGACCGCTACGATATCATTCTGCTCGACTGTCCTCCGTCTCTCGCCATCGTGACTCTGAACGCCTTCGTGGCTGCGGATTCATTGATTGTTCCCTTACAGTGTGAATACTACGCTCTTGAGGGGATCGCGATGCTAACCAAGGTGGTTGATCAGTTGCGCGAAGCGGGCGCCAACAAGGAAATTCAGCTCCTTGGTGTTTTGATGACGATGTTCGACTCACGGACTCGTCTATCCCATCAGGTGGTTGGTGAGGTTCGTAACTACTTTTCCGAAAAGGTCTTTGAGACCATTATTCCCCGAACCACACGGCTGGCTGAAGCTCCGAGTCATGGGAAGCCTGTCATTCACTACGATCCCTACAGTGCTGGGTCCGCAGCCTATGAAGTGCTAGCTCAAGAGGTGATTTCGCGCTTAGGTCTCCGAACGGCTTAGGGGCTTAGAGGTGGAATAAGACGGCTCGTTGGCATCTCCTATCTTTGGAATAGGGCTGAGTTGGCTCGAAAATAGCTAACGATGGCTAGCTTTGGACGGGTGAAGGCAGACGAGTCTTCGATTCATGAGAGGAATGAGGAAGGGATTTTGTGATACGATGGAGGCATTCTAAGGGCGTTCGATCTCGGTTCGTTCGATGGTCACTCATACTAGTGCTGATTGGTAGTGGGCTTCCGAGCCAATTGGAGGCGATCATTCTGTTGGGAACAGGGGATCCCAATGAGAATACGGATGCTCCGACTGGTGAGTTACGTGACAGCGGGTGGCAGTACGTTGGTGATTGGGGGTTCTTCCTCGGAACAGTCATTGGCCCAAAGCACTTCATCACCGCACGACACGTTGGGGGCGTGATTGGGAATCCATTCCACTATCAAGGTGAAACGTATACAACGACCGGTTTTTACGAACTGGGACGGCCTGATATTCGAATATGGGAAATTTGCGGCACCTTTCCCGAGCCCTATGCCCCGCTTTATTCTCTGCAGGATGAAGCGGACAAAGAGCTCGTTGTCTTTGGACGGGGGGCGAATCGGGGAGCGGAGGTATGGATCGAGTCCAGATCGGGACTGGAGTTGCGGGGATGGAGACAAGGCGATTGGGATAAGCGACGTCGCTGGGGAATCAATACTGTGACGCTAGTTGCAAATCTCTCCGAAGATGATCCACCCGGTGATCCTCAATATTTGGTTGTCGATTTCGATCGCGAGGGATCCTTGAATGAGGCAGCCCTTGCCGGTGGGGATTCAGGAGGGCCTGTATTCATTCGGGACGGGGATCAATGGGCCCTTGCTGGTATCAGTGTGGCTGTCGATAGTCCGTTTAGCTTTGAACCTGTCGGTGATGGGTTTCGCGCGGCTCTCTTTGATGCGGGTGGCCTGTATTACATCTTTAACGAAGAAGAAGGTTGGGTTTACTTGAGAGATCGTGTCAAAGATTTGCCGGGCGCATTCTATGCTCAACGGATTTCCAATCATCGTTCCGAACTTCAGGCGATTATCGCGGGCGAGGCCCAGTTTTTGGAGCAGGAGCCTTGGGTCGTCTCTTCGATTACTCCTGGGGGAGGGTATGTCTCTGAGTTCGAACGGTCGCTTGATCCCAACGTTCAGTTTATCAGAATTCCTATTCACGGAGAGACGCGCTTCTACCGGTTGCAGGGCTGTGAGGACTACGAAATCACATCAATAGAGTTGGAAGACGATACGGTGCTGATTCACTATCGGATGCAATGATAGCGGATTTTTATGCTTCGCAGGTCAGTTCCTCTCAGTTCCTCTCACTTCCTCTGGTGAATTTAGTTTTTTGAAATCTGTCTTACGAGGATAGTTTTTTAAAGTGAGTGTTGTCGCTGGTGGTCGGTGAATGCCCCGGTTTTGGGCACAATGATCCATTTTTGAAGGCTTGATGTTTTGAATGCTTAGGACTTGAGGCTTAAGTTAGAGTTGAAAATAATAGAGCAAAACCTCCTGTAGCTAACCTGTTCCTAACAGCCATCGCCGATGCCGTTTGTTCGAGCGATCGTCTTGGTGAAACGTCTTCTTTGGCGAAAGAGAGACTTCTTATCGTGTTCTCGGCGGGTTCGTTGACACCGGGGTAGGTGATTGCTAACGTGCCCCGCTTTAGAAATTGCGTCTATGGACTACAAAGACACACTCAATCTGCCGAAGACGAGCTTTCCCATGCGGGCTGACTTGGTCAATCGTGAGCCTGCCCGTCTCGAAAAATGGCGGGAAATGGGGCTATACGAGCAAATCCGTGAGGCTAGGGCAGGAGCGCCTCGCTTCGTTCTCCACGATGGCCCTCCTTTTGCCAATGGGGATGTCCACATCGGCACAGCGCTCAACAAGACGCTGAAAGACATCATCATCAAGTTTAAGAACATCACTGGAAAGGACGCTCCTTATATACCGGGCTGGGACTGTCATGGCCTGCCGATTGAATTCAAGGTGAGTCAAGAGATGCGAAAATCCGGGAACACGGATTCTACGGCTGCCGAAATTCGAACGCTTTGTGATGCCTACGCGCGCAAATTTATCGACATTCAGCGGGAACAGTTCAAGCGACTTGGGGTGTTTGCTGAGTGGGAGTCTCCCTATTTGACCCTTGATAAGACGTACGAGGCCGATGAACTACGATTGTTTGCTGATCTCGTGGCGAAGGGGTTCGTTTATCGAGGAAAGAAACCTGTCTATTGGAGTATTCCTTGTAAAACCGCACTTGCTGAGGCGGAGGTCGAATACCAGGACCATGTTAGCCAGAGTGTTTACGTGAAGTTTCCTGTGCTTGGTGTTCCGGGGTTGTTTGTCCTTATTTGGACGACGACGCCCTGGACGCTGCCGGCTAACCTGGCTGTGGCCTTCAATCCTAAGCTGAATTACACTCAGATTCAGGTCGGAGACGAGAGTTACTTGCTATCTGTTGGGCTCTTAGATCAGCTTGTTGAGAAGTGCGAATGGGCCGATCATCAGATTATTCGCTCTCTGGATGCCGAGCAATTGGGCCAGATCGAGTATGAACATCCGTTTTGCGATCGCCAGGGCAAGCTTCTGCCAGCTGATTTTGTGGAAGATTCGACGGGAACTGGGTTTGTGCATATTGCTCCAGGGCATGGACTTGAGGATTATGGGCTAGGAATGGCGCATGGATTGCCGGTCTATTCTCCGGTCGACGACAATGGGCGCTTGGCTCATACCGATGATTTACCAGAGTCGGCTCAAATGGGGGCTGATTTGATCGGGAAATCGGTTTTGGAGAAGAAAGGGATGAGCGAGGCCAATGAAGCGGTCTTGGAGCTCTTGCGTAGTACGGAACGCCTCTTGCATCACGAGGCCTATTCCCATAGCTACCCTCATTGTTGGCGGAGTAAAACTCCAGTGGTCTTTCGTGCCATGGATCAATGGTTTATCGGAATTGACCATGATGATTTTCGAACGAAGGCTTTGGCGGAAATCGAAAATGTTTCTTGGATTCCGGATTGGGGGAAGAAGCGAATTGAAGGTGCGGTGAAGTCGCGGCCAGACTGGTGCATTTCTCGGCAACGGACTTGGGGTGTCCCGATTCCTGCGTTTTATTCGGCGGATGGAGAACCGATTCTCGATGCGGAGGTTATTCGGAAGACGGCCGATCTGGTCGAATCCAGGGGCTCTAATGTCTGGTTCGAGCTTGAATGCGAGGAACTTTGGCGACAGGTGAGGCCAAGCGACTGGAGTGGTCAGGAAGCGACACGAAAGTCGACGGATACGCTCGATGTTTGGATTGATTCAGGATCATCATCTCGCGCTGTGACGGTCAAGCGAGATGCGCTCCGGGGATCAGAGAACGAAGCACGTGCTGAGTTTCAGGCGGATCTCTATCTTGAAGGCAGTGACCAGCACCGTGGTTGGTTTCAATCATCTCTATTGCTTTCACTAGCAGGGAATGGGAAGGCCCCTTATGAATCGGTGTTGACGCATGGATTCATGGTTGATGCCGATCGCGAAAAAATCTCGAAGAGCAAACAGGGCCAGGGCGGATATCAAAAACCACAAACGTCAGAGGCGTATATTAAGGAATATGGCGCGGACATCGTCCGCTTGTGGGTGGCCTCGCAAGACTTTCGCAATGATATCGTTGTGAGCGCTGACCGAATCAAGAAAGTAGGCGAGACGTATCGCGGGATTCGAAATGCCTTTCGGTTCCAGCTCTCAAATC
>CAJXVR010000097.1 GCA_913061285.1 uncultured Verrucomicrobiota bacterium | reverse complement strand
GGTAAGCTGTCTTGAGGAAAACGACAAGAAGGTGGCGTTTAAAGTTGAGGTTCGAGATACAGGAATCGGAATCACCCCGGAAGTCCAGAAACGCCTTTTTGAACCGTTTACTCAGGCCGATGCCTCGACCACTCGTCGGTTTGGTGGCACTGGTTTGGGATTGGCAATATGCAAGCAACTCACGCGACGTATGAGTGGGGATATCGGGGTCGAAAGTGAGCCGGGACATGGTGCGACATTTTGGTTTACGATGCACCTCGATCGACAAGCGGATGGGGGAGAGACGACGCCGGTAGTAAAACGGGACCGCAGCTTGGCAGATTTTCGGGTTCTTGTCGTTGATGACAACGCCACGAATCGCAAGATCTTATCCTATCAATTGGCAAGCTGGGGGGTGACCCATGATTCCGCTCAAGATGGTTTCGAGGGCCTGACGATGGTCGAGTCATCGATCGATTCGACTCAGCCTTATGGGATTGCGATTGTCGACATGCAGATGCCTGGCATGGATGGTTTGCAACTCGTTGAGACTCTGAGAAGGAATCCCAAGTTGGCTGACCTCAAGATAATTATCATCACTTCTTCAGGGGAGCGCGTTCCAAAGAAGCAGCAACGGGAGATGGGAATCTCTGCCTGCCTATTCAAACCCTACCGGCAGTCTATGCTCTATGATTGCTTAGTTGAAACCTCGTATGATATTCGACAGGGAGATTCGCCGGCTGCAAGTCCTTCTGTAAGTGAAGCCGTAATCGATAAGGCCGATGCGTC
This sequence comes from uncultured Verrucomicrobiota bacterium, assembly GCA_913061285.1. GTDB lineage: Bacteria > Verrucomicrobiota > Verrucomicrobiia > Limisphaerales > AAA164-E04 > UBA2970. The sequence goes on along the minus strand of CAJXVR010000097.1, from coordinate 22,193 downwards.
TGATGAAGTGAAGATTCCTCCCCTTCGGATATTGATTGCCGAGGACAATCCCATTAACCAAAAACTGGCTTTGCTCATGTTGGATAAAATGGGGTATTCAGCTGATGTGGCTGGCAATGGACTCGAGGTTCTCGAGGCTGTCAAGGCCAAGGATTACGATGTCATATTGATGGATTGTCAGATGCCTGAGATGGATGGTTTCAGTGCGACACGATCTCTTCGGTCAGACGAGGATGGTCGCGGGGTTCGCGGAACTCAGCAGGGAATCCAGATCATTGCAATGACGGCGAATGCGATGCGCGGGGATCGTGAAAAATGCCTGGACTCGGGTATGGATGATTATCTCAGTAAACCAATCCGCAAATCTGGATTGTTAGAGGCGTTGCAGAATGCGGCTTCAAAGCGAGGCAAAGCGTAAGGGGGGCCACCTTGGAGACCATCAGAGCCTGTTGCCGCTGTCTTGGGAACTGCAATGAACACAGTGAGGAAAGCTAGGTTTTGAATCGAAGATCCCTTAGGAACTTGTTGCTGGGCTTTGTGCTTGGTGTTGGGATTTGCCTCATTATTTCGATCGGCCTTTGGTTCTTGGATAGAGATCAGGCGTTTGATCTCGGGGGGGGAGATCAAGTCTTTGGAGCAGACTCTAGTAGCTCTGTTGTCTCGGCCGATGACGTCTCTGTCAATGAATCAGAACCCACGCGAGTGTCACAACTGCTGCCCTTCGCTGGCTCTCGTCTCAGTCGTTTTGAAACGATAGCCATTTGGTTTTCTCGTCCTGTCATTGGATTTGAATCCCTTGAAATAAGTGCAAATGGAAAAAAACCTATCGCTCTTAGGGGGCAAGGTGCTGGGCCATATGAGGTGCAATTTGCACCGGATGAGAATTCGTCGATTCGTCTTGTTGTCGGCAACAAGAAGGGGTTGATGGATGCACGCGGCGACTCGGTAATGATTCCTGAGGCCTGGAGCTATCACGTAAAGACTGGGGCGATTGGCGGGGCAGTTCGGCTTGGGACGATTCGAGTCCAGCCTTTAGCACCCTACGAAGTTGATTTGAAGCCTTCGAAGGCGTGGTTCTCTGTTGTGAATGGGACGGATGACCTTGTTGATACGCTTGGCTGGCGACTTCGTTTTTCTGGCGTTGGGAAACCTGACTTTGTTGTGCCACAGCGACAGATCCTGCCGGGAGCGCGAAGCTTGATCGAGTTCGGTGGCTTGACCGATACCTTCGGCGGAGGCGGAGGCGTTGTTCCCGGCCGGGGAAGAGTTACGCTGCTGAATGCTGATAATCCACCAAGAGAGATTGATGGGCTTGATTATGAATTCAGTGCGGCTGACTCTGATCAGTCATTGAGTTGGTATCCAGATGGGCGATTCTACACGATTCAGAGCCAAGACGATCCCTCCAAGGAAATTCGGGCCGAACGCCTGCCCACGGCGCCAATGCCGAGTGTGGCACCAGGGCGATACTCGAGACCGTTTCTGCTCGATCTTCTGAGCCTGGACGGAGAAGGCCAGATTTGGTATACGATTGACGGCTCACTGCCGACTGCGTCGAAAGCGAGTGAGTATTCGAAATCTATTCCGATTACGAAGGGAATGGTGGTGAATGCTTGCACTCGGCGTGGTGGGTTCACGTCTCCAGTTGCAACTTACACATATGTGATAGGAGATCGGTCGACTCTTTCGGAGATTCCTACCGTCGCCTTATCTATTCCTGGAATTGATCCGAAGCTGGGGCTTGGCGTTAGTCTCAATGCGAAGGGTGTCGAGCGATCGCCGGCTCGGTTTGAGGTTTGGGATAAGGATGGGCCGTCCTCCAACGGAAACGCGTTCTTGTTGCCGATTCGTTCCGGTTTGGAAGTCAATCGATTCAAAGGAAGGGCTTTCCGAGTGCAGGTAGTCGATGAGGGGGCTGACTTCGGTGTGGCTGCCAAAGCTTTGGGATTTTCTGCTGGGGAGGGGGATCGTGTTGCGACGGTTTTACCAACCTCTTTGTCACAGCGTAATGAAGCCGTTGACTGGCTCGTAGATCGAGTTTCATTAAGTGGGCAGACAGGGACGACCGACCGCTTTGTCAATTTGGTAGTGAATGGAAGTGTGCAAGGCATCTGGCGAATCCAAGGCGTCGACACCAATGAGGTTCCAAGTGCCGTCCCTAGCGATAGAAATCTGCTTGTCTCTGGCGATACGGCTGACTGGCGTCGTTTTCGAGAATCGCTTATTAAGGTTGATCTCTCATCGAGTCCTGCCTTTCGAAAGATTGAGGAGGGATTTGATTTAGAGGCCTTTATTGACTACATACTTTTTGGGCTGTTCTGGGGCGATCGATCTTGGCCAGTGAAATCAGAGAAGGTGATTCAGGACCCAGTCACAGGAAAGTGGATGTTCCAATTGGTTGACTTGGGAGAAGCGGGCTTTCAGTGGCGAAACGGAACCTTCGATTCGTTGGTCAAAGAACGAACCATTTCTGCGCTATTCTTCGAATCATTACTCCGGTCGGCCCGTTTTCGCCGATTGGTTTCGGAGCAACTCTTGGATCGTTTCGAGGCCGGGCAGTTTCCTTTGTTGTCTCGGTTGGAAGCTTCAAGACAGGAATTGGAGAGAGTTTTTGGTAAGCGATTGCGTCAGGAACTTTCTGTCTTTGAAGAAGAGCGAGTTGTTGAGAGGTGCCAATCTCTTCGTCGCTACCTAGTTCGTCGCGGTATATTCGTGCCCGGCAAAGTATCGACGCATCGACTCACCGCCACAGAGAAAGGTGCCCGATTGGACTTCGAAGGAGCGGTGGATTCCGTTGTCCTAAGCACTGGTTCCGGAGATCCGGTTCAGTTTTTGGAAGACTATTGGATTATCGGCAGAGAAACTAAGAAACGGGTGTGGATTCCGACGAGTGATCGAGATTTTGATCAATGGAAATTGCCTGCCTACGACGACGGAGATTGGATTGAAGGAGCAGGGGTTATCGGGTTTGACAAAACGGGGCTCAGTGGCGAGACGATTGAAAGCCGCTTTTCAGAATTGATGTATAATCGAAGCTCTGGTGCCTATGTGCGAGTTGCCTTTGACGTCGATAAAGATGAGCTTACGAAGGTTGATCAGTTAGTCCTGCGGTGCAAGATTAATGATGGGTTTGTGGCTTACCTCAACGGGAAGGAAGTCAGCAGAATAAATGTTCCGGAGGCGCTCACGTGGAATTCGATGGCTCCCTCTAATCTCAGAGGGACGGCGTGGCGTTTTCGCGAGTTTGATCTCACGGAGTTCAAATCACAGTTGGTGTCGGAGGGGAATCTCTTAGCTGTCCATGGAGTGAACTCAATGCTAAATGGTCCATCCTTCCTAGTGGACGTCGAGCTCGTAGGTCGACGACGGTTTAGAGGGGAACCTTCTAAAGAGGCGCTCGTATACAATGGGAGGGATTTATTGGCCTCAGACACTGAATTTGGTATGCGTCAACGCGTCGGCGATACATGGGGGCCATTGAAACAAATCGTCGTTGAGAAGCCGACTGATTCAAGGATGGTGATTCAGGAAGTTTTCTTCGGGGCTGAGGCAGAGGCTAGTCTGGAGTTTATTCGGCTTAAGAACGTTGGGTCAGATCGGATTGATTTGAAGAATGTTAGTCTGGCCCCTCTCAATATCGAGTGGCAGGGTTTTGATCGTGTCAAACCTGGCGAAATCGTGACGATAGTGCGTTCGGATGGACTAAAGCGATTTGCTTCGGCGTGGCCAGAGAGAGAAGTATCGGGGGTGTTCACACAAGCGTTGGATTCGATGACGATGCTTGAGCTGTGGGCTGGTGCAAGTCGCCTCGAAGCGATTTCGCCGGCGCTCTTTACTGATGTGTTTTTTTCTTCTTCCCGTGTGCGGCGCTCAATCCACCGTATCTCGGATGGAACGTGGGGGCTTGGAGAGCCTTTTGCCATTCAATCCCCACCTGCGGCTCCTTCTCGAATGAAAGAGATCCGCGCTCGAGTCGTCCATGAGGGCGGCGGAGATTGGGGGGTGACAATTAATGCGGGAGCCAGTGTGGGCAATCGTTCTTTAGATAGTATCGTTGTAGCGACGCCAGAACATTTCGCACGGTATGCTCTCGGCGAATCTGAGATGCTTCTGGAACATGTCATTCCTGTGGATGGGCATCTAATGGAATCGCCTTTTGTGGTCCTTGGTGAACAGTCTGCTGAGGCTGAGAGCGTCAACTTGCTTTCGCTTGGAACCCTCCCTGACGAGGGCGTGTTGCTACGAAAGAATGTGAATGGCGAGTGGACAGTTCGCTCAGGGGGGGCGGTGGACGGAGAGGCGGTCGACGGAGTAGCGAGGGGGGGGCTTCTTCTCAATGAGGTGTATTTGCCTCACATAGATCGAGGAAGGGGATGGATAGAACTCTACAATTCTCACCCGCGTCGGCCAGTTTCTCTGAGTGGCTTGACAATCGAGTTTCTCAATTATTCATGGCCGCTCTCTGAATTCTCCTTTGTTGCGTCCCGTGGACATCGGGTCGTTTCCTTGCCTGAGCATCTTTCGATGTCACCCGTGCTTGATGCTCTGAAGCAGGGCGGCGTTGTTCATCTCTTGAGTGGACAGGACCGGCTTGATTCGATGGTGCTTCCCCGCTGGGATACGCCTTCGATGAACTCTCTGGGACGACTAGCCGATGGAGACTCTAATCAGGTTGAGTGGCTCAGCGATCCGTCGCCAGGTCGACGGAATCTCTTTATTGCCAAGGCTGATGTTGCGCGGGGGATCGTTCGTTTGAGCGAAGTGATGGCGAAGAATGTGCGGAGCTATCGCGGAAAAGGCGATTGGATAGAGCTCTATAATCCAGGGGACAAGGTTGTCAGTCTTGAAGGGATGAGTCTTGGATTTGGACTCGAGAGGATGGAACAGTGGCGCTTTCCAGATGCCGCAAGAATTCTTCCTCAGAGCTTCATGTTTCTTCGTTGTTTCAACGGTGAGGCGGCCTCTAAGGTGTTCGAAACGCGAATGAATACGGGTTATTCCATAAACGAGACGGGTGATGGAATCGTCCTTTTTGATAGTGATAATCGCGTGGTGGATCGGGTTGTTTTTGGTCAGCAGTTGGAAGACCGTTCGATAGCGATTCAAACTGGGAATAGATGGGCGATGACCAAGCAGGCTTCTGTGGGGGCAAGGAATCACGGAGAAGTTCCATTGGAGGCGAACCCAGATATTGAGCTTGCTATGAGGCGGATGAACGGGAGTTTTATTGAGTGCCGACTTCGAAACCGTAGCCCTTTCATTGTTGACTTGGCGGGATGGAATGTGTCGTTGGGGGGTGCCAGGAAAACGAAGTCCGTCTACGAGTTTCCCCCTTGTTCTTACCTTGGGACCCAGGGAACGATTGCTGTTCGCTTGCCGATGCGGGAACAGTCGCATGACAGGCTTGATCAGCTAGAGGTTCGGTTAACCAATAACCGCAAGATTCTCGTGACTCGCAAAGGAATAGGCCAGGAGGTTCATGATGAATAGGACGGTACGAATTAAAGTGCTTGCTCGGATTCTAAGCGCCGCGGATCGATGTGGCGCAGCAACTGTATTGCATCGATGAAACGAGTAGCGCGTTGGATAGCGAGTTGGCGGGGCTTGAGTTTCCGTGAGGGGGCTGGAAGGCTTTACCGGCTTGCCGGAGATTTTTTCTCGATCGTCGCTATTGCGGTGGTCGTTGCTACTTCCTTTCTTCTCTTGCTCTTGGATGGTTACGGAGAGAAGCACTGGCTGCTCGCGACGCTTCTCTACCTCCCAGGGGTGGTTTGGGTGCTTCCGGCTTTGATCTTGCTGCCATGTTGCCTGGTGTTTTGTTTTCGTTACGCATTGATGCTGTTCGCCTTCATTGTTGGATATGCCTGGTTATTCATGGGATATCAGTTCTCTAACGAGGCAATAGAAAGTGATGAGGGAACTGTGACGTTGCTCTCGAATAATGTGGGGAACAATGGGAAGACGACTATTGATCAGTTTGCCGATCTTCATGAACCCGATTTAATGGCGTTTCAGGAGGCTCTGCCGCCTCGATTCTATCGGGAAAAATATCCTGAATGGGAAGTGCGTTCGCACGGAGAGTTTGCGTTTGTGTCTCGGTTTCCAATTATCGAGGCCGGAGTTGTTGATGAGGTCCGTTGGGGAACCGTGGGTGTGGCTGCTCGTTATGTGGTAGAGCTTCCCTCCGGAGGGAAGCTTGTCGTGTACAATGTTCACCTGCCGACAAGGCGCTTCATCATGGAGGGAATGCGCGGGAAGGGGCTGGCTTCGGCGATCTTCGGTGGCAATCAAGGCTATGGGAGCCAGATGCGGAAGCAGAATCGTGATTTTTTCTCTGGCCAGATTGACCTCGTGGAACGATTGATCGCGCGAGTTCAATCGGAGTCTTTCCCTACAGTCTTGTGCGGTGATTTCAATGTGCCGCCGCACGGAATCATATACCGGCGCCTGTCCGCTGCTTTCGGTGATGCCTTTGAAGAGAAGGGGCGTGGATACGGCCACACGTTTCCGGGGAAAACGAGAAATCCGCTATCGTTTTTTCGGCCTTGGCTTCGCATTGACTATGCCTTTGCCGGAAATGGTGTTCAGTTTTTATCGGCAGAAGTCGAGGCTGATAGACCCTCGCAGCATCGAGCGATCGTCGTTTCGTACAACGTCGTAGAATGATCGAATGCTCCGTCGCTTCTCCGGTTCTTGGGAGGGCCGTTTCTTATAGGGGCGTGATTACTGTTCTTGATTACTGATTATTACCCATGTTGCGAAGGTATTTTGCTTTATTTGAATGCAACAGGCGCATAGCTTTTAGAGAAAGTGGAGTATGGAGATTCTGTAAATGAGTAGTGCTGTGGACGAAACGCCAGAAACGAACGAAGTGGAACTGTCCTTTGTCTTTCCCTGTCTGAACGAAGAGGCGACGCTCGGGCGTTGCATCGAGTGGGTTCATGGATCATTGCGAGACTCTGGGGTCAGCTATGAAATCGTTGTAGCGGACAACGGAAGCACGGATCGTTCGATCGAGATTGCCGAATCGTTGGACGCTCGGGTTGAGCATGTGACCCGTCGGGGCTATGGGGCGGCGCTGCAGGGCGGGATCGGATCCGCTAAGGGACGTTATGTCGCGTTTGCTGATGCTGATAGTACATATTTGGTCGAAAATGTGCTCGAACTTTACCAGGCGGCCATACGAGAGGATGCTGACATGACCAGTGCTTCGCGTCTTCGCGGAGATATTGAGCCCGGAGCCATGCCGCTACTTCACCGATACTTAGGAACGCCTGTCATCACGTTCCTAATCAATACTCTATTTGGGGGACAGTTCTCTGATTCAAACTCTGGATTTCGTTGTTTAAAAAAATCGTCCTATGACAAATGGAACGTGAGAGCGGATGGAATGGAGTTCATTGGGGAACTCTTGATCAAGGCGCTCAAGGCAAATGCGAAAATTGTTGAAATCCGCTCTGGACTTCGGAGGGGGCCGAGCGATCGAGTGGCTCATCTTAGGACTTGGCGCGACGGAATGAGAAATCTTCTTTTTATCTTCTCTGAGCGACCTGAGCTATTTGAGATCACCGGATTGTTTCTAATTCTATCCAGTACCTTAGTCCAATTCGTTGCGTTTCTCTTGGGCCCCATGGCTCTGGGCCCACTGAACTTGTTTGATCTTCATTCTCAAGCATTGTTACTACTAGCGGGCTTAGGTGGGGCACAGTTCTATTTGTTTAGTTGGTATCTGTACCTCGGTAGCGATGCGACGCCGCTTCCCTTCACGAAGCAAGTGCTCCAGTTGGAGGAAGATGTTCTTTTCTTCACCTTGCTCGGATTGGGGGTTACAGGTGCGACCGTTGTTGGGGCGATATTCTGGCAGTGGATCGATTCGTCATTTCGCGATCTTGACCTAATCAATACTCTCCTATTCTTGATTCATTCCCTCAGCGTGCCTGGGATACTTGCAATTGGTCTGCTCGGGATTCATGTGTTTAAGAAAAGCGCGGTGAAACAGCACCTTATGCAGTAGGATGATCTGCCGGACTCAAAGTTAGGCCGTTTAGAGATTTGGGAAGAGTAAATGGAGAGCGATAGCGAACATAGGGTGAAGTCTGATACCGGGGAATCTCGTTCCTGGTCTTGGACACGCATGTTTCTTTGCTCCTTGTTACTCCTTTGGGGCGTCTCATACGGGCTTCTTAATCTTGGTGATGTTTTTGAAAGTGAGTTAGGGGGGCATCCCGATGAAGCTTCACATTACGTTACGGGTTTAATGGTCCATGATTACGTTTGGGGGCATCTTGGTGAGAACCCACTCGCCTACGCCGAGTTGTACTACGAGTTCTATCCCAAAGTAGCGATTGGTCATTTTCCTCCTGGATTCTATGTGATCCAGTCACTCTGGTTTTCTTTGTTTTCAGATTCCCTCAACTCGGTGTTGCTCTTGCAGAGTTTTGTCGCCGGGGTCCTTGGGGCAATGATTGCTTGTCTGGTGACTTGGGGTGGGGGAAGACGAGGTTTGAGCATTCTTGTTGGCTTGGTGTTTTGCTCGCTGCCATTGGTTCAGCGCTACGTTGGTATGGTTATGTCTGACCTGCTTCTCGGGCTATTTTGTTTTGGAGCGAGCTGGTGTTTCGGCATTTTTCTTCAGAAGCCAGGATATCGCTGGTCGCTCTTGTTTGGTTTTTTGGCGGCTGGGACGATCATGATAAAAGGGTCCGGATTGATGTTAGCGTTTGTGCCTCCGATTGCCTTGGTGCTGACTCGACGCTATGAGCTTTTCCGGTCGAGGGAGTTTTGGGCCGCGACGCTGCCGGTGCTGGCTATTTGTCTTCCTTGGATGCTATTAACTTACAAGATTACTGAAGAGGGGATGGTCCGCGAGTGGTCTCCCGGGTATGTGGCTGAGGCCTTGCCTTATTTTGCGAAACAAATATACCGAACGCTTGGAGCGGGGCTGTGTATCTTGATGGTCATAGGGGTGCGGGCGAGCTTGAAAGGGCGTCAGGCTGCCGGGAAAGTGCCAGAAATGAGTGCGGTCATGTTGGCTTTACCGATTGGGCTTATCTTAACTTACACCTTGATTCCGGTCGGTTTTGAGCAGCGCTATCTTATTCCCTTTATTGGCCCTGCAATGTTCTTCGTGGGGATGGGATGTTGTTGGGTTTGGAACAAGAGTGTGCTTTCGGAACAGGCGCAATGGAAAGGGATTCCGGTGTTGTTGTGCTTTCTAGGACTCTATTTGATCGAAGTGTTCAGTGTTCCTGCCAAGGGATTTCAAGGGTTTCAGAACTTGGTCGATGCAATGGATCTGAATCACGATGGTGTATCGAAAAAAATTCTTGTTTCTTCTGATGCCCGAGGAGAAGGGGCCGTGGTTGCCTCGGTCGCAATGAGCGATGTCCGTCTCGGAAACCGAGTGTTACGTGGAAGTAAGGTTCTATCGTCCAGTGATTGGATGGGGCGTGGCTACACGCTGGCGCATACCAATAGCACTGATTTGTTGGCTTTCTTTAAGACGGAAGAAATCGATTGGTTGATTGTCGATCTCTCAGTGCCGATGGATCGTTCGATGGGGCATCATGGACAGGTCGCTCGTCTCGTCCAAGACTTCCCCATGGAGTTTGAACGTGCCGGACAAAGTACGATTCTTCGCAGGTTCAAAGGCAGTCAAAATCTCGCCAGCGTCTACAGAGTTCGTCCTCATCAGCGGAACGCCCGAAATGGAGAATCAGAATAGCTTGGAGATTAGGGAGTCGGATCGATGCCCTTTGACAGGAGCGAAAGGGGAACCGCTCCGAAATTATTCTGGGCAAGAGCTCGCGAACGCCTATGAAACGCATTTTGGGAAAGCCCTTTCCCCGGAACTAGTTACCCGGTATTTCGAGCAGAATGTTCAGGAATTTCATTCATCAAGCTCTGGATTGCGATGGTTTTCGCCGGCTGTCATTGCGGGGGAGGAGTTTTATCAACTGCTGGATGCGAGCTATCCGTGGTACTATACAAAATCCACTTGGGACAAACACTATGCGGTTCGCATTCTCAAACAATTGGGTGTCGCTAATTTCGTGGAGATTGGGTGTGGCGATGGGGCGTTTCTTGAGATGGCCTCTGCAGCGGGATTGAAAGGGATTGGCGTTGACACCAATCGAGTGGCACTGGAGAAACTTACTGCGAAGGGATACAACGGCCTCCTGCCGGAAGCGTTTACAAAACCCGATGAAAACGTTGATGCGCTTGTCATGCTGCAGGTCCTGGAGCATGTGCCAGAGCCCTTGGAATTCGTGCGGCACTATGTCAAATGCTGTGATCCGAATCGGATCATAATTGCGGTGCCGAGTCATGAGACACTGCTTGCTCGTGTTTCTGATCCCTTGGCGTGGCCGCCTCATCACGTGACGATGTGGTCTCAGCGTGCCTTTGAGTGTTTAGGAGAACTCACCGGTTATACCTTGTCGCATACTGCCTATCCGCCGATGACTTACTTGCGATTTGTACAATTGTTCAATCACGAGGATGGCGGTCAGAGCCCTCTTGGAGCACTCCGACGACGTCGGGGCGACGGCGCTTCTAGAGCTGAGGCGAGTGATGTTGTTGCTCGGTGGATTCGGAATATCGGGAGTGTCGATCGTCGTACTCGAGATGAGCAGAGGACCGATCTACCTTCGAAATTACTGAGAAAACTTTATCGAGACGTGCTTCGTCCATTGGATGAACCGACGGATACAGATTTGATTGGTCCTCGCTTCGGTCGACTAAAATGGCTGACTCAGCGATTGCTGCGGCGCCCGTGGGCGACCCGGGATTTTTGGATGCTAGTCGTCTTGGACAAGCGAAGATAGCATGGTCTCGAGTCACTTCAGATGAGCTTTGCATCGGTCAGCTTCGCGGGTTTGTTTTTGCTCGTCCTCGTGGCCCGCTGCACCCTTGGTTCGGAAAAACTGGGCCGTTCCTATTTTGTGGTGCTGCTCGTTGCAAGCCTCGTGTTCTATTCGTGGCACATTCCTCAATACTTATTTCTACTACTAGGGATTTCCGGGTTGAATTATTTCGTAGCGGGGCAGTTAAGCGCTGGGCCTCATGGCAATCGGTTGGCGAGACGTTGGGTAGCGCTCGCTGTCTCGGGAAGTCTCGGCACGTTGGCAGTCTTCAAATACGCAGATTTTTTCCTTCGTGGCACAGGGAGTGTCATTAATCAAGTCTCGGGTGCCGATCTTGTATGGGGGTGGGAAGTGGCTCTGCCGATTGGTATCTCATTCTATATCTTTCAATCGCTGAGTTACGTGATTGATGTGTATCGTGGGGAATTAAAACATCGCTCATCGTTTGCTGAGTTCTTGTTGTATGTGAGCTTCTTTCCTCAGTTGGTGGCGGGGCCGATTGTTCGAGCGAAGGATTTCTTTTATCAATGGCCCCGGCGTCGCCAACTATGTTGGCCGGTCGTGACCGAGGGTTGCTTCCAGCTCATTGCGGGCTTTTTTTTCAAGCTCGTGATTGCTGATGGCTTAGCAGCATTAGTCGATGCCTATTGGGGAGATCGAGGGGCCGTTCATGGGATTGTTGGGATCGGTTCGCTCAGCTTGCTCTTCGGTGGGCAAATTTTCGCTGATTTTGCAGGGTATTCCATGATTGCTCGCGGTTTGGCCTATTTGCTGGGCTTTCGCTTACCCTTGAATTTTGATGCACCGTATATCGCCGGGTCGTTGCAAGAATTCTGGCGCCGGTGGCATATTAGTCTATCTACCTGGTTGCGGGACTATCTGTATGTTCCGCTCGGGGGGAATCGGCACGGCCGAAGTCGAACCATGAGGAATGTTTTTTTGGTGATGCTGCTCGGTGGATTGTGGCATGGTGCTGGCGTTCCCTTTATTCTATGGGGTGCCATTCATGGCCTGGGGCTATTGATGGAAAAGGGCCTTGGTGTCGGTGGGGCTCGGCCTTGGAAATCATTTTCCCAGCGAATCGGGTGGTATGTTCTCACCCAGTGCTTTGTCTTCTTGGCTTGGATGGTTTTTCGGATGGAATCGGCCGGAGAATTGGTGACAATGATGGGAAGCGCACTGTATGGAGGCATCGGGCTGGGAGCTCTCTCAGTCCTTGCTCTTGGGGGGCTCTACTTGATGCCGATTTGTGGGCTACATGTTCGACGGATACTGGAAATTGAGGGGCTTATCGGCGCCCCTCGATCACCGGAAAAAGCCGTTTGGGCAGGCGTGATGTTGGTGGCGATACTTTCAAGTTATGCACAAGGGTCAGCCTTCATTTATTTTCAATTCTAGAAGAGCAAGACGGGCTTGGACGCTCTTGCTTGGCGTGCTGTCGTTTTTGTTTGCGCTTATTCTTGTGAACCTCATCGCAGGATGGATGCAACTTTCGGAGGATTCCCTCCTGCGTCAAAACGGTGTTCGAGCTGGGGGAGAAGCTTCTTTGGTCTACGATGGAAAGAGGGCAATCGATCAACAGATTTATTATCATAATCTGGGTAATGTGGTCGAAGAAGCGAAATCGGCGGACGTTCTGTTTCTTGGGAATTCTCGGATCCTCTGCGCTATGGACCCGGGCGTGCTCGAGTCTTTTTCAACGGAAAGTGGGGTTCGGTTTTATAATCTAGGGTTTGGCTATGATGAGGGGAGTGTATTTGCGATGCGCATGATTGATAAGTATCGCCTTCGACCAAAGATTGTGGTGGTGAATTGTGATAAGAGCTTTTGGGAAAACAGTTCGACCGCAGGGAAAGCTGCGTTGGCTGGTCGAGCTTGGAAGGCATGGGTCGATGTAAAAGAATTTCAGCTTGCCTGGCACCTGCGGCGATTTGTTCATCGATGGATCCCTAAACTTGTTGATCCCGAGAAAATTGCTATCTGGCGAGAGCATGAGAATGGTGCGTGGAATCTGAGTGTCCGTGATGACCGACAAGCGACGGTTTCGTATGTGGCAACGGAGTCAGATGATTCGCTGCCTTCAAAATATGTGAAGGCTGTGGGGCGTTTTAGGAAGGCTATGGAGTTGCGAGGAATTCAGACGGTCCTTACTTTGGTTCCATCTCCCATGGCGAATGCCACTTTCGCGAAACAGATTGCCCGCACCTCGGGCATGGATCTCATCTTGGTTTCCTCAGAGGAGGCGTTCACAAGCTTTGATGGAGACCATTTGAATGATGAGAGTTCGAGGAAATTTACCCAACTGTTCCTTTCGCAGTTTGAAGTTAAGGGATATTCGGAGGAATCACGATGAGTAGACGGATTGCCTTTGTTTCGACGATACCCGCTGACTGGGGAGGGAGCGAGGAACTTTGGTCCGCTGCGGCAAAGGACTTGGTAAACCGGGGGTTCGAGGTCGATATCTATAAGGATCTCAGAAGCCAGCACCACAAGAAACTTCTAGAACTCGTAGGCTTAGGGAGCCGTTTAATGACTCCGAACGGGTATCAATTGCCGGTTCATCGTCGTGCCATGAATCGGATCTTGCCCTTTCGATTCCAGTCTCGAGCTCTTGAGCTCTTATGCCGTCGTATCGTGGAGTCAAAGCCAGAGCTTGTCATTATTTCTCAGGGGTGGAATTGGGATGGCTTACCCTGGGCGCAGGCCTGTCAAAAGAGTGGGATTCCCTATGCGTTGATCTCACAGGCCGCGAATATTCGCGGGTGGCCATGTGATGCTGATATCGATGAGGTTTCGAATGCTCATTTGGCTTCAGTCGGGTCATTTCATGTGGCGAAGCGTGTTCTTGGGAGGACTGAAGAGATGATCGGGCAACGGATTCCCCAGGGCGAAGTAGTGCGGAATCCGTACAATCTTTCTTCGAATGAACCAGTGCCGTGGCCAAGTGCAGACGGGAGCCTGCGTCTTGCTTGCGTGGGTCGATTTGAATTCAAGGATAAGGGACAAGATGTCTTGATTCGCGCCCTGGGTGCGGCGAAATGGAGAGAGCGTGATTTGAGGGTCTCGTTCTACGGAGCGGGTATCAATAAAACTGGGATGCAACGGTTGATTGACTTTTGTGGGGCTAAAGGGTGTGAGATTCGGGGGCATACGGAATCAATTGAATCTATCTGGAAAGAACATCATGGTCTCGTACTGCCGTCTCGAGAAGAGGGCCTGCCACTGGTTGTCGTTGAGGCAATGTTGTGTGGTCGGCCTTGCATTGTTACCGACGTCGTAGGGAACGCCGAGTTACTCGAGGAGGGAAAAACGGGATATATATGTCCGGCGCCTAGCGCGCAGCTCTTGGATGAGACCCTGGAGCGGGTCTGGATCAATCGTTCTTCCCTAAGAGAAATGGGAATGGCAGCCTCTCAGAGCGTTAGAGTGAAGGTGCCTAGCGATCCGGGGGCGGTGTTCGCTGATCGATTAGTGGCTTTGATGGATGGAGTTAGTCCAATGAAGACGTAATGAAGAAAATTAGCGTCATTGTTCGGTGTTTCAATCGCGAGGATACCCTAGCAAGGGCTCTCAAGAGTATCCTGCAACAGTGTTATTCCTCGGTTGAGGTGATCTTGGTTGACGATGGATCTACGGACGATTCGGGACTTGTCTCGAGAGACTTTCCTGAAGTGATTTATCATTATCAAGAGAATCGTGGACTTGCTGGTGCTCGAGAAACGGGATTGAAACTGGCGACGGGCTACTATATTGCCTTTTTGGATGCCGATGACTATTGGAAGCCGGATTATCTTTCTCGGTCAATTGAGGGGATTGAGCATGGTGGGTGTTCGTTCGTTTTTAGTAACTGGGAAACGACCGGGCCGGGAGTCACTCATGAACAGAAACTTGAGCTGGATCAGATTTCCTATTTGCCAGAGGTTGACTCCGGAGATGATCAAGGATGGTGCTATCTTACCCGCGAACAAACGAGAACGCTCTTCATGGCTCATCAACCAGCTGTGCCGAGTGCCACGGTCTTTCGTCGCGATTGCTTGCGTCTCGGCTGGAATACCAAGGCGATATCCGCCGACGATTGGATAATGATTCTTGGTGCTATCGTTGATGGTGAAGTGAACTGCGGGTTCCACCGAGAGAAACGATGGGTACGGTGGATTGATGGGAAAAATATCTGCGAAGGGACCTCCGATATGGGAGGGAGAGCCCGGAACGAGATTCATGATGTCGGGATTATTCTGAGTGAATTTTCGTCGAAGCTAGATCCAGCGGAGAAGTTACGATTCAAGAGAATGATAGCCAGTTCATCGTATGATTTGGGATACATTTTGAGTCGTTCCGGTAAAGGAATCGGTGCTTTCAACGCGTTTCTGCGATCCTTTGGGAGTCGATCGCTTTTTTCGATCGGTCTCGCGATTGCCAAGATTCCGGTGAATTGGATTCGTGCTCTACGATCCCGCCGCCGTCAGCGTGTGCACTCGTAGTGCTGTAGCAAAAGACCGAAGCGAAGCCCACGAGTCGATACGTGGAGCTCTTGGAGTCCAAGAGCGTCAAGAAGATGGGCGAAAATTGCGATTCCGATCGGAAGAATATCAGCTCGTTCTTTTGGCATCCCTGGCCAATCAATGCGCTCCTGGAGGGATGAATCCCAGAGTCGCTCGTTGAGTTGTTGGAGATCTGTGAGCTTCAATGGCCTGCTTTCTATCTGGTCGGGTAGGAAGGTGATGGATTTTGAAAGTAACATTGAAGCGGCAACTGCCCCGCCTCCGGCAGCGATGAGATCAAAGCCCGAATTCGATTCAAGGTGAGGTTTGGCTGCCGCTATGAGCGGGGTATAATGGGTAGCGATTATTCGATCGATTGCTCGAAGTTGAGACCTGTCGAGAGGGTCGATCAGATTGGATTGTTCGAGAAGGCGGACGCTGCCTACATTGAAGCTTTCCCGTGCCGTGATTCGTTGATTTATCGCAAGAATCATCTCTGTGCTGCCGCCGCCCACATCTAAAATCAAACGGTGATTGGTTGAGCTTCGGTGAGCCGTGTTAGTGCCTCGGTAGATCAGATTGGCTTCCTCATTACCTGAGATGATGGCGACGGAAATGCCGGTTTCTTTCTCCAATTGTTGGACGAATAGCTCTCCATTTTCGGCATCACGGACCGCGCTTGTAGCGTTACCAATGACACTCTCAGCTGAAAGCTCGCTCGCCTTTCGTAAGTAGTCGGTAACTACTGCCCGCGTTCTGTCGATAGCTTGCTGAGAGAGGTGGTTTGATTCAGATAGACCAGCCCCAAGTCGAGTTTGAATGCTTTCTTGGTAAACGGGCGAGATCTCAAGTCCATCGGTATCAGCGATCAAAAGTTTGATCGTATTGGTGCCAATATCGATACTGCCGAGTCGGCGAATTCTAGCGTTGTGGACTGGCAAAATGCGGCGGGTTGTATCTAGAGAAACTGAGAGGTCTGGCTCACGTGCTCAATTTGCTTTGCCCAGCGAGGACGTTGGTGACCTGGGCCTTGAGCGTGGCATAGACCTCTTTCTCGCTTCTCGTTCCATCAATGATTTGAAATTGAATCTCTTCTTGCAAGCGCATGAAGTGTTCTTGAAACAAATCTTGATACTGAAGGAAGCTATCGAACATGTCTCGAGAAAGCCCTAAATCCATACCACTTTCCCAATAATCGAGCGCCTGCTTCTTGGCAAACGATCGACGGATCAGTTGTTCTGGTGGGACATTGAGGTAGAACACGGCGTCTGGGACGAGGGCGATACCGTAGAGGTTTTTCACCCAATCAGGCTCTTGTCCGCGGACGATATCTCGAACCATTAAGGTGTAGATGTAGCGATCTGCCAAGACCATGAACCCTGCTCTTAAGGCTGGAATGATAATATTCTCCGTTTGGTCAGCAAAATCTGTCGCGTAGAAGAGACTCATCGTCGTATTGCACAGGACATTGCCTTCCTTGGCGCGCTCTAACTCTTCGCTTATAAGACTCGATCGCTTTAAACCTACCTGTACCGTCCCGTGACCTGATGCTTCAAGCCAGTCAACAAGCTTGCGAATCTGCGTTGATCTCCCTGATCCATCGGCGCCTTCGATAACGATGAGTTTTCCCGTCAGCTCTTTAACGTCGATGCCGGGAATGCCCTTGCCGTAGAATTTTTTTTGGGCAGGAACTGGAACCAGGACGTCTTGTCCTTTGGGAGAATAATTCATAGGACGCTGCTTCAGCTGCGAAATTGAGCGAGGTCAATTCTCGAGGTGATGATTTTTCGCAAGATACTCTGTTGGGCCTCCACAAGTTGATTGGCGTCTATTACGGTGAAATCAAACTCGGTGCTCATGGAGAGGTATTGTTCAAGAATCCTAGACTGAAAGATTCGAAAACTCTCTTGAATGTCGGGCGAAAGCCGGAGGTCCATCCCCGCCTCAAAATATTTGAGTTGAGCTCTGCCCTGTAGGATACGGTCAAGGGACGTCTGGAGGTGGGCCTTGAAGAAAAAGACTATGTCCGGAGTCACTGCGAATTCATAGATCTCTCTCACCCAATCTGGGGGGCAACCTCGGACCGTATCTCGTGCGAAGGCAGTATAGATGTATCGGTCGCAGAGTACGATGTAGCCGGCCCGTAATAGTGGGACCAACTGTCGCTCGTATCGGTCGGCGAAATCTGTGGCGTGAATTAGGCTAAACGTCGTGGGTGTTAGCAGGGTTCGATTTTTTCCCTTGCTTGTCGCCGACTTGACGAGGATCGATGAATTCCACTTGCTAAAGAAGACCCTCAGTCCCTGCCGCTCTAGCCAACGCTTCAGGAGATAGATTTGCGTTGACTTGCCGGATCCATCCAATCCTTCGACAGCTATGAGTTTGCCGGGATAGTTGTGATTGGTTGAGGATGTCATCGCCATTGAATTAGAGGCTATTCAAACCAGATCGGATGACAATGCTTTTTGCAAGGATTGAGCTAATCCTAGGGGGCGTTTCGGATCGTATCCGTCTGGGGTGGTTGATCGGCGATCGCGTTTATGGCGATCAGGGCCCAGGCTGAGGTTGAGATGTGCTGAGCGTAACTTGTGCCGCCGGTAGGACGGGTCGTCTCTGGCCAGCCTCCGTAGGATTCTTGGGTTTTAAACAAGAACGATCGTCCTCTATGAATTGCGGGACCACCAATTTTAGGCGTTGTTTGAGCGCTTAAGGCGATTAACGCAATTGCAGTATCAAATACCTCCGAGAATTGGGAGCGGTAGGGGCCCCAGCCGCCATCGCTATTTTGTTGATCAACAAGAGTTCGAAGCCAACGGTTCGATTTCGACTGTTTCTCTGGAGCTGGGGAGCGTTTCAGAATTTGAGCCCCTGCAGCGAGTTCGATGGTTGCTTGTGGTGATTGTGCGTAAACCCAGTCAATGGAACGAGTGATGGCTGTTTGCACCTGAGGCGTCGGCTCATAGGCGAGTATTTCAAGAGCCATCAGCGTTCCGAGGACGTTTCCATAGGTGCCGGGAGATCCAATCTGACCTTCCGATTCAACTCTCCAAAAACCGTCTTCATGCTGCGCCGCAAGAATCCTCGATTGCAGACGGGAGGCGTCGGTGGCTCGACTGAATGAAGGAGCATGGCGAAGAGCGCTACGGCTTGCTGCCCCAAACTGGACGAGTCCAAGCGTTGGACTGAGATCGAGATCACTGTTCGTGGCATCAATCCATCCTTCTGGCTTTCGATACCAGCTGAAGAGTTCGTTCCATTGTGGATTCGAAAACTCGTTGGAATCGGATGCGGTGAGGAAAAGGGCCCGAGCGGCATCCCCATTGTTATGGCACGAGTAACACTTATTGTCTCTTGCCCATTGAAGCGATTCTGAAGCCAGATAGCGGAAGGCCTTCTGTGATGGAGTGTCTAAATTTGCGGCCTGAATGGTTCCAAACAAAACACTGGCCAAGAGAATTGACGTTTGAGCTCTTTTAGTAGGCGTCCCCATTTGTGGCTGAGTGTGTCTGTTTCGGCGTTTCGCAAGTTAATGATAGGCAATAGAGCCATGAGTCACAATGCCGATTGTCCTGTATTTCGGAGCGATCTTCTGGCATGTTTTCGTCCCTTCATGACGGAACTGAAATCAATTGATTCATATCGCAATGACTTGGTGACAAGGGTTGGGGGGATACTTTGTGCCATTCTTGTTCAGACGCTTGCGCTGGGACAAGACCTGCCCAAACATCGTGTTGAGCTGGTGAGCGTTGCTGAGCGTAAGATGTCGACCGTTCTCAATGTGGTTGGGTCGCTGGAGCCCTTTCGTAGCGTCAATATGAGTTCGCGGGGGCAAGGACAAATTGTCTCGATGCCGGTCCGGGAAGGAGGATGGGTAGATAAAGGGGATATTTTGTTTGAGATGGACCGACGAGCTGACTTGATCGCCTTGAAGCGAGCTGAGGCTGAGCTGCTAAAATCTGAACTTGAGCTTGGAAAGCTTGTTGCGGGATCTCGTCCAGAGGAGATTGAAGAGGCAACCCGTCGATTGGCGGCTTCTGAGGCGGTGAGGAAGGCTGCTGAAGAGGAGTGGAAACGGGTGCAGAAACTGGCGGAGCAGGGGATCGCGGCCGCGAGTGAATTGGGACGGGCACGTTCTGAGTTTGACGTCAGTCAGGCTCAATATTCACAAGCGAAGGCACGGCTCGCTCTCATAGCTGAAGGCACGCGCAGTGAGGAAGTACTGATCGCGGAGGCGGAAGTGTCCATTCGACGAGTTGTCGTCGAGGAGATTCAACGCCGATTGTCGAATCTAACCGTTTCGGCTCCCTTTGCGGGTGTCATTTCTCAACAGAACAAAGAAGTCGGAGAGTGGGCATCGCCAGGTGATTTGGCGATGAGGTTGATGGTGATGAATCCCATGAAGCTTCGCATTTCTGTCCCTCAGAAATATATTTCCGCGATTACTCCAGAGCAAATCGCTTCAGTCACGATTCCGGGTTTGAACGATTCTCGTTTTAAGGGACGGGTGATAGCGCTGATTCCTCAGGCCAGTGAAGGGTCTCGAAATTTTCCAGTCTTGTTGGAACTTGAAAATCCTGAGCGGCTTCTCTCGGCTGGGATGTATGCTAAGGTTTCTCTCACCTTGGATGAGGGTGGTCTGGCATTGGTGGTTCCTCGAACGGCCTTACAATATCGCAAACAACAGATGGTCGTTTATCGATTTCATTCTCAGGGAGAGCAGAAAGAAGGAACGGTCGAAGAGATCCCGATTGAAGTGAGCCAGGAACTTGAGGGGGAAATTGTGATTGCTCCCCTCAAAGGTGCTGGATTGAGGCGTGGTGATCATATTGTCCTAATGGGAGGGAGTAAGCTGAAGAATGGGGATCGGGTCAGAGTCCTCCCCTCAGCCAGCCAATCATCGAGCTTAGGGTTGCCGTGAGAATCATCGAGCATAGCGTTAGAAACGGGACGGCCGTCGTTGTTGGGATGATCATGCTCCTGCTATTTGGTGGAGCAGCCCTACGATTTATTCCGGTTCAACTGAATCCGACCATCGATCGCCCGATCATTTCGATATACACCGATTATCCAGGGGCAGCAGCAATGGAGGTTGAGTCTGAGGTGACCATGCGGCAAGAGCAAAAATTGGCAACGGTTCAGAACCTTCGTCGAATTCATTCGGAGTCCGAAGAAGGCCAAACCGAAATCCATTTAGAATTCGAGTGGGGGGTTGATAAGGATGCCGCAGTGATCGACATCAATACCAAACTTGGCAGTGTTCGAGATCTTCCAGACGAAACGGAGAAACCGGTGATCTATGCTTCTGATTCGGAGGAATACACGTCTGTTGTTCGAATGACGGTTCTGAGTGAGCTGCCTGTCAATGATGTTCGCGAGATCATGGAGGAAACGATCGGTCCTCGACTCGAGCGAATTCAAGGCGTGGGGCGTGTCCGCTGGTACGGTGGATCTCGAAGGCAAATCCAAGTGCGGGTGGATCTCGTGGCGCTTGATTCGCGGCAGATAACCATCAATGAGGTCAGAAGCGCGCTTCAAAGCGAGAATCAAAATCGGCGGGGCGGTGATATTGAAGATGGAGCCTCCCGTATCCTCGTTCGAACCGTCGGCCAATTTACCGATCTCAACCAGATTAGAAGGACAGTGATCAAGAATGGTCCTGATGGGATCGTGCGGATCGAAGATATCGCGGAGGTCATTGACGGATTCGAAGAGCCTGATTCGCTAGGGGGCACGATGGGGAAACCTGCCGTATCGGTGAGTATTGCAAAGGTGACAGGGGCAAACACGATCGCCGTGACACGACGAGTGAAAGAGGAAGCGGCTCAGATTAACGAAGAATTTTCTGAGTCGGGTCTTGAGCTTTGGGTGAATTATGATGCCTCGATCTATATTTGGGATTCGATTCTCAGGGTAACGAAGAACTTGGTGATTGGGGCTTTGGGAGCGACTCTCATACTTTTTATTTTCTTACGGTCGCTGTCGTCAACCTTGGCAATCGCCATCACAATTCCTCTCTGTTTAATCGGGACCTTTGTGCTCCTGGCAGCCTTTGGCCGGTCCTTGAATGTTATATCGCTGGCCGGGCTTGCCTTTGCCGCAGGGATGGTCGTCGATAATGCAGTAGTGGTGATGGAGAATATTTTTCGCCACTTTCGGGGCGCAGCGGGTGATTCTAAGGAAACGGCTGTGAAAGCTACAACGGAAGTCTGGGCGCCTATCGTTGCTGCCTCCTTGACGACACTCGTTGTTTTTATCCCGGTGTTGTTTATAAAAGAACAGGCGGGGCAACTCTTTAGAGACATTGCATTCTCGATTTCGTTTGCTGTGGTTCTTTCAATGTTGACCTCGATAACCGTGATACCAATGCTCGCCAGCCGTCTGCTCGGCAAGCCGTTAAAGCGTCGGGCACGCGAGGGGGTTGGAGTGTCGACACGTTTGGGCTTTCTAGGACGGATGATTGATCAAATCGGACTCAGCGTGAGTCGAGTGTTCGTGCGCTTCGTCTCCTATGGGCTGCGGTCTGTGCCGCGGCGAGCGTTCATTTTCTTAGTTGGAGCAGGGGGCTTTCTAGGGGGGCTTCAGCTTATTCCGCCTGCTGAATACTTACCGCAAAGCAAGAGTGCCAATGTTTTCGGCCGGGTGACGAATCCAACAGGAATGAGTCTGGACGGAGCACACTCGCAGCTTCGTAAGGTAGAGAATTTTGTGTTGAACAACGTCGAGGGCTTGTACCGGATGTTCTCATATGCGAGGCACTCCAGTTCATTTTTTGGCTTTTACTTGAAACCTGAATTTGCCACTGCCGAGAATGCGGATCAGGCGATGGAAGACTTGGAACAATTCGCAG
>CAJXVR010000096.1 GCA_913061285.1 uncultured Verrucomicrobiota bacterium | reverse complement strand
CCTTCTATGGTGTCAGCGACTTGCCTGATTTGGCGGTGAGGGCGGGGAAGTGGAAGTTGCTTTGTGAGTATGACGGATCGAACCCCGAGCTTTACGATATGATTTCGGATCGCGGGGAAACGTCGAATGTGGCGGTAAGCCATCCTCAGATGGTGACTCAATTGACTAGGGACTTGGTGGCTTGGCACAAGACGATGCCTCGGGATAATGGCGCGGCATATCGCCCCCAAAAGCCCTAGTGATGAAAGGTCTTCCGATAGACTGAGGGGGGAGTGCCGATGAGTTGGCGAAACCTTAGGCGAAGTGCTTGGGCATCTGTAAAGCCACAAGCTTCGGCAATTTCGTCGATCGTTAGGGCTGTGGTTTCTAGGAGCGATTGTGCTCTGCGAATTCGTTCGTTGAGTAACCAAACGTAAGGAGTGGTCCCGTTCATCTTGCTAAAATGCCGGGCAAAGGTTCTTGGTGCGAGTCCGGCAGTCTTCGCCATACTTGTGACCGTATGTGGTTCTGCAAGAGTCGATCGGATCGCGTCGAGAGTCTTGCTTAGCGAGGCTTCTGGAGAATCTCGAACCGGGCTGAGGATGAATTGTTTTTGGCCGCCTGAACGGTGAGGTGGAACCACCAATCGGCGCGCAATGGTGTTTGCGACGGAGACGCCACAATCGTTCCGAACGATGTGTAGGCAGAGGTCAATGCCGGCGGCGCTTCCTGCCGATGTGAGGACTTGACCGCAATCGATATAGAGAACGTCGGGGGCAACTTCAATCTTAGGGAAACGCTGTGCCAGTGCATCGGCGCAACGCCAATGGGTTGTTGCTCGTTTTCCATCGAGGAGACCGGCTTCGGCGAGAATGAAGGCTGCATTGCAGATGGATCCGATTCTTGCCCCTTCATCGTGGGCGATTCTGAGCTTTTCTAAGAGGCTCTTTGGGGGCGTTTCATTGGTGTCGCGCCAGCCTGGGAGGAGGATGGTTCCGGCGTCGTCCAATGCCTGCAATCCACCCGTAGCCATAAACTGAAGGCCAGAGTTGGAACGCAATTTTCCCATGTCCAGAGACGCGATGCGGAACTGATACCAGGGCGTGATTTCTGGGCGATGGAGGCCAAAGACTTCGCCAACGATGGCGTATTCGAAGAGGGACAGGCCATCGTAGGCCAGGACAGCGACATTCCAGGGATTTCTCTTGGGTTTTTTTTTCACGGGCGGATTCGGTAAGGTGTGGCAGGAAAGTATCGTATATTGTCTTTTCTGACACTGGCGCCCTTGTTGTGCAAGGTTTTACTCTCAGTTGATGAGCGCGAAGGTGAAGATTTACGAAATGGTTCACAGCCCCTATTGCCTCCCAATCACGCAGGCGCTCACCGCGCTTGGTGTTGGGTATGAATCGATTCCAATCCCAAACTGGGACAGGGGGCTGGTGATTCGCTTGACTGGAGGTGCCTATTATCAGGTGCCAGTTCTGGTGCATGGTGAAAAGATTGTCTATGAGTCTACGGTTCAAAGCATTGATGTGGCTCGGTACGTGGATAGAGTATTCGGTGAGGGGCGCTTGTTCCCTGCTGAAACATCCGGGCTGCAGGAGATTCTCGTGCAGCATATTGAGAATGAAGTGGAGGGGGTTACCTTCAAACTCTGTGACATTCACTACATTCCGGCGATCGAGAATCTGACCGAACGAACAATGACGATTCGGCATAAGGAGCGAAGTTTTGGCAGGGGGTGTGTTGACGCTTGGCGGGCTGAGGCTTCGAAACTTAGGATTGAGTTGGATTGTCATTTGGAGCGCTTTGATCGCACCCTTTGTCACCGACCGTTCTTGCTTGGGGAGGTGCCGCAGTACGTCGATTTCGCGCTTTTCGGTGTCATCGGGAATTATACCTATCGAGGATACAATGAGTTGTCGTCTGATCACACTTCGCTGAGGGATTGGAGAGAGCGTTTAGTGAATTTTCGCTTTGCTCCTTTGACCTAGCGTGATTCATCGATTCAGTCCCTTCCCAGGTGGGAATTGATTGCCGATCGAGAATCGAGTTGATTGAGGTTCTCTTGGTTGACTCAATCCGCGATGCGCCGCAGTCTCGATCTGTGTTGTTTAAGAGGAGACTGCAGGAGATAACGTTGAGGCATGAAACATGCAGCCTCTATGGGTGCCTTTTCTTGGGGCTACTTGCTCTTTTGCCGCTGCGAGCTGCGGAGACTGAAAATCCCCTCTCTAGTAGTGCGGCATCTCTTTCGATTGGGAGGTCAGGGGAGCTGCTATCCATCCGCTATACTGGTTGGCTCGAAAGTTCCGAATCGCTTCAAGGCCCCTGGCTGAGGGTGCCTGAGGCGACCAGTCCATATATCGTAGATCCTAGTGCCCCTGCTCTTTTTTTTCGGGCGATCGCTTCATCGGATTTTTTTTCAACGGAGACCGTAGCAAAGCTCGTTTTTCAGGGGCCCTTTCAGCACCATTTCGATCTAGCGTTTGCCGGACTTCCCGATGGTATTTTCCCTCCGGTTCGTGAGAAACCGTACTTCAACGGGATCATGAAATACGAGGGGTTGGTCTTACCTGTAAGGATGCGTGTGCGGGGGAATTCTAGCCTGCAGGAATGCCCCTTTCCGAAACTAAAGGTGAAGATTTCCCGGACCAATCGGGAGGGAACGCCCTTTGTGGATGCCCGGGAGTTTAAAATTGGCACTCATTGCGCCGAAGGGGGCCGCGGTAATATTGGTCGACTTCGTGAGCAGAAAGCCACCTATCGTGAAGCGTTGGTTTATGAGCTTATGAATGTACTTGGGTTTGTGGGCCCAAAGGTACGCCGCGGCGAGGTGACGTTCCAGGATACGTCGGTGGGCGGAGATGCCGCTGGTGTGGGATGGGAGCTTACGCGGATGGGTTTTTTGTTTGAACATGTGGAAATTGTCGCGAGTCGATTGGGGGGGCGTGCGCTGGAAGATGAGGACATTGCCCAGTTGGCTGACGCGAGTTTTGATGAACAGCTGGTGGTGGATCTCATGATGTTTCATGCCTTGATAGGCAATTGGGACTATGCGCTGTCGTCCGATGGTCAAGGGCTTTGGAATACCGAGGTGATCTTGAGGCCCGATGGGAGTATGGTTCCCGTTGCGGGGGATTTTGATTTGGCTGCCTGGGTGACGGGGCAAGATCGAGTCACAGCTCCCCGGGATTTTCTGCCTGAAGCGATGCCGCATATCCGTCAATTGCACTTTGAATTGGATCGTATTCGCCAGGAAGCTGGCGAGGGTCGCTTTCAGCTTGCTTGGAATCGTTTCCTCGCGGCTCAGGAGGAGCTCGAAGCCCAGATCTGTCGTTCTCAGCTTGATGAGGAAGGACGCCAGCTCGCTCTTGTTCGCCTTGGGGCGTTCTTTGAAATTGGGGAAGGAATCTTAGTTTTGGAAACTCGTTAATTCTCCCTTGAATCAAAGACTTGGCAAGAGTTCTGCTTTTGGAGATTAGCCTTGTCAGTTGAGGATTATGCTTCGGGTTATTGTAGTCATTGGAATCGTCGGTCTATCGCTTCTTGGAATGGCCCAAAATGCGCGTATTGAGGTGGTGCCGTCGTTTGAGAACATCGGTGTGTCGATTCAATTTCCGGCAACGATCGAATCGGTGGATGGGGTCGCTATGGGCATTAGAGCCCTTAAAGGTGAAGACCGTTTTCGGAACATTCACCCACTTTCACAGATTGAAGAGCGGCGTTTTGCGGGGAGCGCTTTTGCTCTGGAGCCGGATACGGAATATGAATTGCGATTTCAGTCGGCCAGCCTTCCTGATGATGCGTATCGCGTGGTGCGAACGCGATCCGATGAGTTTCCGGACGCTGAGGAGCGAACGTATCATGTCTCCGTAGGTACGGGAGCCGATTCAAATTCTGGGTTAAGCTTGGCGGAACCGTTTCGGAGTCTAGGTCGGGCACTCGGCTTGGCTGTTCCAGGTACTCGCATCCTCCTTCAATCAGGAACCTACTACGAGGGCGATTTTGAGATTGTACGATCCGGGACGGCAACAGCGCCGATCGTCATAGAAAGTGCCCCGGGCGCGGAGGTTATTCTCGATGGTACGGATCCAAGCTTTGATCCTTTGTGGCGACGATTCGATACTCCAGCGCGTGTCTACCGGACTCCTACGGCTGCTCGGCCTGATAATGTCTATGCCGATGGCGAACATTTATTCCGGCACGCCTCGCTCGAGGACCTTCGCACCCATCGGTGGTTCATGCCAGGATTCTACGCAGACGGCGAATTTCTTTATGTACGGCTTCCGGAGGGCGAGTCTCCGAGTGATCATCGGGTGACGATTCCGCGCTTTACCACCGGAATGACCTTTGTCCGGCAGGCTTACTGGCAAATCCGAGGAATGACCTTTCAACATTTTGGGAGAGGCCCCTTCCATCGTGCGATTTATCTCGATCAAAGCGATCACATGCTGATTGAGAACTGCGGCTTTCGTCAGAATGTGGTCGGTGTCGGTATCAAACGGGGAGCTGATTTCAACACAATTCAAGATTGTTTTTTCGAGGATAGGCCTGTGCCGAGCTGGGATTGGAATGCCGTCAAATCAGGCGCTGCAGGATACGAGGGTGGGGGGGTATATGTTTACGGGAGCGCTGAGCTCAACGAAGGGAATGTGATTCGCAGGAATCGATTTAGTCATCTCTTTGATGGCGTTCATCTCTATTCTTCAGATCCGAGCGGGCCGAGTGTGAATATGGATTTCTACGATAATGTGCTGACGAATTGTCTCGATGATGCCATTGAAACGGATGGTGGCGGCATCAATGGAAGGATCTATTCGAATCACCTGGACGGTTTTCTAACCGGCATCTCAGTGGCTCCAGCAACGTTGGGTCCCACCTACATCTTTAGAAACGTTCTTCGGCAATGGCGCTCCGCTGCCGAATTCGATGGATACCCCTTTAAGTTCAATTCAGGCACTGCCTTCGATACTCGGTTCGTCTATCTCTATCACAATACCTGTCATACGGATATTCCGGGGCAGAATGGATTCCTATTCAAGCGGTATAGTCGCTGGTCAGAGATTGTTTCGAGGAACAATATCTACAGTGGGACGAATTATGCCCTGGAGAGCCAAAGCAGTAGCAATCCTGTGGATTTCGACTATGACAATATGGTGACCCTTCACCCCGGTCGTTTGGTCCGCTGGGCTGGTGCCAGTTATGGAGATGTGGATGCTTTTGCCTTGGCATCGGGGCAAGAACAGCATGGCATGTCTGTTGACCCGCTGTTTCTCAATCACTCCTTGTCTGACTATCAACTCAATCCAGAAAGTGAGCTCATTGACGTGGGAGAGATCATTCCGGGGATTAATGATGATTTTTCAGGTGCTGGTCCTGATATTGGTGCCTACGAATTTGTCGAGTCAGGCCAAGCATCAATTGAACGCATATCAGCCGAAGGTTCTAACGTCGTGATTCGGTTTATTGGCATCGCAAACCAAAGGTATAAGATTCGAACGTCTGCGGATCTCACGCTACCGATTCAGTGGTCGGATGCCAGCAGCGGTGTTAATGCCGGTTCTGATGGACGCTTTGAATTTAGACAATCGCTGAGAGCTGGGACATGGTTCTACCATGCGATCGCCGTAGAGTAGACTAGGCTTTTTGCGGGGCGCATTAGGGGCCTCCGAGGTGGCGTGGCATTCTTCTCTCGTTGGTTGCTTGAGCACGGTCAGCACGATCGGCCAGAATGATTTCTCTGACTAAGGAGGCCGCCACACCCTCGATGTCGATATCGATGACTCGTTTCGATTTCCCCCAGGAGAAGTAGCTGATTCTGGCTCCGGTAACGAGGCCGGTTAAGGTCCCTGCGCGATCGATCACCGGACCTCCACTGTCACCAAAGATTGCTGCCCCTTCACAGTCTGCTTGCCATAATCTCGGTCCGGGCGCTTCCACATTTGTGACCGCTCCGGAAAGGCCCCGAAGATCTCGATGAATAATGGGGTTGTACCCATAGGTGAGAAGATCGCCCTTCTTTGGCGGTGTCTCCGTAATGGAAAAGAATGCTGTCGGCTGTACTTTTGTCTGAACGATTGCCAGGTCTGCCTCCTCGAATCGGTGTACAACTCGGACAGGAATGAATTTCGCATGGTTATAGAGCGATGTGGTTCCGTTGACACTAAGATGTTCAATGCCATTTTCGTCCCAATGGATTGCCCTCAGCAGCGGATTGCCTCTTCGTGCTCCATGGAAAGTGAAGACATCACCGGAATCCAGCGAATGACCAGTCGCAAGGGCATAGCCGTCATGGCTGATGAAAGCGGCCTGCGAAACGAAAGTGACATTCTCGTCTGTTCCGGGAATGCGAGGCTTCCAAAGTTGCAAACTACGTTCTTGAATCCGTTTGATCGTTTTCGGGTCTTCTAGAACCCATTCTCGTTGTTGCTTTGTGCCGGAATGAAGCTTGAAATTGCCATGCTGATCGAACGTGGTCTTGCACGCGGTAAGGCTGAGCAATAGGAGGCTAATAACTGTGCCGACGATCTTCATAAGTGGAATAATGCTCCGTCAGGTATCCATACGGGGGGAATGAAGAATTGTCGATGGTTCCTGATGTTGTACAGGACTATTTCTTGGTGATGATGGTGCAGAATTGTCGTCGAGGTCGAATTCAAAGCGTCGTCCGATCTCAGTTCTTAGGCTCGTTTTGGGTGAGCGAGTGGTGATGAATCGCGTGACATTGAATGTTTGGAGTGAATCCTTGGAAGCATGATTGCATTGACGCATGGGACGCTTTCAAGCAAATCAAAATTGGGATGTCACTGCTTGAGTGCCTGTCTTTTCGAGAACTGGTCTCCGCGTTTGTATGCTAGGTTCTCGTTTCGTTGGCGTGTTTTCTTCCGAAGACGATTGCGCCCTCTTTAAACTCGTGTCGATATCTGTATCGTCTATCGATGGTTCTCTGCGGTATCCATGCAAGGAGTAGGGGGCAATGTGGGGACCGCTCCAGAGCGACGAGAGATCGTACGTTTCGCCCATGCTGGAGTTTGGCGAGGATCGAAAACGAAGCGGGGCATCGTTTGTGTCGAGTCTGCTCTTGCATATTCGTGCAAGGCCTTCTACGACGTTCGCATGTTTAATCGTTTTGTTTTTCCAAGATTATTCTCAGTAATCTGTGGCTCTTTGTGTTTTTCCCTGCTTGGAGAATCGTTGGCGCCAAAACCGTTGGTGGATTCCGTGACGAGGCACGTGCTTAGAAAGAACCGCGACGGTCTTGGGACGACCTGGTTTCATCCGAAAGTGTGTTTGGTGCCGGGACTTGCGGGGGAGCCTTCCTCTGCCTTGATGGCCCTGCAAGAGATCACCGGGAGTGACTACTTTGGCCCGGTACATTGGAGTGAGTCTAGAGACCTCGGCGATTCGTGGACGGAACCTCGACGTATTGAGGCCCTGGATCGTATACCGGTAGCGCAACATGAGGGCCTCCTTGCCGGCGTTTGTGATGTAGTGCCTGAATACCACCCACAGACGGGAACCGTGCTGGCCTTGGGGCAGGTGGTGTTCTATCGAGGAGACCGTTTTTCGAATAACGACCAATTGCCGCGCTATCCGGTTTATGCCGTGCGACGAAGCGACGGTACTTGGGGGCGGCGGCGTAGGCTCCATTGGGATGATCCGCGAGGTAGTTTCATTTATTCGAATAACTGTGGTCAACGAGTCGTGTTGCCGAATGGCGATATCTTATTGGCATTCACCTTTGGCACTCAGTCTGAGTCTCGTTCCGTAGCGAGCGTGCGGTGTTCTTTTGATGGCGAAGAGTTGCTCATTAAGGAAGTGGGGCCGGCGTTGTTGCTGGCGCATGGGCGTGGGCTCCTTGAACCGTCGCTGACATCATTCAAGGGGCGATACTACCTCACTATTCGAGCTGAGGATGGGAAGGGCTACCAGAGTGTGAGCGATGATGGATTAAATTGGCAAGCAAAAGAGGCGTGGCGATGGGAGGACGGCGAGCAGATTTTCATGTCCTCGACTCAGCAGCATTGGCTCACGCACTCGGAAGGCTTGTATCTAGTGTATACCCGTCGAGATGAAGCAAATAAAGGTGTCATTCGTTGGCGAGCGCCTCTTTGGATGGCGAGAGTCAATCCCGACACCCGTCGATTGTTCCGCGCAACGGAACGAGTGATTTTTCCGCTGGTGGGGGATGGTGTTGGGAATCCTGATCAAGTGGCATTGATGGGGAATTTTCACGTGACGAATATCACTCCAAGTGAATCCTGGATTACCGTTGGCGAATGGATTCCGAAAGACGGAGCGCGAGGTGACTTGCTCCTCGCAAAGATCCGTTGGAAGCAGGCGAATCAGTTGCTGTTGCAGTAGTCGATTCGTGCAGCTCTTCTGGATCCAGGTTTCTGCTCGCGGTAGCGTCGCTATCGTGACCGATTGAGGCTATTGGTAGGTGATCTTGCCATCGATGATTTCTTGGAGTACGTCGTTAATCTCTTTGCTGGCAGGGAGCGGAGGGAGATCCGGATCGTGTTTGGGGCGTTTGGCGGAGAGTTCAGCAACTCGTTGTCCTACGAGGGAGATTAGAATCTCTCGCGAAGGGATGATTTCGAGTGCTTTTTCAAGTAATTTGGCGTCCATTATTTGTCGGAATCAAATTAGGGGGCCGTCTGGTGGTTGGCAAGTTGCATAGAGTTAAATTGCTCTGGCGGGCTCAATTTTCAATATCACTTGTTGTGCCCGAGGCCCTCTATTCCAGCGTTTGCTAAATTAGGGATTCTGGGTATGAATGGGGTATGCGAATACGGTTAAGACACTTTTGGAGTGGAATGGCTCTCGGGATGGCGTTTTGGGGGAGTGGTCTCGTAGGCGCGGCTGCTGATCTCCCACAAGAGGATGACATTCCGCCGGTTCGCTTTGATCCCGTGGTTAAGGACTTGGAGGGCTGGAAGATCCATGTCGAACCCGTCCTGTTAACTGGTGCTGGAGCCAAGGAAGGGGCGAAGGCTCTGACGATGCTTGCCAATCATCTGCAACGGATTGCGATCTTGGTTCCGGAAAAACCGTTGAAGCTTCTTAGGCAAATGGAGATTTGGGTGGAGTTTGACCATCCTCGCATCGGTGGCATGAGCTACCATCCGAGTAAACGCTGGCTGCTAGCGAATCGGCATGATCCGCGGCTGGCGAAGAAGGTCCATATCGCGAAGGCGAGTCAACTCTTATCCCGCCAACAGATGCTGAAGCATCCCGCGGTGATTCTTCATGAACTTGCCCATGCATACCATGATCAGATCCTTGACTTTGATCACGCCGGGATCATTGAAGTTTTTGATAAGGCAAAGGCTTCGGGCCGATACGAGTCGGTGTTGTTGTATACCGGGAAAATGGTCCAGCACTATGGACTCAACAATCATAAAGAGTATTTTGCGGAAGGCACCGAGGCGTATTTTTATCGGAATGATTTTTTCCCGTTTGTTCGTGCTGAGTTGAAAGAGTTTGATCCTGATCTTCACGATATTCTTGAATCGATATGGGGGCTGGCAGAATGATGCGTGGAGTGGTTCTTCGGTTGGGCTTGTTGCTAGCAATCGGCCTTGCTTCTTCTTCAGGGCTCACGAGTCCTGTAATTGCTGGTCTTAGGGCTGAACAGTCGATCAGTACTCGAATCGCCGGAGAGGTATTGATTCGTGAGTTAGGATGTGCCCACTGTCATGCAGACGAATCACAAGCGCATCCCGCTGGGCCGGGGCCTGACTTCTCTCTCTTAGGAAGGCAACTTCGCCCGAGCTATTTGCGCTCGTTCTTGAGTCGACCACACTCGGTGAAACCTGGCACAAGCATGCCTGATGTCTTGGGGCAATATGGAGACTCTGAACGGGCTGAAGCGGTGGATGCGTTGACGCATTTCCTGCTCTCGAAACGAATGCCCCCTCCCGAGTCTCTCAATGATTCAAGCGGAGCGAGCGCCGATGCGGGGAAGAATTTGTTTCGAACGATTGGTTGTGTGGCGTGTCATGAGGCGAAGGATCAGACCAATCTTGGCCTGAAGGCGTCCCTAAAGGGGGTGGAAGAGAAATACACCCGCGCTGGGCTTGTCTCCTTCCTATTGGATCCATTGGCGACTCGACCGAGTGGTCGTATGCCCGATATGCACTTGGAGTATTCGGAAGCCGAGGCTTTAGCGGCATATTTGCTGGAGACAAGGCTAGTGACGCCCGAGGTAGTAGAGATCGATCTTGAATTCGCTGCTCGTGGCCAAGGATTGGCAAAGGCGCTTCATTGTTATAACTGCCACCGTGAGACTCACGATGAGGATCTCACGCTTGCGGCATCTCTTGAGTCCTTGCGGCTAGAAGAAGGATGCCTTTCTTCTTCAAAGGGGGCTTGGCCGAACTATTCCCTATCAGATTCCCAACGGCATTCGATACGCGTTGCTTTGCGATCAAAGACGACTTTGTCGCCGCGTGATCAAATCGAGGTAGGAATGCGGCAGTTCAACTGCGTGGCCTGTCATGAGCGGGATGGGTATGGGGGTGTTCCGGAGGATCGTGACGTCTTTTTCGAGACACGTGATGTGAACCTCGGTCAACAGGGAAGGCTGCCTCCGAGCTTGGACGGTGTTGGGGCCAAGCTCAAACCAACGTGGATTCGAAAGATCCTTTTCCAAGGGGCTCCCGCTCGTCCTTATATGAAAACGAGGATGCCTCGCTTTGCCACCCAAGAGGTGGAAGGCCTGATGGATGCAATGATCCAAACGGATGAGCTTCCCCCAGTCCCGGAGATTTCATTCAAAGAACTCAACAAAGCCCGTGGGGTGGGGCGTAATCTGGCAGGGGCCGATGGCTTGGCATGTTTGACATGTCACACCTTCAAAGGAACGCAAGTAGGGGCGATGGGGGCGGTGGATTTGAGTCTCATGGCTCAGCGTTTGACCCGAGACTGGTTCCACCATTACTTGGCCTCTCCTCACTCGTTCAGTCCTCAAACATTGATGCCGTCGTTTTGGCCAGGAGGAGAATCGCCGCTCCCTGAAATTCTCGAGGGTGATTCGGCCAAACAGATGGAGGCCTTGTGGCTTTACACGTCGGAAGGCTATGGACTAGGTGCTCCGAAAGGCCTTCGTCGTGAGCCAATGCGGCTCTTGGCTGACGGTGACGAGGCGGTGATGTTGCGGCGCAGTTATCCGGGGATTGGAAAACGCGGTATCGGCGTTGGTTATCCTGGCGGTGTGAATTTGGTGTTTGATGCTCAGGCCGTTCGTCTCGCCATGATATGGTCGGGAGAGTTTATTGATCCGTCGGGTGTTTGGATGAGCCAAGGACATGGCACGGCACGGCCTCTGTCTCGAAACCCGATTCGCTTTGGCAAGGGGGCGGAAATCGCCAAGATGAAGAAGGTCACAGATCCTTGGCCGGTCGTTGAATCTCGGTCGGTGGATCATCGTTTCAAAGGTTATCAACTCGATGCCAAGAGACAACCGACGTTCGAATATGAATATGGTGACTTAGAGATTCGGGATTTCTTTGAGCCCATTGTTGATGGGACGACACGAGGGCTTCGAAGAACATTGCGGTTTAATGGACGGGGAACCTCTCTTGACCCTTCGACTTTGGTGGCGCGAATGGACGGAGACTGGATGCAGATTACGGCAAGACACTTCGAGATCGAAGGCGTCCTTCATGTGCACCTTCGAAGTGGAGGAGAAGGCATGATTATTTCGACCGCTACTGAACGGGAACTGCGAATTGCAATCGGCCTAGATTCCTCCGGGAAGGCATCAGGCGAAATGATTTTAGACTATTTCTTTACCACCAAGCCATGAAGCGTCTCATCGTCTTAGGATTCATCGGAATAGTCGTTGGAATACACGGTGGCTCAGTGCGCGCGGAGCAGCTGAGTGCTTATTGGGGAACGTCTGAGAACGAAGAACGGTACTACGAGATCGTTGATATTCCGATGCCTGAGGGGCTCGCGATCGAAGCCGGGAGTTTTGACCTCTTGCCAGATGGGCGCTTGGCTGTAGGGACGCGACGTGGGGATATTTACCTTGTGGATGGTGCCTTTGAGCCCCCGCCCCAGCCGGTCTATCATCGATTTGCAGCCGGGCTCGACGAAGTCACGGGGCTTTCCTGGCGTGACGGGACCTTCTATGTCACACAACAAACTGAAGTGACTCGAATTCGAGATCTCGACGGTGATGGGCGAGCGGATTCGTTTACAACTTTGAGCGACGTTTGGGGTTTTGCCAACTACCATGAGTTTGCTTTCGGATCCAAGGCCGATCCTGATGGAAACATTTGGGTGACTCTCTGTCTTTCCAAGTCCTATGAATCGCTCGAGCCATTCCGCGGCTGGGCCTTAAAAGTCACCCCAGAGGGGGAGACCTTACCTGTGGCTAGTGGAATACGTAGCCCGTGTGGTGTAGGTCCAAATGCTGCCGGTGTGATGTTCTACGCTGAGAGTCAAGGGCCATGGAATGGCTCCTGCTCACTAAAGCATCTTAAACAGGGAGGTTTCATGGGGCATCCGGCTAGCTTTAATTGGTATGATCTGGCGCCGGAGATGGGCGCTCGACCGGTTGAACCCAAAACGCGTTCTCGATTGGAGATTGAACGTCGTCGGGTCAAGGAGTTGGTGCCCTACGCAGTGGTTTTTCCTTACCGGAAAATGGGGCAACAGCTTTCAGGCTTCTCGTTGGACGATAGCGGGGGCAAGTTTGGTCCTTTTACCAATCAATTGATTATCGGTGATTACACGCTTGGCGTCTTGATGCGAGTGACGACAGAACTGGTCAATGGCGTGTGGCAGGGGGCCTGTTATCCTTTTCGAGAAGGCTTTGCTACCGGGTTACTCGCGAATCAGTTTAGTCCGAAAGGTCAACTGATTGTCGGGGGGACGAATCGAGGTTGGCCGGTCAGAGGGCCTAAGCAGTTTTCTTTGCAGCGAGTCGATTGGCGAGGAAGGGTTCCCTTCGATCTTCACGAAGTCAGCGCTCGAAGCGATGGATTTCAGTTATCGTTTACCAAGCCTGTGGATCGAGATATTGCGGGAGCGGTCGAGAGTTATTCGATCGAAGCCTATACCCATATTTATCGGAGTGGCTACGGAAGCCCAGAAGTAGATCATTCGACCCCAATCGTCAAAGAAGCCACTGTCAGCAACGATGGACTGGGTGTGCGACTGCAGGTTGAGGGGATGGTGAAAGGACATGTGCACGATTTTGATCTGTCGAAGTTGTTTGCCCAGGGAGGGGAGCCCTGTGTTCATTCTCGTGCCTACTACACGCTCAATGAAATCCCTCTTGCGGAGTAATTGCGAATATTGGTTTTCTCTCACCAAACGGTTGGAGACGAAGGAGAAAAGCCCGCCCCTGATAGCGCTTTTTACTCGCCACTTGGGTGATCTCTGAAGAGCATGTCGTGTATGAAATCCCTGTCGTTTCTGGTTTGTCTTTCGCTTGTCTCCAGTTCAGTGAGCGCTCAAGAATCGGCCTTCAACAAGGATCCTTGGCCTGAAGTGAAGGAGGGGCCAGTGAAAGTTTTCATCCTCGCGGGCCAGTCTAATATGCAAGGGCAAGCATCGCTTCGGACGCTTGAGTATTTAATCTACAACGAAGAAACCGCGGCATCCTTTCAGCATTGGAAGGATCGCAATGGGGCGTGGAATGAGCGTCGGGATGTTGCTGTTTGGACGAGCGACGGAGAGCGTTCTGGATTCCTAAAACCGGGATATGGGGCGAACGAATGGAAGTTTGGTCCAGAACTAGGATTCGGCTGGGAGATGGGGGAGCGCATCGAGCAACAAGTACTCTTGATCAAAACCTGCTGGGGCGGGCGTAGTGTGAGGAAGGATTTTCTGCCGCCCAGTGAGGCGTTGCCGAGTGACGATATGCTTCAGTCGGAGCTCGTTCGTATTCAGAAACGGCATCCAGAGATGTCGCTCGACCAGCTCAAAGCCGGTTACGGTAATGCGTACAGAGATATGATTTCCCATACAAAGAGCATACTAGCGAATCCTCAGTCAGTCATTCCTGAATTTGCAGATGGCCGGAGGCTTGAGCTTTCGGGAATGGTTTGGTTTCAGGGATGGAACGACATGGTCGACGGTGAACAGGCGAAAGAGGAATACGAAAACTATACGAAACGTCTAGCAAGCCTCATTCGCGATGTTCGTCGAGACCTCGATGCTCCAGCGCTTCCGGTCGTGATCGGTGAGCTTGGCGCCAGTGATCGTAGGGCCTTTCATCAAGCTCAACGAAGGGTCGCTTCGTTGGATGAATTTAAAGGAAATGTCATCTTCACTCCGACTCGGCTCTATTGGGAGCCTGAGCTTGCCGAGATGGTCAAAGCGGGCATCTGGAAGGGGCCCGATTGGGTTCGCTTCTACAATGTGGGCTCCGATCGTGGGTATCATTACCTTGGAAGCGGAAAGATGATGATGAAGATGGGCGCTGCCTTTGGTGAGTCAATGAGCTCACTCATTCATGCTGAGTAGTGAAGAATCGCCCTTGACGGAGTCTCCGGTTGAGGGATGATCATTGAATCAATCGCCTATGAAAAAATCTCTTTCGCGTCGTCGTTTTCTGCAAGCCTCTTCGCTGCTTGGGGCCCCGTTCATTTTGCCATCAGGATTATGGAGTGCTTCTCTCGATGGCAAAGGGGCCAATAGCCGGATCACCATTGGCCTGATCGGGATGGGAAGGCGGATGATGGGCATCGCAGGCCCCATTTCGGAATCTCCAGATGCTCAGATTGTGGCTGTCTCCGATTGTGTCGATGTCAGAATGGAGGATGGACTCAATCGCGTCCGAAAATTCTATGATAAACAGAAACGGAAAAGCGAAGGGTTGAGGGCTTATCGAAATTTTCGGGCGATCATTGAGGACAAAGGGATTGATGCCGTCGTTATTGGAACTCCAGACCACTGGCATGCCATCATGGCGATCATGGCTGCCAATGCAGGAAAGCACATCTACTGTGAAAAACCATTGACGCGGACTATTGGTGAAGGGCGTGCTGTCGTGAAGGCGGCTCGTGCCAACAATATTGTCTTTCAAACCGGGAGTCAGCAACGCACGGAATACGGTGGCAAATTTCGGCAGGCAGTTGAATACGTCCGGAGCGGTCGAATTGGGGAGCTAAAAAAAGTTTATATCGGAGTGGGTGGGCCTCCTGTGGCGGATGATTTGCCGGATGAAGTGGTGCCAGCGGGCATTGATTGGGAAATGTGGCTTGGTCCGGCTCGTCAGCGAGGCTTCAACGAAGTGTTGTGTCCGATCGGGATTCACAAGCATTTTCCCCAATGGCGGCGCTATCGTGAGTATGCTGGTGGGAGTCTTTCAGACATTGGGGCGCATCACTTTGATATTGCCCAATGGGCGATGAATGAGGATTCGAGTGGCCCTGTTTCAGTAATTCCTCCGAACGATCCATCGGCCACTCAGGGGCTATCGTTTAAGTATCGGTCTGGAATCGAGATGGTGCATGGGCAGGAAATGGGACGCCGCGGATGTGTCTTTGTTGGGACCGAGGGCGAGTTGTATGTTGACCGACGGGTCATCGAATCGACGCCTGGTAGTATTTTGGAGAAGCCTCTAGGGAATCAGGATTTTCATCTGCCGTCCGTGGCTTCGAGGCATCAATTTGATTGGTTGGAGTGCGTTCGAAGTGGTGCCCGGCCGGTGGCGGATGTTGAGATCGGGCATCGAACGAACACCGTGTGTATGTTAGCAAATCTTGGATACCAACTGAATCGAGAACTTCGTTGGGATCCCGTTGCTGAGGTGTTTGTAGGGGATGACGGGGCGAATGATCTTATCTTGCAAACGGATCGCTCTCCTTGGTCGGGGATCGTCGGATAGAGAGTGTGTTTGTTCCAGAGTTCGGGACGTTCTCCTTCCTCATTCCAGGTTGCTGAGGTCCTCTAGAGAGGGCATGGACGATTGAGCGCCCGCTTTGGTCACTGAGAGGGAGGCTGCGGCAACGGCATAGCGGATCGCTTCATGGGTCGTATTTCCGCGGTCTAAGGCGATAGCGAAGGCGGCGTTGAAACAATCTCCCGCTGCTGTTGTATCAATTGCTTGAACCTTGGGAGCCGGAAAGTAAGTCGTTGCTTCAGGGGTGACCAATACGGCGCCTCGTGATCCCAGTTTGCCGATGATTTTTCGGGCGCCTCGGGTGCAAAGTTTCCGCGCGCTTGCTGTTATTGATTCAATCGAGGCGGTCTCAACCAGAGAATCTCCGACGAGTAGATTGAGTTCGGATAAATTCGGTGTGAGGTAATCGATGGATTCGAGCCACTCGTCTGGAAGGGGGGCGGCTGGTGCTGGATCAAGGATGATGGTCAGCTTGTGCATCCGGCCTAGCTTGATGGCCTTGGCAACGGTATTGAGTGGGGTTTCAAGTTGTAAGAGGAGGAGGGAGGCCTGTTGGAAGAGTGGGCACTCCACCTGCAGTTGATTTGGCGTGAGCGTTCCATTTGCTCCCGGAACGATAATTATTCTGTTTTCCCCTGATGAGTCGACTCCGATGAATGCCGTTCCTGTCTCTTTTTTCGGATCTCTAAGAATACCTGCCGTTGCCACTCCTGCCGATGATAGATTTGCGATCTGCGCCGCTCCGAAACCGTCTTCACCTACCTGGCCAATCATTGCCACCGATCCTCCAAGGGCGCTGGCGGCATAGGCTTGATTGGCTCCTTTGCCGCCGCAATGCACGGAGAAGTTTCGGCCTGTTATGGTTTCGCCGCCGTCAGGGAACCGGTCGACCTTGGCAACTAAATCGGTGTTTAGACTTCCGACGACAAGAATCGTTCGCTTGCTCATACAATAGAGATTGCTAGCGCCGAATCCAGTAGGCGCAGAATGAACCCGTGAGTGTGGCCCCTGCGACCACGATGAAAATGATCGAGCTTTGTCCCTGGGTCTCAATCAACCATCCGATCAATGGCTCACCCGTGCCCGCGAAGAGGTAGGCAAAGAAATTCATTACTCCGGTTGCCGTCCCTGCGCGCTTTGTTCCGAAGCTATCCGGGCAGAGTGCCCAAAATCCTGATTGGGGGCCGTAGACGAAGAATCCAGTTGTGAAGAGGGCAGGGATGACAAGCCAATGATTCTGGGGGAGCGCCCACATGGCTAGCGAACTGACCGCTGCGAGAATTAAAAAAGGGCAGATCGCTTTTGATCGATTTCCGTTGAAGAAACGATCTGAAATCCATCCGTTTGCGAGCGCCCCGAACGCCATGCCTACGGGGAGTGCGACACTGAGCCACTTGGTTCCGCCCGCTTGTTTCCAATCCTCACCGAGGAAGTGGACAGGTACCCAGACGAGAAGTCCGTAGCGGGCGAGGTTTTGCAATCCAATGGCGACACAACCGAAAAGGAAACGTGTGTTAGAAAGGACGGCGAGATATTTCTGCCGGGCTGTTTCGGTATCATTCTCTGTGTTCTCAGGCTGAGGAGACGATGAGGGGGCATCCGAATCTGCATCATTTGATTTGAAGCCCAGCTCAGAAGGGTGATCACGGGCGAAGAAGTAGTAAAGAATACCGATACCGAAAAGCATGAGAACAGGAATTCGAAAAATCCAACGCCAACCAAGCCCCATATCAATGACGCTAATCGAGGTGATATACGCCAGTACCGAGGCACAACCGGCGGCGAAGACATAGAGGCCGTAAACCAATCCGCGCTGTTTTTCTGACCACCAGTTCGAGATCAGCCGGCTGCCGGGAGCCCATCCCATTGATTGGGCCATGCCATTGAGAATCCAAGGAACGCCTATGCCGATAGACGATTGACCGAAGCTTACCATCCAATTTAGCGCGGTCGATAAGATGGCGCCGGTCGGCATCATGCGACGTCCACCGAAGCGGTCTCCGAGCTGACCATTAACCGCTTGTCCGAGAGCGTAGGCCCAGAGAAGCCCTGCGCTCGCCCAGCCAAGATCTACTTTTGAAAGACCCAGCTCTTCCTCAATTCCAGGAATGGCAAATCCGAAGGTTTGTCTTCCGGTATAGTAGAAGAGATAGCACGTCATGGTGGCGAGGAGCATGCGCCATCGAGCGGCTTGGTAGGTCATTGCAGCAGTGCTTTCTGGGTGGAAGATAGCGTTTGGTAGAGAGCTTTGATGTCGCTCGCTGAGAGTTGTGTGGGATTGTTTGCCAGACGCTTGGCGTTTACCGTCGAACAGAGTTCTGTGATGTGACTGCTGCTGAGTTGTTCGGCCCAAATGGGAATAGCGAGGGTCGAGTGGAGGTATTCGTTCCACCATTCTGGAAAGTGCTCCGGCGTCTGGTTCCAGCTAGCAGCGATCTTCTGAAGACGCTTGGCGAGGTGTGAGATCCCTAAGGGGTGTGTGCAATCCTCTGCGCATGCTTGAGCGTTATGACGGAAGATTGCTCCAAAGAGAAGAGCCACCGCTCTTCCATGAGGGATGCCGAATCGTGATGTGAGTCCGTAGGAGAGGGCATGCGGGGCTGTGGTTGTAGTGAGATTGATCGCCTTGCCAGCACGATGGGCAGCGACGAGCATTCCCGCGAGGGCTTCCCTGCTTCTCTGTGCCACTGCGGTAGCGAGGTGTTTGATCCCTAGATTGAGTCCGGCCCATGCTTCGGTTTCTGACTCGTAATTGCTTCGGCTGCTCCAGAGTGATTCCATCGCTTGACAGAGAGCATCAAGTCCTGCGTCTGCAATGATATGAGAAGGAAGGCTCGCCAGGAGACTCGGATCCAAGGCAACCTTATCCGGTTTTAGAGAGTCTCCTGCGATGGAGTGCTTTATTCCATCGCGGTAGAGCACGGCGAAGCGGGTGGCTTCTGCCCCGGTTCCGGCCGTCGTCGGAACAGCCATCAAGTGAATGCGTCGTCGCTGGGTATTGATTTCCTCTCCTCGTCGGGAGCTGTCCCAAAGTTTGGAGAGTCCGCCATGTTCGAGTGCGCTTGCGGAGAGCTTCGCAAGATCGATGGCGGTTCCGCCACCGATGGCGATTACTCTTGTGATTCCCTTGCTAGCGATGTTGTGCAAACAGGCGTCGAGGGATTCCCAGGAAGGGTTGGGCGAGAAATCTTGGAAGGGAACGATACGCTTCGCTGTGCCCTGCGATTCTAGTTGAGCGAGAACGCCTTGGGCTGATTCTACCCCTGGATCGATGATCGCTAGCAGATGCTGGTCAGCGATGAATCGGCGCGACTCGTCGCTCCATGAACTTGTATATCCTGAGATAGTGTCTTCTGAATCGTCCAAAGCGCTTTGAAGCTACTCCCTTTGAAACGAATCTCCAAGAACCTGTTTGGCTGTCTGAATTCGGATGGAAAGGAATTGCGGACGAATCCGATCTATTTGAGACGTCTCAGTACGATTGGATCTCCCTCATCAATAAGGATTACGTCAGAGCGTGCAATCGTCTCATCGGTAAACTCAATGTCATCGATCCCCGTAAACCTCCGGACGGCATTCTCCCGATCAGGTTCTATTTGGAGGGTCACTTGCTTCCCTGCAAACGCCGAGATATCGCCAAATGCGTAGGTGAGCGGAAGGAACGGAGGTCGTGTGCTTCCTCCGAAAATGAGCTGATATGAAAGATCGATCGCTTGTCCATTGAGGGACAGCTTGATTTGGTCGCCGAAAACGCGGATCCGAATCATCTTGGTAGTCTTTGGAACCAATCCGGTTTGCCTTAGACTTGGAAGTTGATCCACGGTTTCGATTTGCGACTTAAAGATGAATCCAAATGAGCCGTTGAAAGGCGGCGATGGATAACGATTGAATGCGGGCCCGAAGGGCCGTCGGTCGTGGAGTGAGGTCGAGAGGCCATCCACGGTGGCGCGATTGAGTCCAACTAAGGTTTGCTTAACTTCCCCGAGCCAAAACGACCAATTCGGGAGTCGGGCTTCAACGGATCCGCTGGTTCCGAAATCGCCCTGATCTTGATCAAGTATTGCAGAATCGGCCGCTTCAAAGTCGAGATTTTGAAACTCTGCCGCAACGAGGGACGCTGCGGCAAGCATCAGCAGGAAGCTAGAGATGTAGGTTAAGGCTTTCATGTTACTCTGCAGCGACGAACAACGCTTGGCTCAGGTTCACATAACTTCCGGCGCCACTGACCTGAGTCTTGGCCGCTCGGATGCTATAGAGCTTCGGCCCGATAGGGGCGAGATTATCCGTGAAGGTCGTTCCGGTGACGGGACTAATTGCAGTCATGTGGGAGAACGGGCCGTCGATTCCATTGATTGATCGATAAATGTGATAGCGAATACCGCTGATAGGAGGGGGGCTCCAGTTCAGGGTGACAATGCGTCCTTCCGCATCGACCGTTGGGGAATGCGGCGGCGGAAGCACATGGGCTCTGAGTGTGGGGTCCCCTAAAATACTTAGCATTCGAGGGGGGGCAAGAATGGGATGGTAGAAAGGGAATATCGCACTGTCTCCGATGATGCTGTAGTTGGTGTATTTGCTTCGGTCGTTAAACTCTTGCATGCCTACGGCAATAGGGGCTCCAAGGCCCATTTTCTCCAGTCTCCATTTGTTAGGAAAATAGTAGATTGCCGCGAGCCCTGCGTTTGGAGTGCCGAGAAGGGATTTTTGCCAGTTGTCAACCTTCAGGTTCCAATCGCCGAAATAGGAGCCGTAGACCAGATGAAAAGCGATTGCGGGCTCGTTGTCTGCATTGCTGAAGTCCTCGCTCCGATAGTTATAGGTTCGAGACGCATTGAGGTGTTCCCACCCGATCCCCATACCCGTGTTGAAGGAATTCATTTCATAGAATCCAAAGGCTGACGAGGTTTTGGCGGTAAAACCCCGTGTGTTGATAAAGCTTCCCTCATCCGTTCCGTAGAGACTAGCTGATAGGTTTTTTGCGTTGTACAATGCTGTCGCGGTGTCTCTGTTCTGCCCGAATCCGCGGAAGCCACTCATCCTTGGTTCGAACGTTAGTTTTGCGTTTCGGTAGCGATCATTCTTCTTCAGGTATTGTCGTAGTAGTTCGATTTCGATGGATCTCGAATCATGATTGGGGAAGCCCGCGATATAGGGGGCGTTTGTGAATGCCGTCATGCGAGCGAAATCGATTCGGCCTACCGCAATCCCAAATGGTTGAGGGAGGTAGTCTTGATCGAACTTTCCGTCACCGGGCAAATTAGAATTCTGGGGGCTATCGACATTAGTGATGGAACTTGGACCGACATCTGTCCAGAAGGTACTGTTCGTACTACCGTAGAACCCATCCGCTGTCCAAGCCCCTCGATGATCTGGTCGGTTTTGAGGTTGGTTGTCATGACCATCAGCGGCCGTGAACCCTGACATTGGTACAGGAACATGCCCGAGCATGATAACGACGTTCGTCTTATTCGTTTCAATCTCCAGATTGATCAGAGATTTGATGATCTCGATTGAGCTGTTGTTTAGTGAGAGGTTGTCATCGTTTTGGCGAGATACGAAATGGGAAGAAACGGACCAGCCATCACCGATGAGG
This sequence comes from uncultured Verrucomicrobiota bacterium, assembly GCA_913061285.1. GTDB lineage: Bacteria > Verrucomicrobiota > Verrucomicrobiia > Limisphaerales > AAA164-E04 > UBA2970. The sequence goes on along the minus strand of CAJXVR010000096.1, from coordinate 1,688 downwards.
TTCGTCTTAAACTGTGCGATTTCTGTTGAGAGTGGCGCATTGATTGAGTTCTCAATCATCATGATCACTTTTCCGCGAGCGTGAACCGGTGGTAGATCGATGGCTGCGGGAACATGCTGTTGGAGTACGATCCGATTCAGCCCGGTGAAATCGAATGCCTCCTTGTCCCAGATGCGATACTCGTAGGACACCCCTGGCTGGACGGACAAATCTTGGTAGATTGGAAACCGATAGTCTGACACCAGGGCTTGTCCCCAATCGCTGCTTCCCGAAGCTCGGCGGAAAATCTCGACGGGAATGATGGGAGTCGGGCTGATTGGAAATCGTTTCTCGAGGAAAATAGATCCGCTCGTAGCGTCAGCCCTGGCCTGCCAATTGCGATTGGTCAATTTGCGTTCATTCCAAATTTTTCGAGGATAGTTGTAGGTCTTCAGCTCATCAAAGACTGCCGACGCGCTAAGTGATCCGTCTCGCTGGCTTCCGATGGTGAAACCTTGACTGATTGCCGCATCGTTAGGAAGGAGGGCTGGATTGACACCCAATCCGATGGCTTCTCTCTCTCCGTTGATGTAAAGAAAAGAATTTGAATGGCGCTGTTCGTAGTTTGGGTCTTTGTTGCCGTAGCGGTAGGTGAGGCGAGGCCCGTAGGTCAACTCGATCTCATACCATTGCCCGGATTGGAAGTTGAGATCGACGGCTTCGATGTAGCGTTCCCACAGATCATCGTTGGGCCCTTGAGAGCCGAAGATTAGTTTCGTTCGGTCACTATTGAGGAAGATGCCCCACCAGCCATCATTTCCGGTTCCAGTCGAACTAAACTGTCCGATCTCAAGGAGTCTGGATCCGAAGGGATGCCCGACTTGACCGCTGCTCCATTGGGGTTTAAACCAAAACCTAATGGTGCCACGGATAAGATTGATGTTGGCATGATTATTTGCCTCAACGACGGGGTAGCTGAGCCGGTTTCCGGTGATGGCATTGAATCCGTTTTTACCCTGAGGTGGGAAACTTGTGACGAGGCTGTTGCCAACGTTTTGTATTGGGAGCTGGTTTTGTTCTCCTCGGTAGGCAGAAGTGTCAAACGAGAAGGTGCTAAGGGCTCTTGGTTCGTAGGCGTATTCGTTGGTGGGAGAGGTGCCGTCGATGATCTCTTGCGTGTCAACCACGCCATCCTGGTCTGTGTCGGGCCGCAGGGGATCGGTTTCGCCCGCGTCGACTTGGTAATTCCCATTGGTATCTTCGACGATGTCGAGTAGGCCGTCGTTGTCTTGATCCTGAGCACCATCAAGAATGCCGTTCCCGTCGGAATCGCCGAGGGATGGAATCGAATGGTATTTTAGAATCTCGTCTCCGTCGCTGATTCCGTCGATGTCTGTATCTGCCAGTCCAGGATTGGTGCCAATGAAGACTTCCAATCGGTTGACGAGCAGGTCTCCATCCGCATCTTCCATCCCGTCGAGGATCCCGTTGTTGTCTGTGTCATTGTCGTTTGGGTCCAATCCGAGAAGCGTTTCAATCGCATCCGGGAGGCAGTCTTGGTCGGGGTCGAGACAGGGGAGGGCGAGGATTTGGCCGACGGTTTGTCCATTGAGCACGCCTCCGTCGATGATTGAGAATGTTGTGTCTAGCGATCCGGTAGCACCTGTCTCTTATACACATCTCCGAGCCCACGAGACCTCTCTACATCT
>CAJXVR010000095.1 GCA_913061285.1 uncultured Verrucomicrobiota bacterium | reverse complement strand
TTTTAATGATACGGCGACCACCGAGATCTACACTAGATCGCTCGTCGGCAGAGTCAGATGTGTATAAGAGACAGGTTTGATAGACTCGATTCGAAGGCGAAGGGGCCGACGACAATCTCGTCTGACTGTGTGCGGAAGCGATAGGCCGCTGGGTCAGCAGCAATGATCAACGAGCCGTTCGGGGGGATAATGGGATGGGCCTCGGTGAATGCGAAACGTATTCCTTGAGAGAATTGCGAGCCTGATAGGAGTAGATTGCTGGAAGATAGATTCGACAGCTCGAGGAATTCGAATTGACGCCGCTTGGTGAATCCGGCAGCGAGCTCCGCATCGCTGAGGCTAGCTGGGTGATAGTGTATTTTTGAGAGAGTTAGATTGTTGGCCGTTGGAGAAGTGCTGTTGGGAAGGAATGTCGCTTGCCGAATAGGGGACCATTCGCTTCCCCTTAGGGTGCGGGCTTTGATTAATACGGGTTTTTCGATGGCGATGGCACCGGTATACGGTTTCGCCGAGAGACGAATCTCACTGGGAATGCCCCCGAGTGATTTGCTGGCCTCGAGGGTGGGCCAAAGAAGGAAGTCGCTGCTGGAGTTGCCGCTGTTTAGGCCGTGAATCGCGAGTAAGTTTTCACCACTCTGGAGAAGAGCGATGTGTGCTGAGATATCGATTGGCACAAATGCGACGGCTTCTGAATCGGCGTGTGTTCCTGACGCGCCTCTATTCCAGGCCAATGGGGTGCCAATGGTTCCTGGAGTATTTACTCTAGCGACCTCCGTGCCGTTAAGATAGGCAATGAACCCGTCGTCATATCGAATTTTCAGCGTGAGTCGATCGAAGTCAGCGCCGTCGATGACGCGAAATGTTGTTCGCAGGTAGATGCTTTCATTCCGGTTCGAAGCGACTTGAGATTTAAAATCAAGATTGGAATCGAGAAGGCCTTGGTAGCCATTGCCGTTTTCGTAGCCTGCGCCCCGGCGACCTTCAGGCCATTCGGAATCATCGAAGTCATTGAGAAACCATGATTCTTCAAGCGTTGAGTCTGTCGGCATGAGGGCTCTTTTCCGGGCGCCTTCGGTGATGAGTGTCGTGATTGTTTGATCTCCGAGTGTCCCGGGAACTCGGGGATCTGAGCCGTCGGTGGTCAGGTAGATAGTCCCGCCATCGGTCGTTTGAATTGCAAGCATAGAGCCCTCCTCGATGATGCCGCCGGGATGGCTAAACCGTGGCGGGCTGAGCTCGGGTAGCCATCCTCGGCGACGAAATTGATCCAGTACGATTTCACTGCGGCGAGTGAAATAGTCATAAAGGGAACTGCTTGTTTGATGGGACTCTCCAAGGAGTTGCTTGCGTGTCTCGAGCCAATCGAGTCGGTCGTATGGCTGGCTCCTCTGATTGTCTCCCCAGCGAGCGGATTCCACTCGGAGAGGCAGGCTGATCGGTTCTGAGATTTCAAGATAGGTTTGTCTCGTGGCTTGGCTACTGAGACCTCCAAATTGAAGCGTCTCATACGCTCTGTCGGCGAACTGGAGTCGATACTCTGGATTGCGAATGAGATCGCGATGAAGGTTGGTGGGGCCACCCGGGTCGTTCCGATTTGTCAGATCATCGTTGACATTGTGAAGGCCTTTCTCAGCGTCCCAACTGTGAAACCGCCACCGACCCGCATCCGCGTTTCGGTTGAAACTAGCGTACCAATTGTGATGGGCCCAATCCGTATTCCCGACATAGTAGTTTACTAGCATGTAGTCGGTGAAGTTTTGGATATCAAGGAGCGCTTCTATTTGGGAATAGCTACTCGGATTGGTCGATACTTGATCCGCCAAGGCATGGAGTCGGTTGTAGTTCGTGGAGTCGCCCTGAAGCACGTCAGAGGGACGGTGCTTGATTGAGTCATAGTCTTCATTGTCTCCACCGAGATAGCTCGCTGCAAAATTGTCATCCGGCCGTTCGTGAAGGGTGTGGATACCCCAGTAGATCCCATTGAGGTAGAGGTGAACGTGGCGGCCGTGTGGAGAGAGCCTTCCGAGTTGTGAATGAAGGTTCGCGGTGAATTGATCGCGGACGTACTGCGCACGATTCCTCTGGCCAACGGGCTCGACACCGCCACCGTAGTGCCAAACGTTGTTGAGTCGAGCGTCAAGGACGAGCGTATCAAATCGATCGACGGCCTGGCGTCCAAAGAGAGGGAACTCGAGATCCTTGTCAAATTTTAGGCGTAATGAGAGCTTGTCTGATTTCCAGCGATTGGGGCTACTCCCGCCGACGATTTGAACGGTGCCTTCGGTTTGAAAGGATTCTGTGGAGAGAACGACTTCATCTGGTCCAAGTGCTGGATCCAGGAATTCGATGGAACTTGGCTTCTCGACGCTTTGACCTGCGATGTAGATCCCGTTGCGCCCAAAGAATTCGTCAAAATCGAGAGCGAGCGAAATGGTTGCAATCTGGAGAAGATCGCTTGGCTGCGGCCTGACTTCAGCGTTCGAGTGCTGAACAATTGTCGGGTCCATCTCCCAATCGGGTCCAGCGTGGCCCCAGGTCGCTGTTTCGCCAATGGCGTGAAAGGCATCGTTTTGAAGTAGGACCTTACTAGGGAAAATGTAGGTCTGAGTGTCGATGTTGGTCGATTCGAATCCATCACGGATGGCGATCACTCTCAGGGTTGTGGTGTCGGCGATTGTGATCCGGCGTGAAGGCGGCGTGCGATCGTCGACGGCTTCTGTTCTGATTCCGTTTCTTACGGAAGGGAACGATCCATCCTCCGTATGAATGAGAGTGGCCCCTGGAGTGCGGGTCTGGAAAGTCACTTCGATCTCCTGCTGATAGAATCCCCGCTTGTGCGAGAACTGAGTGTCGGCAACATGCCCAAGGATGGACGCGCCTGTGTTTGGTTTCCCGGGAGTCGGTTCTCGAAAATAGGCAAAGGGTGCTGAATCGTTGGCTCCGTAGGACGTGTCTGAGAATTGCTTAGGGTAGGCAGCAAATTCAGTGCACACGCTGAGTCCTACGGCATCTTTTCGGACGAGAGCGAGAAATCCACCCGAATCTCGGCTAAGTCGGAAATTTGTATGAAACGCCTCGAGGGCGTTAGAACGATTCTTACCTGAAGCGAACAGGACAGTGTAGGCCTGCGGGGCGAGATGGAACAAGGGCAGAGGCCATTTGGTAGGGTTCTCAGGATCGTCAGTTAGATAGAGGTTCTGACTCGTCAATTCCAGGTTGCTTGGGTTCCAGAGTTCAATCCAATCGGACGTGTCGCCATCTTCGTCCCGGAGCCCCGATTGATTGGAAGCCAAGAACTCATTGATGACGATATGAGGCGTATCCTGCGCTGCGAGACTTGCCGTTGTAGCGAGTATCCCTAGGAGCGAAAGGGCGAAGAACAAGGGAGAGGGGCGGTCGGGGAGGTTGGCAAGGTCGGATTTGCACATGGCTCACTAGAGAAGGTATTCGTTTGATTGAAATTGGAAGCAGGATTAGAGCCAAACCAGGTAGGTGTTTGTGCCACGCTAGACAATCAGGATCTTCTGACGAAGCGCTTGCCTTGTCGTCAGGTTATTCCTACAAGGGGTTGGATTGTTGTGACTCTCTCTAATTGGAAATGGGCTATTTTGTTAGTATTTGACCGCAGGAGGATGTATGTGGCAAGGCGATTGATGAACGTCTTCGGTTTCGCTGGGGGACTGGTATTCGCTTTTTTGCCGATTCGTGGCGCCGCTGCTGTGGTTTCGTCGACACCGTTGACTTTCGCCCCCTCTGAGACGGTTGGTTACAAGGTGAAAGCGGCTGCGGAGACGGGTTTGAGCTTTTCGAATCAATTGAGTGAAATGGATGCGGCGCGGAACCGCGTCCTGCTCAATGGCTCTGGGTTGGCTCTTGGGGACTACGACGGTGATGGTCTCGTGGATATCTATGTCTGCGGATTGAATTCCGACAATGTACTCTATCGAAACCTGGGTAATTGGAAATTCGCCGACGTGACGGATTCAATGGGGCTGGCTTGTTCGAAGCTTTTTTGTCGGGGTGCTGTTATGGCAGACGTGAACGGCGATTCCCGCCTTGATATTATTGTTTCAACGGTCGGTCACGGGGTGCTTCTCTTTGTTAATCGAGATGGAGTCTTTGTTGATGAGACCGTTCGAGCCGGTTTGACGAGTGCGTATGGAGCGTCGTCGATGACGTTTGCTGATGTCAACGGGGATCGTCTCTTGGACCTTTATGTGGCCAATTATCGGTCAAATGACATTCGCGATAGTGGCCGGGTCAACTTGGAGAGTCGTCAGGGGCGAATGGTTGTTCCGGAGGCGCTCAAGGAACGGTTGTTCTTGGAGGGAGGGAAACTTAACGAGTTCGGGGAACCTGACCAACTCCTGCTGAACACGGGGGATGGTCGTTTTCGGGAAGTGGATTGGCAGGCGGGGCATTTCCTGAACTCACAAGGGGAGGTGCTGACTGGAAAACTGCTCGATTGGGGTTTGTCTGCCAGTTTTCGGGATGTGAACGGCGACCTGCTTCCGGATCTTTATGTTTGCAATGACTACTGGAGTCCTGATCGATTCTGGATCAATCAGGGAAACGGAGTCTTTCAGGCACTCTCGGCCGAGAACTGGCGGACGATGAGTGCGAGTTCGATGGGGGTTGATTTCGCTGATATTGATCGAGACGGTGATATGGATTTCTTTGTCGTCGATATGCTGAGTCGCGATCTCTCCCTGAGAAAACGTCAGCGGGAGGCGCAAGGTTTTAAGACGGTGAATCCTGCAGGTGTTCTTGATCAGCCTCAAGCAATGAGGAACACCCTCGCTGTGAATCGAGGGGACGGAAGTTTTGTTGAGCTAGCCTATCGTGCGGGGATTGAGGCTTCTGATTGGTCGTGGTGCCCGTTGTTTGTTGATGTCGATTTGGACGGGTATGAAGATCTTCTTATTTCAGCTGGTCACGCTTGGGATGTGCAGGATCTCGATGCCGGTCTTGAAATTAGCCGTCGCCAGCATTCTTGGTCGCACATCAAGGATCCTCGGGTTCTGAAAGACGCGTTTGCCCGCGAGATGCTGCGCCACAATCGAATTTATCCAAAGCTTGAGATGCCGATTGTCGCCTATCGAAATCTAACGGCTGGACGATTTGTCGAAGTGACGGCGGAGTGGGGCTTGGCGGCACCCGCTGTTAGACATGGGATGGGAACGGCTGACCTGGATAACGATGGTGATCTTGATCTTGTGGCGAATCGACTCAATGGCCCCTTGAGCGTTTTTGAGAATGTTGGAGGCGGGGATCGAATCGTGGTGAGTGTCAGTGAGGCTTCGGGGAACACTCAAGCGGTAGGCGCCAAGGTTCGTCTCGAAACCGACGGTGAACTCGTTCAGGAAACGGAAGTTGTGGTTGGGGGGCGCTATCTTTCCGGTTCCGATACGCGTATGGTATTCGGTCTGAATCGCTCGGAAAGACTGCGCCGCATTGTTGTTCGTTGGCGAGATGGTGACGAAACCGTTATCTCGGATATTGAGCCCAATCGGCACTATCATGTTCAGGCTGAGGGTACAAGGGATGGCTTAGAAAGAGCGCGGGCGTTGACTGAAAACGTCGCTGCTCCAATGTTCGTCGATGTGTCTGATCAGCTAGAGCACCATCACCTGGACCCTGACTTTGACGGGTTTTCGAGACAGCCCTTGCTCCCGCACAAAATGAGCCATGGGGGGCCCGGCGCTGCTCTCTTTGACCTCAATCAGGATGGGCACCTTGATCTAGTCATTGGAGGGGGGCAAGGCCAGGCCCTGTCGCTATTTCTTGGGACCGGGCTAGGAGGGTGGCGTTCTGTTGACGGGGACGGTCCTAGTTTTTCAAGTGATATGGCAGGGATGGTTGGCTGGCGGAGGTCCGACGGACGCGCAACGCTTGCGGTGGCCGTGACTGGCTATGAGCGCAGGCCAAATTATGCTGGGATGAGTCTTGAGTTTCTGGATGCGCAAATTCAGCGAACCGTTCCGTTTGGGGATCAAATGACATCTGCGGGAGCATTAGCCTTAGGGGATTTGAAAGGAAATGGAACCTTGGCGATGTTCGTCTCAGGCGGGGTGCTCCCAGGGCAGTATCCTCTGGGCGGTCCCTGTAAGGTTCTCGTGATGCGCAATGGGAGGTGGGTTGTGGATCCAGGGAATTCGATCGTTCTGAGTAACGTTGGTCTCGTGAATGGAGCGACGTGGGGTGATCTCAATGGGGATGGGTTTCCCGAGTTGATTTTGGCCTGTGAATGGGGGGCGGTTCGAGTGTTTCAGAATGAGGCAGGGCAGCTCTTTGATGCGACAGAGAAAATGGCGTTAGCCGACTTGACTGGACTGTGGCGAGGCGTGACGACCGTCGATCTCAATGGGGATGGGGCGCTCGATATTGTGGCAACAAACTGGGGGACGAACTCGGAGAGGATTGCGTCAGATGAACGTCCGCTCGCCATCTATCACGGGGAAGTGGCTCGTCCGGGAGTGAGGGATATCATCGAAACCGCCATTGATTCGGCACGAGACTACGAAGTGCCGACACGCCAATTATTGCCTTTGGCTATGTCGCTCCCCTTTCTTTCGCAGAGCTTTTCGAGCCATCGAGCCTTTAGTGAGGCGTCATTAAAGCAAGTCATGGGACCGCGCTTTCCGTTGCTGGCAAAGCTTGAAGCAAAGACCTTGAAGTCAACGGTCTTTATCAATGAGGGGGATCGATTTCGGGCGGTGCCGATGCCGGATGAAGCCCAGTGGGCGCCGGCGAGCGGGATTGTCGGAGGGGATTTTAATGGGGATGGAAAGGAAGACCTGATGCTGGCGCAGAACTTTTTTGCCATGCGGCCTGGCGTGTCTCGTTTGGATGGTGGGCGTGGCCTACTGATGCTCGGGGACGGCACCGGGGAATTGCGCCCTTCTTCTTCAAGCGAGGCTGGGATTGTCATTCTCGGGGATCAACGAGCAGTTGTAAGTGGAGATATTAACGAGGATGGGCGGCTTGATCTTGTGGTGACCCAGAACCGAGGGCAAACCAAGGTCTTTCAGAATGTTGGGAGCCGTCCGGGAGTAAGTCTCCACCTGATCGGGCCCCCCGGGAATCCGTCCGGGCTGGGGGCGGTAGTGAGGGTCGCCAACGGAACAAATCTCGGACCTGCTAGAATTATTCAAGGTGGGGGCGGATATTGGGGGCAAAGCTCTCCGGTGACCATTCTTACGGGCGTCGAGGCTGAGGCGTCGATTTGGATTCAGTGGCCAGGCGGACGAGTTTCGAACGTTAAGATTCCTCGCGATGCCGCTGAAGTGACCGTGAATTATTCATCTCTCGCCAATTAAGGGGCTTAATAGCGTTTTTCGGTCATCTGATAAATCTCTAGCGGTTAGTAGGGGGGATTCGATCCGCTCTGGGACTTCATTTGGGATAATCTGCAAATTTCGCTGAATTCAGTCCAAGAGGAGAAGAGGTTAGGCAATTTCGCTTGACCTTTTGTTGGTGGGGAAAAAAGCTTAGGGGTTCCCAAGAACACTCGGAATAACCAAAAAGAACCTAGTCTTATTATGAAGATTCTGAAGGGCTTGTCCCTCCTCGCCGCGCTCTCGTTAGCGCTGGCTCAAAATGCACGCGCTCAGCTCGCTGACGTGACCCAGCCGGGTGATACCATCACGGCGACCTCGGCAAATAGTCCTGGCTCAGAAGGCGTCACCAACGCAATTGATAACGCGCCAACCAAGTATCTTAATTTCGATATTACGGATACTGGGTTTACCGTGACGCCGTCGGTCGGATTAACCATCGTCAATGGCCTTTCACTTCAATCGGCCAATGATGCGCCTGACCGCGATCCCACGACATACGTGTTATCCGGTTCCTATGACGGCACGACGTTTACTGAGATCTCCTCTGGAACGATTGCTCCCTTTGCCGAGCGATTTCAAACGAACTACGTGTTTTTTGAAAACAGTACTCCTTATACAAGCTACCAGTTGATTTTTCCTCTGGTGACGGGAAGCACCTGCTGTATGCAGATTGCTGAAGTTGAATTGCTCGGTGCGCAAGCCCCTGGTGATGTGACCCAGCCTGGAGATCCTGTCGTCGCGACCTCAGACAACAGTCCTGGGTCTGAAGGGGTGACTAATGCGATTGATAATGCACCTACGAAGTATCTCAATTTTGATATTAGTAACACAGGGTTCACCGTGACTCCTTCCGTAGGAATGACGGTTGTCAATGGTTTGTCACTACAGTCGGCGAATGATGCGCCTGATCGTGACGCCATCACCTACACTCTCGAAGGGTCCTATGATGGAGTGGAGTTCACCGAGATTTCTTCTGGTGACGTCGCTGATTTTGCTGAGCGTTTCCAAACAAATTATATTTTCTTTGAGAATACGACTCCTTATCTGTCCTACCGACTTCTGTTTCCAACGGTTGATGGCAGTACCTGTTGTATGCAGATCGCCGAGGTTGAGTTCTTGGGTACCCAGGCGGCTGGCGATGTCACCCAGCCAGGCGACGCGATTACTGCTACCTCAGCTAATAGCCCCGGTTCTGAGGGGGTCACCAATGCGATTGATGGCCAACCTACCAAGTACCTGAACTTTGATATCAGCGACACGGGTTTCACGGTGACGCCTTCTGTTGGCTTGACTATCGTGAACGGTCTGTCCTTGCAGGCTGCAAACGACGCCCCGGATCGTGATCCTACGACCTACACCTTGGAAGGTTCCTATGATGGTGAAAACTTCACGGAGATTTCTTCTGGTGAGGTGGCCGCATTTGCGGATCGATTCGCAACGAACTACTTGTTCTTTGACAATAGCACTGCCTATTTAACCTATCGCCTCATCTTCCCTACGGTCGGCGGCAGTACCTGTTGTATGCAAATTGCTGAAGTTGAATTCCTTGGTGTTCAGCTTCCTGGGGACGTGACGCAACCTGGTGATGCCATCACGGCGACTTCAGCCAACAGTCCTGGTTCAGAAGGTGTCACGAATGTCATCGACAATGCCCCAACAAAGTATCTCAACTTTGATATCAGCGACACCGGTTTTACCGTGACACCGAGCGTTGGTTTGACCGAGATCATCGGAATGTCGCTTCAGTCTGCAAACGACGCTCCAGATCGTGATCCAACGACCTACACCTTGGAAGGTTCCTATGATGGTGTGGAGTTCACAGAAATCTCATCAGGATCTGTGGCTGCATTTGCGGATCGATTCGCGACGAACTATATCTTCTTCGATAACACCACTCCGTATCTCACCTATCGGGTGATTTTTCCAACGGTTGATGGTAGTACGTGCTGTATGCAGATCGCTGACGTAGAGCTCTTTCCTCGACCTGGAGGTGACTGCTCAGACTTAACACTTGTCGATAGTGGCCTCATCCGGCTCCAGCCTTCCGATACCCCGGTTCTAGCGGGTGCGACCGCCACCATGACAGTCGTGCCAACAGGACCTTGGAATGTTCAGTGGGAGAGTATGGCTGTCGGAGCCGATGAGTTCTCTGAAATCGAAGGCGCGACAAGTGCATCTCTATCGATCGCCAATGTCGGTGCTGACGCTGACGGAACGCTTTTCCGAGCGATTGTTTCAACCCCTGGTTGTGAAGGCCAGATCAGTAACGCTGTCGCACTCAGTATCTTTGAACCTTCGGATACGGTAAGTATCGGTTACAATTGGATTGGTGGAGGCGCCAATGGTGCTCCGACCACAATGGATGCCTCGGACATTGCAGGATTCCATCCTCAAGCCTATTGGAACAACCTTAATGGCGGAACAGGGGATGATCTTGCTGTCATTTCTGGGTTCGACGAAGACGGAACGGCCGTCGAAGCTGCGCCAGTGAACAGTAACAATGAAGAAGTTTCTGGTATTGGGATCGAATTCACCACTGACGGAACTTGGGGCGTGGGTACTGGCGATGGGAATCCAACGCAGCGCTTGCTGAATGGAATGGTACGAACGAATACCAAGGACCCTGAAATTGATGAGTTTCCTGAGGTTGCCTTTTTCGGTGTGCCAGCGGGAAGCCACACAGTGATACTCTATAGTGTTCAAGTGCCTCTTGAATTCTACGACATGAACGTTGAGGTTGAAGGTGGCAACGGAACGCAACAACGTTTCATCCGTCCTCAAAACTCGGATGAGTACAACCCATCTCCTGGCTTTGTGCTCGTCACTGCGGATTCTGCTGAAAATCGTAGTGTTGGTAACATGATGATCTTCAGTGGCGTTGAGCCTACGGCGACGGGTGAAATCCTGGTTCGCTTCTGGGCTAATAACGGCGACGGTCAAGGACCTGGTTTGAATGGAATTCAATTGGTGCTCGATCCTCCGGCAGCGCCGCCTGTTCCAACGATTACGCAGAGCCCTCAATCAACCAATGGTGTTGAAGGTGGCGGATTGGACCTGAGCATTGAGGTTCAAGGAGAGGAAACCAGCATTCAGTGGTTCAAGGATGGTCAGCCCATTGGTGGGGCTACCTCTGATACCTTCTCGATTGGTGCGTTGACTCAGGCCGACGCCGGTGTGTATTCAGCGGCAGTCACAAATCCTGCTGGTCGCATTCTTAGCCGCGCCGCTGTCGTCAGTGTCTTGGAATCGAATGATATTCTGACCGGACTTGTTGCCCACTATCCATTCGATGGGGATGGAAGTAACACACGCGGTGGAGCGAGTGCTGATCCTAAAGAAGGCGCTGGTTTTGGTTCCGGTCAAATTGGCGAGGCGCTTGAACTGAACGGAAACGGGCAGTATGCCCTTGCTGATAGCTACACGAAGCCAAGCGATGCGATGACCGTATCCGCATGGATCAAACCTGAAGGTGTGGATTGGGGTGCGATCGTCCGTAACTGGGCTCCCAATACGACTGAGGGTCGCTTCGGTCAGTTTCAGCTTGGTGTAAACTTCCCGTTTGATGCGCTGAACCCACAGCCTACCGGTATCATCGGAGTCGGTCCAAACGAGCCAGCTGCAGTGGGACAGGTGCCAGATTCAGAACGTGGTTCATGGCATCACATTGCGATGACTGCCAATGGAGCTTCCGTAACGCTCTATTGGGATGGCGAAGTGATTGCGTCCGGTGATTATCTTGGAACGATCAATGAGCCTGAATTCCCATGGCTCGCTTTTGGTGCTGTCTTGAACCTGCCTGAAGATCTAGACAACGGTGGCGTTGACTTCGGTGGTGAACCGATTCTTGACGAGACCGCATTCTCCTTCAGTGGTAGCATTGATGATGTTGCCATTTGGGATCGAAGCCTGAGTGCCCCTGAAATCGCTTCTGTGCTTGAAGCGGGTAACGCTGGGAATCCTGTCACGGATGCCGCTTCTGTGCTTCGAACAGAGCCTGGGGTGGTCTTGCCACCTGTCGTTGAACCCCCAGTTCCAGGCGGTGGCGACCCAGGTGAAATCACTGGATTCAGCTTCGCTGATGGATCGTTCTCGATCGAGTACACGGGAACCTTGAAGTCTTCTTCAAGCGTTACTGGACCTTACGAGGCAGTCGAAGGTGCAAGCTCTCCCGCGAGTATCAGTCTCGATGGGGATGCGGTATTCTTCATTGCTGAGTAGTCGGTCGATTAGTTAATTCACAAAGGGGCCAGGTCATTGACCTGGCCCCTTCTTTATTGTGTAATCAGTGCTGCTGAGTTCGTGCGTTTGTGTGACGGACGAGGAGCATTCAGGATGTTGTCATCGGGGCTCTCTCTGATCCTTGGCTTTGAACAATGAAACGTTTCTCAAAGGGGTGGCAGTTTGCCGCGCTCATCTTAATTTGTGTGGTTGGGTCGGCTGTTTTCAATACCCTGAACCCAAACGGGCTTGTCTTGCGGGATGATCCTGAGGGCGAAGACAATGAGGCTCTCGTACCTTCTTCGGTAGCGCCGGCAGCTAATTCCGATGTGTTCGAAAAACATACAGGCCCCTTCTCTGAGTCGGGTTTTCCGGTCATTTCGTGGGCTGAAATGAAGACGCTCTTGGCCTCTGTCGACGCCGTTGCTGTCGACGCTCGGCCAAAATGGAGTTTTGATGCCGGCCACATTCCCGGTGCCGTGAGTCTGCCATTTTCGTTCACAACTGTTGAACCCGAAGCGCTCTTTGCGAACCAGTATGATCGGGATCGTCACTTGATCATCTATTGTGGGGACACTGATTGTGAGCGTTCTGAATATTTGGCTAAGAAGTTGCGAGATCAGTTTCAATATGCGCATTTGTGGCTTTATGAGGGAGGGTATGAGGACTACTTGCGCCAAGAACACTAGGGCCAGGGCCGAAGCTTCAGCGGTCGTTTTAACTGAGATTGAGTATCGTGCTGACTAGACAGAATGGCTGGCGACTTGTTGGGCTATTGTTCCTTTTCTCGGGAGGCTCAAAACTCGGTGATCCTTATGGCTTTCTCGAATCGATCTATAGCTTTCAGCTCCCGGTGCCTGCGCTCGTTGCCCGATTGTTGGCGCTTTTTCTTCCTGTCTTTGAATTTCTCTGTGGGGTCCTTTTGGTGACCGGGTGGTGGCGTGAGATTGCTGCGGTCTCTGTTTTCTCGCTGCTGTGCTGTTTTACGCTCGTTACGGGACAGGCTTGGGTTCGTGGACTGGAGTTGTCCTGTGGTTGTTTTCAGTTGGATTTTCTTAGTGCCAATTTGTTGCATTGGCTCGAATCAGCGGGAGTTTCATTCGTAAGAAATCTCATGCTGACCCTGGCATGTGCTGGCTTACTCTGGTGGCGGGTCGACGGTGAAAAGGCTGTGCGAGACGGCGCCATCGCAGTTGAACCTTAATTTTGGTAACGAATGGTGGATTCACGGCGTCTTGCTTAGTTACTCTTATGGTGATATTTCATTCGCAATTTCACGGAATTACGGCAGGCTAGCAGCACAGAGTTGACCGAAGTGGCTTATGGTCTTGGGTAATATTGTATTTTCCGGTCAGAACTGGGTTGTGCCGGCCATTCTTTGGCTCGGAGCGACTGTTGCACTTCTGCTTTTCTCCTATTGGCGTCTGAATAGTCCGCGAGGCGTCAAGCAAATCTGCGTGGCTCTCAAAATTATCGGATTTACGCTCCTTTTTCTCTGCTTACTGGAGCCGCTCTGGACCGAAGAACGGGCGAAACCAGGGGCTAATGTGTTGGCAATTCTCGCTGATAACAGTCAAGGCATGCAGATTCGTGATCAGGGTGCGAGTGAAAGCCGGGGGGAGGAGTTGCTCCATTTGCTCGTTGATGAGCCTTCCATGTGGCGAGATGAACTTGATACGCAGTTTCAAGTCCGCCGCTATCTCTTCGATACGCGGCTTCACGGTGTGAAGTCCTTTGCCGATCTTCGATTTGATGGGCGAGCTTCAGGATTGTTGACTGGCCTATCATCGCTTGCACAACGCTTTGAGGGACAGCCACTCGCCGGCGTGCTTCTGTTTAGCGATGGCAATGCCACGGATTTGGCTGATGATGAGCTGGATTTGAGTGGCTTGCCTCCCATTTACCCGGTGATTTCCGGAACGGATGAGCGCGTGCGCGATGTTTCGATCCGAAATGTTGCGATTTCTGAGACCGCTTTTGAGGATGCGCCAGTGACTATTTCAGCGGAAGTGGATGTGGATGGCTTTGATGGGAGCAATGTGGTGGCAAAGCTGATTCCAGCATGGAGCGGGCGTGATGCGGAGTCTTCCCAAGCGGATCGTGAAGGGGGAGCTCAAACCGAACAACAGGTGCAGCCGGTTAAGGGAGATCGAACGACACTTAGCTATCGCTTTCAGTTCCGGCCATCTGAAAGCGGTGTTTCGTTCTATCAGCTGCAGGTAGCGCTCGAAGAGGGAAACGCTGTGGCCGAAGTGAGCGAGGGGGCTGAAGTCGAACAATCGACGGATCTTAGTGAGGCGACGATGGCTAACAATCAGCGAGTTCTGGTTGTCGATCGGAGCGGCGGACCTTATCGGATTCTCTATGTGGCCGGAAGGCCCAATTGGGAATACAAGTTCTTGAATCGAGCGTTGTATGAAGACGATCAAGTGCAACTAGTGGGATTGATCCGAGTGGCGAAGCGAGCTCCCAAATTTGAATTCAAAGGGCGCCGAGGCGAGACGAGTAATCCTTTGTTTCGCGGGTTTGATAAGCAGGATGAATTGACCGAACAGTACGACCAAGCCGTGATGACTCGCTTGAATATTCGCGATGAGAGTGAGCTCGTAGGCGGTTTTCCCAAACGAGCCGAAGATCTCTACGGGTATGCGGCGATCATTGTTGACGATCTAGAGTCTGAATTCTTCAGCATGGATCAGATGTCATTGATGCAGAAATACGTTTCGGAACGAGGTGGGGGCTTTCTTGCTTTAGGAGGCTATGGTTCGCTGATAGATGGCGGTTACGCCGAAACTCCGGTGGGAGCGATGCTTCCTGTCTATTTGAATCAGCGAGAGGACGACGCGCCGGTTGATGATGCGCGCCTTGAGATTACGCGAGAAGGGATGTTAGAGCCCTGGGTTCGCCTTCGGCCGACCGAAAACCAAGAGAACGATCGACTTGATTCGATGCCTGAATTTGAAGTGGTTAGCAAGGTAGGGGCGCCGAAACCAGGAGCAACGGTCTTGTTAAACGCGAAGGAAGAGACGACGGGGAACGAATATCCTGGGCTTGCCGTCCAACGATACGGGAAAGGCAAGACCGCTGCGATGATGATCGGTGATTTTTGGCGTTGGCAAATGCACGACAAAGCTCAGAGCGGTGAGCAAGGAAAGGCGTGGCGCCAGCTCATTCGATGGCTTATCGCTGATTCGCCGGAGCAGATTGAAATGAGTGTCGACCGGGTGCCTGCGGATGCCAATCAGGCTGTTACTATTGGAGTTCGGGTCAAGGATAAGAAATTCTGGCCAACAGAGAATGCCACCGTGACCTTGAATGTGAAGTCTCTCACGCTCGATAACCCTAGGGAAGGAGTCGATTCGGCGATCAGAGAAGCGATGACACTTAGCACGAATGTCGTGCATCTCGTGGCGGAACCTTCTCCGACTGAGGTGGGACTCTATGAGGCCGTCTACATTCCTCGGCAGACCGGAGGCTATGCAGTGGAAGCGTCCGTGACTGACATGAATGGCTTGACGGTCGGGAGTGCCGAGGCGGGCTGGAGTTCAGATCCGGCTTCCGAAGAGTTTCGCTCGCTCAATCCAGATCGGGAGCTGATGGAACGAATTGCGCGACAGACGGGAGGCCAGGTTGTTGAGCGCGATAATCTCTTGGCATTCGTCAAGACTTTGCCGACGCGGCAAGTCCCCGTAACGGAAGAGATCACGTCGCCGATGTGGCATACGGCGTGGCTCTTTGCGATCGCAATTGGTTGTTTTGTGGCAGAATGGGGTGTTCGAAGAACCCGAGGCCTAGCATGAGATACTTACAACTCTTTCTACTTTGCTTCGCCATTGGCTTGCCGGTTTACGGTGACGTCAATGACGATCAGATTACTCTCGTCATCGTCACTGGCATTGCCGGGGCAGA
Source organism: uncultured Verrucomicrobiota bacterium (assembly GCA_913061285.1). Classification (GTDB taxonomy): domain Bacteria; phylum Verrucomicrobiota; class Verrucomicrobiia; order Limisphaerales; family AAA164-E04; genus UBA2970. The sequence continues at coordinate 7,844 of CAJXVR010000095.1, read as the reverse complement.
CGAGTATTCCGAAGTCTTCTTGGCGAGATCAGAGAAGTGGCGGGTTGCTGGTATGGAAGCAAATGCTGATGTGTTCTTCATTGGCGGCGACGAGGAGACTGAAGATGGAGTTACCGATCGGGAACGTCTGAGAGCGGTCCTGGAAGAGCAAGTCAATCGGGAGGATGGACAACTTTGGTTGGTGCTGAACGGGCACGGCACTTTCAATGGAGAGCGTGGGAAGTTTAATCTGAAAGGGCCTGATATTTCGGGAGAGGATCTGGCAAATTGGCTGGAACCGTGCCGCCGCCCGATGGCTTTAATCAGCGGGTTTTCCGCAAGTGCGCCGTTCATTAATCGTCTCTCCGGCAAGAACCGAGTGATTCTGTCAGCCACTAAGAGTGGCTATGAGGTGAACTATTCTCGTTTTGGCGGCTATGTCTCGGATGCGATAGGCAGCCTTGAGGCTGATTTTGACAAGGACGGACAGGTCTCTCTCTTGGAAGCATTCCTCAAGGGCGCTCGGGATACGGAGGAATTCTACTCGTTAGAGGGGCGGCTCGCATCAGAGCATGCACTTATCGACGATACTGGAGATGCTCGAGGGACTGGTGCTGACTGGTATCGAGGGGTGAGGGTCATCAAGAAGTCCAAGAAGCAGTCTCAAGCTGATGGCCGTCGGGCGCATCAGTTTCATCTAATACGGAGCGAGTTCGAACGCAAAATGCCGAAAGCGTTGCGTGAAAAACGTGACGCTCTAGAGCTCCAGGTGCTGGAGCTGCGTGATCAGAAGGAATCGTTTGACGATGAATCGGTGTACTACGAACGGCTTGAAAAGTTGTTTATTGAATTAGCTGATCTCTACGCCGCGGTTGAATTGCAGTTTGAGTAGTGGGGGCGATTGGCCTACCAACGTTCGCTTTCGATGTTGTGGACGGTCAATGTCCAGTCCGTAAATTCCTTGGCCGTATCCAACTCACCATAGGTGTCGAAATCGAATTTGCAACCAATGCCGTAGGCACTGTCTGGTGCGACATTGAGTGTGAATACAGATCCATCCCTCAGGTTCCTGACGGCTTGGCTCTCGAGAATCGTCTCTAGTTGGCGTGGGTCTGCGTTGAGGAGGGCCGTGGTGTCGTTGCTTTGCCAATGTCGATGAATACCTCGGCAGCCAACTAATCTTCGCATCATCGGATCAATCAAGCTTGAATGCTGATGAGCTCGAATGACGGCTCTAACTCGATGGGTGTCGCTGCTGGAGTGTTTGAGAATGTGTTGAGTCGTTGCTTGTCCATAGACCCAAGCTCTTCCGGGATTATGTGAAAGGGGAGGATCGCTGCTTAGGATGGAAAAATCATTCCACATAAAGCCCAGAGTGACTGGGTCGACCGGACTATTGGGGCGGAAGTCGCGAAGCATGGAAGTGTATTGGCTCTTGTATCTTGGAGTGACGCCTTCAAGGAAATTGGGATGAGTCTTGAGGTAGCTTGCCTGCTGAAGGGTTCCTAGAAGTTGAAAGGCGGTGGTCGGATTGGATTCTAATAGATTAATTGGATTGAATCCTGGCTCCATCCCTCCGTGGTTGCATTGAACGAAACTATCGTTGCAGCCCAGGTAGAGAACAACAGGTAGGAAATCATAGAAGCGAAGTGGTTTTCTCAAATCATAGTCTCTTCCATATTTCCCAACCAATTCAGCAAAGAAACCGTATCTTGCAGTGAGTGACAGATCTTCGTGATTTCCTCGTACTAGCTGGACCTTGTCTTGATTTGCTAGCTTCAGTCGCAGGAGCGTGTAGATGACTTCCGAGCCGTAGAGACCTCGATCCGTGTAGTCGCCCAGAAAAAGGAATTGCGTTTGGGGGCGGTTGATTTTGAACCCGTCGAGAATCTTCTGCTGGTTCAATCGCTCCAACAGTGCGTTGAGTGAATGAATATCTCCGTGAAAGTCTCCGTGTACAATGAGCTTTGTGCCGGGCTCAACTTCGAGTTTTTGAGCGAAGGGACTAAAGGTCACCCCCTTGTTTTCTACGTAGACTCGGGTCGTGTCGAAGAATTGCTCGGCGTTTAGAGTTTCTCCTGTCCAACGATTGGTTTCGGCTAGAATGCTTCCTTTGATCTGCGCGAAGACCGCGTCAAGTGCCTTATTGAATTCCTGGGCGCTTAGGGGGAGGAGGCTTTTCGCTGGTAGACGTCCGTTGAGAGAACGGTTTGTTGGCAGGGATTTGCACGCGTCTAGCCATGATGATAGGCTCGGGTACTTCCAATACGACGCCTCGGTGGAATTGGTATTGTTTCCAGGGTTCGTAGCGGATGGGGGAGGAGAACTGATCGGTCCTTGGTCATTAGCCTGGCTGCAGGAAAGCGACGTTAGGAGAAGGACAAGAAAGGTTAGGGCGCGCGTGATGCTCATATTGAACTGATTCGTAAACGACTGAGAATGGTATTGGAGCGAAGTCCTGGGGAGAAGGTAATTCTGCGAGGTTTCGAGATTGAACAAGATCTCGAGCTAGGCTTGTATTGGATTGAAATGGATGTCCGGTGGTGGAAGTCGATTCAATTTCTTAACCAACCTGCTTAAAGTGCGTAGCCAAGTGGTTCATTTTCTCTGGGCAGGTCTGGGATGCGTCGCTTTTCTGTGCGGGGGGGTAATGTTTGCCGATAACGGTGCATCGATCTTTGCGGTTCCTGCCACTGGAATCACTGTCGATGGAGATCTGTCTGATTGGCCCCAGCTCATTGATCGACAGGTAGTAAGTTCTGCTCAACACTTCGACTATCCCACGGACTCCCACGATGGCTATGCTTATTTTCAAGTTGCCTATAACCTTGTAGAAGGGGCGATTTATGTTGGGTTCGAGGTTCATGATCAGTCTCGGGTCCCCATGGATCGTTCGAACCCTGAGCACCAAGATCGCTTGGGGCTGTTTCTTGATCTGAGGCCTTTGCTTGTCGGGGATTCTGGAGGGGAATCATTGAACTATTATTTTCATCTTCGCCGTGACTTCTCCGGGTGGATGAGTCAGGTCGGCAGGGGATGGACTCCTGTCGAGGGGATTGCCACGATCGCCCAAAGGGATCGGGGCGAGACTTGGATGTTCGAAATGCGCATTGAGGTCGAGTCTCTCAGTAATGGGAAAGCAAGGCTTCAGGCGGGTGGCTTTGCCGGCATCGATGTTGGTTTTTACGACGTGGACGAGGATGCTTCTGTGTCGGATATTCTTTGGGGCCCTGGGGTTGGTAAATATGAATCTCTAAGCTACGGAGACGTTTTCTTCATGGATCCAGGGGATCGGCTAGTGACCTTTAAAGGTAAGATTCAATCTGATGCCTCAACTTCAGGTTTCTTGAGAGATGTTATCCACGTCCAGTCTTCCAAGTTTCCGAATTGGCCGAGTGTGTTGGTTGTTGGCGATGAGAATGGCGAATTTGAAAAGCGTTTCCCGGCAGGGCCCTATGAGATTGCGGGGGCGACGATCGATTCCCTTGAGCTGCGAGACTCCGGGGGCGTAGCCTCAGTGCAGGTCCTTGAACGAGCGATCGATCAACGTTCCGTTGTGCCATGGCTTGAGAGTGCTCCCCTAAAGGTTCGAGCTCCAGATTGGGCACAAGATGGTGAGTGGTTAACGGCCAATCTTCGAGAGTTGTTTCCAGGGATTGTGGTGGGGGCGTTGGCTGTTGACAAAGACGAGATATTGTGGGTGGGCACGAACCTGGGCTTGTTCACTTATGATGGATTTGAATACATCCATTACCCAGTCTCTGGGGATGGAGCGGGGTTTTCCTTTGATCGAATGGTGTTTGATGCGTCGGGCTTGCTTTGGATCGTTGATCGATCTCGGGGATTATTTGTTTTTGAAGAGGGGAAGCTGTTTGAGTTCCGTTCGTTCGGTCGCCTGCTGCTGCGTTTGAATGACTTGTTCGTGTCGAAGGACGGCGACGTTTGGATCGCAGGAATGATGGGGGTTCTTCGATATAGTGACGATCGATTTCAAATGGCTTCCAGCGTTGGAAATTATCGGCTTGCTGCGGCTCAGAGTATCGTCGTGAGTTCTCAAGGCAGTCTATGGATTGCGGGTCCGAGTAACCGGTTGCACCGGTATTTTGGTGGCGCACTCGACATGATTGACGGTTGGAAACAGGATCGGTCGATTCTGCGTAGTTCCTACGGCAGTCTCGCGGCAGATGGGACGAATCAGGTTTATCTCAATGCGGCGGATGGTGTTGTACTGTGTTTTCGCGATGCGCCTGATTCGGCCGAGATTACCAGAACGGAGCAAGCCCGGCTTGGGGGGAGTATCACGGAGTTGGTCGTTCGGTCTGATGGGGATCTATGGGCTGCGGGTGAAACCGTCAATCGGATCGCTCAGGGGCGCGTGATTCACTCGGCCCGCGAGGCTGGTTTGCTTTCGCTTTCGATTGATTCTGTTGTTTGTAGTCCAAGCGGTAGGGTGTGGGCCTGTTCTTCCTTTGATGGCCTGGCGCGGTTTCGCAATCCTAATGTCACTGAGATTGCAATGGATGGGCCGACGAGTTTTTTCACCGCGGGACGAATGGTTGAGAACGGCGAGCTGTTCTTAGGAACGAACTCTTCTGGTATCTTGAGGGTTCGTGGTGGGGAAACGGTGCAGATACATCGCTCGTCCAACACACCTGAACTTCCGAGTGATCACATTACCTGTCTGGAGCGCGATTCCTTGGGTGGTGTTTGGATCGGGACGACGGGTGGGGTCTGCTATTATTCGGCGGATGGAGAATGGCAAGATTGGAGAACGAGTTTGGTGCGACCGGTGGGATGGGTTACTTCAATTGCTGTTTCTAAAGAACTGGGGACGTGGGTGGGAACGTTGACTGGTGCCTACCGACTCGATGGGGATACGTGGTCGGAGGAGTCAATTGTGACTGAGTGGAGAGGGCCTAGTTCCGTTCCTGTGCTTGGAATGATGTGGGATCGTGATCGCCGTCTCTGGGTGTCGACAGCCTCTGGTTTGTCGATGATCGAAGGGGGGGAGTTGAGGGGAATGGCGAATCTCAGTAAATTGATTGCGGATTCCCCGATGCAGATGGTCGATGATGTCGAATCCAATCGCTATTGGTTTGGTACAACGAGACGCGGATTGTTTCGATTCGATGATGATCCAGAAAAGAGACGCTTTCAGCAGATTTCCGTTGATGCTGGACTCACCGATGTCGCGATCACAAGTATCTTAGTTGATTCGTCGCAACGTATCTGGGTTGGGACAAATAATGGTCTGAATCGAATCGATGACAACTCAGTTTCATCGTTTGGGCGAGGGGATGGGCTTCCTAGTAATCGTGTGACGAAACTGGCTGAGCTCCAGGATGGCCGGATCCTCATTGTAACGCGCACCGGGGTTGTGGTTTATGCTCCAGGGAAAGGACATCCCGAGGTGCGTGCTGAGCTTCTTCGGCAAGGCGGGAGGCGTGAGATAGAGTTGGATTCGAGAGAGATCTTCAGTGATCAAGAGATCGTCATTGAAGCTCGGGGATATTCAGAATCTTCTTCGGCTCAACAGCTAAACTATTGCTATCGCTTCGCCAATTCAGGGAGCGACTCGGAGTGGGTTCACTCGCGCGATTCGTTGATCACACTCGGGCGTCTCCCTGTCGGAGACTATCAGATTGAAGTCCTGGCAATTGATCGAGATTTGAATGCGAGCGTGGAGCCGGTTGAGGTCCACTTTTCTGTCGTGCATCCGGCGTGGGTTTGGTTCCAACGGATTGCTCTGGTCCTATTTGGAGGCATCACGATCCCTGCGATTTGCCTGGCATGGATTCGGGGACGGCAGAGAAATCAATCTCGGGCTGAGCTAGTACGGCGGACACTGGAGAATAATCAATCGTTGATCCGGGCGAAGAAGGAAGCCGAAGACGCGCGATTCCTTGCCGAGCGGGCCAATAGTGCCAAGAGCGAGTTTCTTGCGAGTATTAGTCACGAGATTCGAACGCCTATGAATGCCATTGTCGGATTTTCTCGCTTCCTGGGAGATGCCAATCTTCCGGATGCAAAGCGGATTCAGATGGCCGGGTCTATCGACCGGAGTAGTCGGCATCTGCTTGGCTTGGTCAACGATTTACTTGATTTTTCAAAGATCGAGGCAGGGAAAGCGGAGTTGGAATTGGAACCATTTGACTTGGATGTCTTTGTCTCGGACGTTTCTGAGTTCTTTGAACCGCGCTGCCGGAAGAAACAATTGGGCTGGTCGTTCAAGTCTGAACTTGGAGAACGAATGCGAGTTCGCGGTGACGTCACTAGGATTAGGCAGATTCTCTACAATCTCATTGGGAATGCCATCAAGTTTACCGATGTGGGGGAGGTTTCTCTTAGCGTCGTCACGCTCAAAGGGAAGGAGTCGTCAACGGAAACACGTGGGACATCACCCGTTTTTCAGATGGTTCAGTTTGCCGTCAAAGATTCTGGCCGCGGCATCGATCAGGACGACAAGGAGCGGATCTTTGGCTCGTTTAGCCAAGGGCAGCTTGGACGCGAAAAGGGCGGCACAGGATTGGGCCTGGCGATTGCAAGCCGCTTGACTGAATTGATGAAGGGAGCGCTAAGGGTAGAGTCTGTCAGAGGGCGTGGCTCGGAGTTTTTCCTGGAAGTGCCTCTCGAAATCGTTCCCGCGAATCTGGCTCCCGTCCAGACGCTTCCAGTGGTGATCTCGAAGGACGACATTAAGAGCGTCTCGGAGCGGGCGGAATTGCTTGTGGTCGATGATAATCCGGACAATCGTCTTTTGCTCAGAATGCTACTCAAATCGCTAAGCGTCTCGGTATTCGAGGCGAATAACGGCGCTACGGCGATGAGCGTGCTGGACGACCGGACTCCTGATGTTATTCTGATGGATCTTCGGATGCCTGGTATGACGGGGTATGAGGTCTTCGATCGAATTCGAGAAGTTGATCGATTGAAGTCAGTTCCCGTCGTTGCTGTTACCGCGTCAGCCTTCAGTCATGAACAAAAGGCCTGTCTTGATCATGGCTTCGATGCCTTTATTAGCAAGCCGATTGATGCCGATGAATTGCTGAGGGTCGTTCGACAGTTCTTGGGGGACATCAAGAGGGAAACTGAGGATCCCTTGTCGGAGATCAGTGAGCCACCTTCTCTCGGCTGTGAGTTGGACGCTGCGACGAGAGAACGCTTAGAGGTATTGATTCAGCAGTATCGAAGAACAGAGTTAAACGAGATGCTGACTCAATTGCGGGAACGAGATGAAAAATCGAAAGCCTTTGTTGAACAGTGCCAAGCAATGGTGCTTGCCGGTGATTGGCCAGGATTGCTGGCTGCTCTCAAGCATTGCTGGTCGACTGATTCGTCGCGTTCTTTTTCGAAGAATTGACCCTTGGCTAGTGTGCTGTTTAGGCTAGGGAAGATGCGTGATTATTGGAGTTTTTTTTCTGCTCAGCAATTGGTTTTCGGGCGGGGTGCGGTACGGCACTTGGGAAGCATGGTTAGGGATCGGAAACTCCAGCGAGCTTTGGTCGTTACGGATGCAAACCTTGTTTCGATTGGTCTCGTTGATCAGGTCCTGCAGTCCTTGGCCAAGGCGGGGATCGAAAGCATTGTCTTCGATGGAAGCGAGGCGGAACCCTCAATTGCTACGGCGGAAAAGGGATACGCCTTTGCCCGCGATACAAAAGCAGAGCTCGTCATTGGTCTAGGTGGGGGGAGTAACATGGACCTGGCCAAAATAGTGGCGATTCTTCTCACCCACGGAGGTCATCCGCGCGATTACTTTCACTTTGATCAGGTTCCGGGCCCCGTCTTACCTCTCATTTGCGTGCCAACGACCGCTGGAACCGGCAGTGAAGTTTCGCATGCGGCTGTGCTGACGGATCTAGAAA
>CAJXVR010000094.1 GCA_913061285.1 uncultured Verrucomicrobiota bacterium | reverse complement strand
ATACGAGATGTAGAGAGGTCTCGTGGGCTCGGAGATGTGTATAAGAGACAGTTGTCATTCCTATGATTAGCGGTATGGGAATTTTGTCGTATTTGTAGCGTCGTATGTTCATGAAACGAGGGAAAGTACGGCTGTTGGGATTGATTGGAGCTCTGGTAATTGTGTCACTGAGTCTCTTAGGGGCTGAGGTGCCCGTTGATCCCTCGCTAGCGCGCGTGGTTCCTTGGCTTGATCTCTTGCATGGAGATTCGGGGCAGCGGGAAAAGGCTCTGACGAAGATCGAGGCTCAGTGGCAGCCTGATTCGCCTGGGATGGCGATCGAGACGATCCGGTTCCTGGGGGCAGGACCTGAGCGGCAAGCACTGTACACAATGTTAAGGGCGAAAACTGGATTTGTCGAAGCGGTCAGTTGGCAGGACTGGGTGCGGTGGCAGTGGGATCAAAGCACTTCGAGCACCGAGACCAGCCTGCGTTTGAAGACTGAGATTCATGCTGCGATTGATCCTCTGTTCCGGCGCTATTTTGAACCAGGACAGGCTCACGAGATTCGTTATGATGAAATCGTGTGGGGAGGGGTGCGGCAGAATGGAATTCCACCTCTCCGTGATCCTATTATGGTCGAAGCATCTGAGGCAGCATATCTTGAGGGCGATAACATTGTTTTCGGGATTATTGTGGGTGGCAAAGCCTACGCCTATCCTCAGCGTATACTGGCCTGGCACGAGATGTTCGTGACGACATTGGATGGAATCCCTCTTGTAGGGGTTTACTGTACGTTGTGTGGCTCAGTGATTCTCTATGAAACCCAGCTTGAAGGAACGGAGTATCAACTTGGTACGAGCGGCTTTCTTTATCGATCAAACAAGCTGATGTTCGATGAAACCACTCATTCTTTGTGGAGTACCTTGAGAGGGGAACCAGTCGTGGGACCTCTGGTCGGAAAGGGAATTCAGCTCAAACAGCGAAGCGTCGTCACGACGACCTGGAAGCTCTGGCTAGAGCGGTATCCGAAAACCTTGGTCCTCTCTGATGTGACCGGGCATCGACGTGATTACTCTGAAGGCGCGGCGTATCGTGAGTATTTTGCGACGGATCGGCTGATGTTTCCGGTTCCGTTTGATGATCAAAGGCTCCGCAACAAAGCGGAGATCTTAGGTCTGCGTCTAGGCCCGAATCAGCGTCCCTTGGCAATCAGCATTGATTCGTTGGAGCCGATGAATTTTTTTGAAGGCCAGTTTAATGACATCTCGATTATCGTGTTGCGTGACCAGTGGGGAATCATTCGTGCTTACCAGACAGAATCGGCACTCGGGTACGGGGATTGGGATGGTGGCGGACGATATATTGATTCGAGAGGACAATCTTGGCGATTGGAGGAGAGCGGACTGACGAATAAACTTGGGAAGCGACTACCACGAATTCCCTCGCATCGAGCGTTTTGGTTTGGATGGCACGCGGCCTATCCTGAGACAACATTGATTTCAGGGGAGACCGTCGGGCCTTAGGCGAAGCTGACCCGTGGCGGACCCGTTGGTTCTCTTTCCATATGGATTCGGGCCAGTCGATGGAGAAGTTGTTTTTGCATTTCCTGATGAGCAGGCTTTCCCCAGAGGTTGAGGTACTGATTGGGGTCCTGCCTTAAGTCGTAGAGTTCGCCATCGCTAGTATGTTGGTAAACGACGAGCTTGTAGCGTTCGGTGACGAGCGTGTGTTGATTCAGGGTGCTCTGAGTCGGTCTCAGTTCAATGAGGATCGCATCTTGAACCGTTTTCTGCTCTCCGATCAGGAGCGGCGTCAGATCCACGCCCTGCCATGATTCTGGTGGAGCGATGCCTGCCTGCTTGAGGAGAGTCGTCGGTAGGTCGACGAGATTAACGAGAGCAGAAGAAGTGCCGTGAACTTGGAGGTGCGAGGGGGCTCGGATAAGTAGGGGAACCCGTTGAGCGTCTTCATAGGCAGGGAGTCCTTTTCCCCAGAGTCCATGGTGTCCGTGCATTTCACCATGATCCGAGGTCCAAATAACGATCGTGTTCTCGAGCTGATTTGTTTCCTCGAGAGTCCTGAGAATGGCTCCAAGGCGGTCATCGAGAAAGGCGATCATTCCAAGGGTTGCCTGTAGTGCTGCGAGAGATTGGGCATCCTTTTCAGGCTCGCCAAAACAAGACGGTACCGTGGCCTCGTCGCGAACGGCGCCGTTGAGGCTCGTCGGGGCACCGACAGAATCATTGAGCGCACCGAAATCTTTCTTTTGGCACATCCGGTACACGTCGGGCTTATCGTTGAACTCTCCCTCCCGGTAGCCTTCGTAGCGAGGCATTGAACGTGTATCAACAGAACTGTACCAAGGTTCGGGGCAAAGATGGGGTTCGTGGGGGTCTTGGAAGCTCGTCCAGCAAAACCAAGGCTGTTGCTTCGATTGTCGTCGGATGAATTCGTTTGTGTTATCGCTGACCCATTGTGTGTCGTGATACTTAGAAGGAATACTCCATGAGCCGCAGGCTTGGTGGTCGTAGCAATTTCGCATTTGAGGAAACCAAGTATGGTAGTCCACCCCCGCCTGCTCAAGAAAGGTGCGATAGTGAATCGACGGAATATTGTTGGTCGTGTGCCCGGTGCTTGCCAAGATCTCTTCGAATCCAAGATACGGCCCGTTCCAATGTTGAAAGAACGCTGGTGAGGGTTCGATGCCTTGATTCATGTGCCTTGCCTCGTCGGCTCGTCGAACGAAGTGTGTTTTTCCGAATAATGCGGTTCGGTAGCCTCCTCGTGCGAGGAGTTCCGGAAGCGTCGGGGATGGGAAGGGCGTTGGTGTCACTCCAATCGTATAGGCTCCGTGTGAGGAGGGGTAACGTCCTGTTAGTAGCGACACTCGCGTTGGGGTGCAGATCGGAGAGGGGCAGTAGGCGCGGTCAAAATGGATGCCTTCCGTGCCTAGCCGATCAAGGTTTGGGGTGCGGATCGCCCGTAGTCCCTTGAGGCCTAGATGGTCAAAGCGTTGTTGATCCGTAGTGATGAACAATATGTTGGGCCTCGCCATGGAGTCGAAGTTTAATCGGAGAAACCGGGGGATTGTCTAGCTCGGTTTTGCCTATCGGACTCTCTTGGCAGGGAAAGGACTTCGGCGGCCAATTTGGTTTTCATGACGCCCCTCTTACGCTAGGGTTTCGGTGTCTCACATGAAATCTCGATTGCTTGTCTCATTGCTCGCTCTATTGATTGGAGGAGCGTTTGCTTCGTCTGAAGTTGCCCATGCCGCCTCTGATTCTGCGCGGAAGCGACCGAATATTATCTTGCTCTTTGCCGACGATCAGCGTCCCGATACCGTTGGCGCCTTTGGGAATCCTCATATCGAGACGCCTCATCTCGATCGTCTGTCCGCGGAAGGGTTTCGTTTTTCTCGAAACTATTGCGCTGGTTCCTATAGCGGTGCGGTCTGTGTCGCAAGCCGAACGATGCTTATGACCGGGCGGCATTGGATGCGGGTCAAGGATCGGAGGAATTGGGAAGGGATGCCCTTGCTTCCAGAAATCTTAGCTGAGGGTGGCTATGAGACATTTATCACCGGAAAATGGCACAACGGGCAGCGTACGTTACGTCGTGCGTTTCAGCAGGGGCGGAGCGTGTTCATGGGGGGGATGTCGGATCACACCAAGGTACCCTTGGTTGATTTAGCCCTGAGCGGCGATCTGGTCTCCCCTCGAACGCCGGAGGGATTCTCGAGCGAATTGTTCGCCGATGCCGCAATTCAATTCCTGGAGAGTACGAAGAGTTCTTCGGATCCGTTCTTTCTCTATGTGGCGTTTACCGCGCCGCATGATCCCCGAAATCCTCCTGAAGCCTATCGCAAGATCTACTACGAACAACGTCCACCATTGCCGCCCAACTTTATGCCTCAACACCCCTTCGACAATGGATTCGTTTCTGGTGTAGGACGTGACGAAAGCCTCGCCCCGTGGCCGCGTCCGAAGCAGATGATTAGTGATCAACTTTGTGAATACTATGGGCTTATTACTCACCTTGACGAGCAGGTGGGGCGAATCGTTGAGGCCATGAAACGCTTGCCTGATGCCGACAATACTTACTTGGTTTACACGGCCGATCACGGACTGGCGATGGGAAGCCATGGACTCCTTGGAAAACAGAATGTTTATGAGCATAGTGTTCAGTCGCCCTTTCTGGTAATGGGGCCGGATGTGCCAGCTGGTCAGAGCACGGATGCGTTGACCTACATTCTCGATCTGTATTCGACGATCTGCGGCCTGGCGTCCGTCGCGGTTCCCGAAGGTGTGGATTCAGCGGATCTGGCTCCGATTTGGCGTGGCGAATCAAAACGCTTGCGTGAAACAGCTTTCTTGCCGTTTCGGGATTCGATGCGAGCGATCACGGATGGGAAATGGAAACTTCATCGTTATCCGCAGAGCAATCACACGCTCTTGTTTGATCTGGAGTCAGATCCGCATGAATTGAATAATCTCGCCGGTGTTCTCGAACATCAGTCTGAAGTGCGCCGACTAACGGCAGATATGAAGCGATGGCAGGAACGTTTGGGAGACCCTCAGGCGCTTGCCGTCGAGTCCCCCGTGTCGCTGGAGGTCGATTATTCGACCTTTACGCGGAAGTTGGATCGCTGGCAGCCGGCTTGGATTCGAGAGAAGTACTTTCAAGGGTTTCGCGAAAGCAACTACGGAAAGTAGTTGTGAGTGATCCGTTGAAGTCGTCGTGATCGGAACGGGGAACAAGGATCGTTGTTGTGCCATAGGCGAGATCGAAAAGTATCGGTTTAAAAAATGCTAGGATGCAAAAGAATGCGGTTCCAGATTTCGGAGAGATTTTGATGTGCCGGTTCTGGTGGTGAGTGGGCATGTCTGTGAGTAGGTCGTTTTTCCAATGAACCTTTGTTTAAAGAATGTGATAGGGCGCTGGTTTCGTGTCTGCAGTCTCGTCCTTGTTCTTGCGCTGCAGGCTGAGGTGCAGGGGCAGCGGAGAGCTCGGACGTCGCTTGGGGTACAACTCTGGTCTCGACTCGATCCTCAGGGGACTGGGCATGTATCGATGAATGATGCCTTGCAGGTGTCGAAGGCGTGGTTTGAGAGAATGGACTATGGTCGTTCTGGGATCTTGTCTCAAGACGAGTTCCTTAGCCGGTTTGAGGAGGCGCTCTTGACGGAACGGCGCTCTCGGCGGGGGCGATCCAGCGCATCGTTGAATCGGTTTTTAGGGCTTTTTCTTGTCCTGGATGCGGACCGGAACCGGTCACTCGGACGGTCTGAAATGGCGAGTGTGTTCGGAGCGATTTTGAAGGCTGGGACCACTGAGGAGGGAGAGTCTGTTACCAAAGCTGCCTTCTTGAAGGCGCTAGATCAGCGGATGCCTCTGACGAATCTCTCGGGGATGGAGAATGCGGTGGATGAGGAACCTGATCGGTTACTTCCTAAGGTGCCCCCATCTCCGGTACTGTCGCCTTCGCTCAGCCTCAAGACCTTGGTCCCCGCAAGTGGATTTTCTATTGAACTGTCCGCGGCGGAGCCTTTGATCGAGGATCCCATCGCGTTTGCCTTCGACCCCCATGGGCGACTGTTTGTCGTCGAGTTGCGAAGTTTCATGATGGATATTGACGGATCCAACGAGCGGGCTCCGATATCTCGGATAAGCTTACTTGAGGACCTTGATCACGACGGAGTTTTTGACACCTCGAGTCGATTCTTGGAGGGACTAATCTTGCCCCGTTCCGTGCTTCCCATTGCTGGTGGGATCTTGTATGTGGCTGACTATCAGTTGTTTTTTGCGAAGGATACTGATGGTGACGGAAAGGCCGATGTGAATCATTTGATTGACGCTGAATTTGGCAGAGGAAATGTCGAGCATGCGCCGAATGGATTGATGTTGGGCCTAGACAATTGGATCTACAACGCTAAGTCCCGGACACGCTATCGATTGCTCGGAAACCAATGGCTGCGCCAAGAGACTGAATTTCGTGGTCAATGGGGGCTGACGAAAGACAACCGAGGACGGTTATTCTACAATATTAATAATAGCCAATTGTTAGGAGACTTCTCTCCTCCAAACTACATGGGGAGAAATTCGAATCATCCTTCTCAGGCCGGGTTGAATCTCTACGTGGCCACGGATCAGCGGGTATTTCCGTTGAGGATGAATACGGCCGTCAACCGAGGGTATTTGCCCGATGTGTTGGATGAAAAGGGGCGTCTGCATGTCTTCGCGTCTTCTTGCAGTCCGGTTATCTATCGAGGAGATGCGTATGGGCTGGATTTCGTTGGGAACGCTTTTGTCTGTGATCCCGCCGCCAATTTGGTGAAGCGGAATTTAGTGATCGATCAAGCGATGGGAATTTCATCACGTTTCGCCTATCCGGATCATGAGTTCCTTGCCTCGACGGATGAACGCTTTCGTCCCGTAGGCCTTGCGAATGGTCCCGATGGAAATCTGTGGCTGCTTGATATGTACCGGGGGATTTCCCAATACGGCATGTTCATGACCAAGTATCTCAGGAACGAGACTCTAAAGCGTGATCTCGAGAAGGGGATTCATTTGGGGCGCATCTATCGTATTGTTAGAGGGGGACGCGGGACAGCGCGCAATTGGCAATTGCCTCATAAAAGCTCTGATGCGTTGATCGATTATTTAGGGCATCCTAATGGATGGGTTCGGGATACGGCCCAGGCGCTTCTGATAGAACGGCGCGACGCGGGGAGTCTATCACTCCTGATCGACTACGCGCTCTCCAGTACGAGTCGGTATGGTCGCGTGCACGCCCTATGGGCAATGGAGGGATTGGTGATGGATCTCTTCGTTGAGGGTCGATCTGTTGTTGAGGGAGTAGGCGCTAACGAGGTGCCTCGCTTGTGGAAACTGAACAAGAGGGCAAGTGGTCTTCGCTCGAATTCTCGGCCTGAATCTCAGCGTGCCTTTGAAACCTGCCTCGGGCTTATTGATGATCGCTCAATGGCGGTTCAAACGGTGGCCATTCGGGTGGCTGAATCGCTTTCCCGCGGAAATCCAGCAAGGCAGGAAGCCCTACTGGAGAAACTTGAATCGATGTCGGACCAGCTATCATTGGATGGAATGTTTCAAGCCATTCTCAGTGCCGGTGAATTGCCTCAGCCCCGAGGCTTCTCGGTGTTTCAAGCAATCCTCAAGAGAGGAGCCGAAGAGCGGCTGATTCGCGAAGGTGCGATCAGCGGCCTTGGGGGGTGGGAGTTGGCATTCCTACAAGCCCTCTTGACTGATCCGGAGTGGCGACTGCCTAGTCCTGGGAAGCGGGCGATGCTTCATGCGCTCTCAGCGGCGGTCGTGGCAGAAGGGGATCCGATCAAGTGTCAACTGCTCTTTGGCCATCTGAATGACGAAGCAAACCAAGGTCGATGGGCGTTTGAAAGTCTCTCTTCGGGCCTTTCTCAAGGGGTTCGTGTGCGCGACGGAAGACGGATTCCCTTTTCTGGAAAACCCGCCGAATACAATGAGCTTGTGCGGTCGGAGAATTCCTCTCTGAGGGAGCTCGCAACCAAACTCGATTCAGTGATTTCTTGGCCAGGCCATCATTGGGATCCGAATCCACCTGATCGTCACGGAGATACTCCGGCTGATAGCGGCGGAGAGGGGCGGGAACTCTTTGTTTCTATTTGTGCCGGCTGTCACGGAACGAACGGCGAAGGGGTAAGGCCCATGGCTCCTCCATTGAAACGTTCTGAATGGGTTGAAAACCCGGCCAGACTTGTTCAGATCATTCTGCACGGTATGCAAGGCCCAGTCGAAGTCGCGGGCAAGAGTTACAAGACGCCAAATATTCTTCCTGAAATGCCTCCGCTGTCGATTTTGGGCGATTCGCAGATTGCTGCGATTGGTAGCTACCTGAGGCCCGGGAAACCGCCCATCGTAGACGATTTAGTTGCCCGTGAACGGCAGAAATCGAGAGATCGCGATGTTCCCTGGTTCGCTTCGGAATTGCTCGAGCAGGACTAGGGAACACACCAAGCGCTCAGGGAGATACTCAGTGTTGCTAAACATTTCTCTTATCCTGCCGATATGAAAGCAGCGGATGAAATAGATCAGGCTATTTGCCGCACGAGTGGCTGAGGCGGAGCCTCGGACGGACAAACGTTCTAAGGATAGAGAAAAATGGCAGCGTTCACGCAACGAACCGTTTCTAAGCGGCGGGTAATGGTGGTTGACGATGATGAAATCGACCGTCAACGGGTTGTTCGCTACCTCTCAGAGGACTTTGAGGTTGTGGTGGCAACATCAGCCAAGGACGCTATGTCAAATCTGGCGGAGGGCTTGCCAGATTGTGTGCTTCTAAACTTCGATCGTGGGGCTAAGAATTCGATGCATTTGATGCCTGGGTTTATTCGTAGAAATCTGGCGGTCGTGGTCTATTCAGGTCAGGGAGACGAAACGCTTGCGGCAATGACCTACCGCTTGGGTGGCAGTGATTACCTGATGAAAGACCGGCTCAGCCCTGAGGTCTTGAGCCGTGCAATCGATAAGGCAATCTGTCGCTCATCCGTTCGCTGCATGGTCGCCCAATCGCTTGCCTATCGAAAAACACAATCCGATACGCGTGGGAAGAACTCCCGCTCGAGGCGCACACGGCCGCTGCTGATAGGAGAGACTGGTATCAGTGGAACTCAGGTGAAGGTCGCTCAAGATTGTTTCCTCGAGATTGTGGATTGCATCGCTAAGGGAGGAAGTGGGCGTCTCACCACAGATTTATTTAGTAAGAGCCGCGTCCTGGCCCATGGTCTTGGCGAGCTTGGGGTTGAATCTAGCGAGGTGCTGCTCATTTTAAAAGAAGCCCTCATTGTTCGAATCGAGCACACGGATCTAACCGAGATGCAACTGTATATTGAGGCCTGTCAAGCCGCCGCTCTCGATGTCATGGCTCATCTAAGTGACTTCTATCGGCAAGCGCATGGTGCCGGTTTTGACCCGCATCCTTCTCTGAACTAAGCGAGTTCGTTGCTATCCCGCCTCGATACTATACGTCGTGACGGCGAGGTGTCGCTTCCTTCGTGTCGTAGGTGACGTAGGTGGAACTGCCAGACAAACTACCGAGGATTTCTCCCGGATTGATGAGGGTTGTATTGTCGACTTGGGAGATCTCAAACTGATGGTTGTGACCGAAACAAACAACGTCATAGCGACCTGAATCGGCAAAGACTCGCCCGATTGTATCGTAATGATTCATTCCGAATCGATGGCCACCGAGATCGAGTTCTGCCATCTCTCCATGGAGATGCATCTGCGAGAAGGCGCGGCTATTCTGAGTCATGCGGAAGAGATCGCCATCGTTATTCCCAAAGACGATGTGAATCTCCTTCGAAAACCCGTTACCAAGCGCATTGATAACAAAGGGAGAACAAAGGTCGCCGCAACAGAGCAGGGCCTCTGCAGATTGGAGTCCTATCAGCGCCTTTTGCAAGGCGCTGATATTGTCGTGAATATCTGACAGAATTCCTACGAGCACAATCGTCTCCCTTCTTCCCGTTCGAAGGCGCCGGCTTAGAGCGTCAAATTCTTTGGGATGTTTACCAACGTGTAGTAGAGCTCCTCGTGGAGGAGGGGAGTTCCATCTTGGTTCGAGAGATTCTGGAACTTGAACTCGTGGACGTACCCCGCTCGAAGCTCATCGATCTGTAGAATGACGCTCATCCCGTCCGCGGCAACCTGAGCTGAAGTGACGGTGAACTTCTTCTTATCGCCTTCCGGACCGCCATAGCGGCTCTCGAGTTTGTAGGTGTAGCTTTCACCGCTGTAATTAGCAATGTCCCCCGCTTTGGCTGGATCCACGGCTTGGGTAAAGGTGAGTTGGAATCCGTCGGGGCGAGCCTTGATCGAATGGACTTCAAAGGGAGTCTTGCCCGTCCAATGAAGACGCTGGACGCCCCAGTTCTTGTTGCCACGACCTCCCCAACCAGCATTGGATTGCCCAATAAATAGTGAATCGTCCTTGCCGAAGCAAATGCGGATAATCCCACATTGGAATTTCTCGCGGAAGGGAATACAGGCGCCTTGCCAATGGCCGTCGACCTCTTCGAGAACGACTCGCATCACACTGGCGTGGTGTTGGTCTGCAACGAAGAGTTGTTCCGCGAAAGGTCCAAAGCCCCCGTCAGTTTTGTCCCATTTGAGGCCACTTGGGCTTTTGCCCATCTTGTCATACGGAAACCAGACCGCTGGCATCTTGAAATTGGGGTTTTGGAGATGCATGTCCTTCATCCACGTTCCAGAGACGGGTTGAGGAAACTCGTTGAAGGGGGCGCCGGCTTTATCTTTGGTGATCAGTCCGTGTGGATGGCCATGATAATCGCCAAGTTCGAGATGGGAAAGCTTGGAGGCGTTGCACCATTCTCCTTGATTGTCGGTGTAGAACACATCACCCCATGGACTATCCTCGACTCCAGCAGGTGATCGTAGGCCTGCACTGATGGGAGTCATTTTTCCGGTCTCAGGATTGATGCTCACTGCCCAGCCGCGCCAATCGGCCCGGCCGTAGGGTTCCCCACCGAAGGGTTTGTTGGTCGTGACCCAAAGTTCTCCATTGGGACCTAGCCGCGGTCCGAAGTTGTACTCGTGATAATTGCCGCTAATCTCCCAGTCATCACAGACGTTCTCGAATATGTCACACTGTCCGTCCCCGTCCACATCCTTCAGACGTGAAAGTTCTCCGCGCTGCGCGGTGTAGACCCAGCCCCCATGTTCGAGCAAGCCGAGAGGTTGAGCGATTCCCCGGGCCCAGAGTTTGAAGGATGCCTTGGATGGATCGCCATACGCGTTTTCAATGATATATATCTCGCCAGTGCGAGTCCCGACCATCATACGGCCATCTTGGCGTAGCATCATGGCCCCGACCTCCATCTTGAGGTCTTCTGTTGGGAGCGTGTCTATTCGATAGTAATCGGATTCATCGACCGTGGCGGCACTGCCAACCGTGAGGCTGGCAAGCAGAAGGGCTGTATAGGTTTTCAGATGCATAGAAATTCCTCTTCTTGTTACCATTCAATGGTTTGGGTTAACGATGCGGTTTTACCCTCAATCGGGACGAGTATTTGCTGTTGGCCGTCAACCGTTCGAATGATTGGGCGAATGGGTGATGAGCCTGAGAGGTGAATGATGGCGTCGTCGACTTGGAAGGAGGTTCCTCCTTGTTCTCGGACTGTCTTGCCCTGAGCGGCGAGAAAATAGAGCGTGCCATCAGTATTGTGGGTGATTCCGAACGAGCGCTTGAGGATGGCTCCGCCGGGCCGCAAGATGGGCTCTGGTTTCTCTTCAATAATGGCGTTGCCTAATCGGTAACGGAAGGTTGGACGTCGATCATCTCCGAGTTGGTATCCCAAGAATTTACCACCGGTATCGCGGCTGCTTTTGTCGACGCTCGGCCAAGGACTTTGATTGTTAACCAGGCGAGCAAAGGCCGGTCCCGCGGGTAGGTCGAAGACATCCTGTCCGAGCGGGGTGAGAAATCGATCCGTTCTTCCAGACTCGACTCCAGAATGGTCAAAGAAGCGCCCGCGCCATGCTTTCGCAAGCCGCATGACGTTTGCATCGAAGGCGGTGCTAAGTTTTTCGGGGAAACCCGTTAGAATCGCTCGAGGGCCCACATCTTCCATAAATGTTCGATGGACGATTGGCTGAGCCGTCGGTGTGATTTCCATAGCGACATCACCCGGTAGCGTGATTCCCTCGGGGAGCTGAAGTGAGTTTTTCAATGAGAGGTAAGACCAAATGGCACTTATCTGTTTCTTGGCGTCGCCCTCGAGAATCGTTTCAAAGGGAGACTCTCCGTCGGGCCAAAACTGCGGCATTCGAGTATCCCGGTTGAAGTTTGCGGGGTTTAGGAGGAAGGCTTCAAACCAGCTTGGATTGACCCGGTCAAAGACGGTTGCCAAGTCGATGCCTTGGATAGCGAGTGCGTCTTGACCAGCGATCTGGTGGCAAGTGATACAGGCGAGGCCTGTCGTGCCGATGAACTTCCGTCCTATCTTGGCGTCTGCTTCGGTGAATGTGGGGTTGATATCTTCCTGTGAGTGATCATCTGCCGCTCCGATATGGTCGGTGAATGCTTTCAAGTTCTCGCGACCAAAGTTTGGCATGCGTGTCTTCATGTAGTGCCGAACGTGTAGTTTCTGCGAGCTCAGGATGCTATGGATCGCACTTGTTTTTAGTTTGGCTCCTACCTTGCTTAGCGTTGGGGGAATCTTACCTTCTTCGCCGAG
This sequence comes from uncultured Verrucomicrobiota bacterium, assembly GCA_913061285.1. GTDB lineage: Bacteria > Verrucomicrobiota > Verrucomicrobiia > Limisphaerales > AAA164-E04 > UBA2970. The sequence continues at coordinate 11,268 of CAJXVR010000094.1, read as the reverse complement.
GTCAATGTCTCCAACGGTCGCAAAGTAGTTTGCGGCGATCTCGTCATTTGGTCCACCAATGCCGTCCCGTTCATGGCAAGCGTAGCAATTGAAGGTTGCAAGTGTCTTTGTGATCTGGCGCTGTGGAGTTTCCTTTTGGGTAAAGGTGTCTGTGTTTCGTAGGGCCGCAATCAGTTGGCGACGTTGTGTCGCGGTGAGTTGATAATCTGGCAGGCCCTTCTTAATGTTAGTGCTGAGACAGCCGTCGGGGCTGTCGATGTTGAGCGCGACGAGAGGTTTTGATAGTGAAAGGGGGCGGGCATCTTCCAAGTCATGGCACGAGGCACATCGCATGGCCTGGAACATTCTTTTGCCGACTCGTGCTTTGCCTGAGTCGACGGTGAAGGGGGCCGTGTTCAGCGGAACCATAGGGTTACCGCCCGAACGGGTGAATATGTTGCTGGGAATCACACTGCCTCGGCCTCTGCCGCTTTTCTTTCGCCAAAAAACGCGCAAGTCACCACCGGCTCCGGCATTGAAATAGACCAGTTCAAACTTGTGGGATCCGGCTTTGAGGTTCAAATCGCCCCGGCGCATTTGCATCCCGTGGATCCCGCTGTTGTCGACCACGATTTGATCATCAATGAGCAACCAGGAACCATCGTCAGATTGGGTTGCAAAGGTGTAATCGTCCGTGGCATCGATTCGAATTTGCCCGGTAAACCGGAGCGTGTAGTTGTTGTTGCGGCGTTTGAATGGAACTTCGAGGCTGATTCGCTCGACGGCACCTTGATTGACCGGCTTGAGTGAAGAAAAGTCGGGCATCTTGTTAGATCCTGCCACTTCGTAGTATTCGACATTCAATCCGGGTTGGGCCGCTGGGGGAGCCTCTTTAGATTGAGGATTGTCAAGTTGATCCCGGAGGAGGAAGACACTGATGGCTCGAGCTTCGTCATCACTCAGCCAAAGAGAGGGCATTCGACCTGAGGCTCTCGTCTCATGAGGGTTCTTGAGGAAACTCGTCAGGGCATCGACAGTGGTCTTCGTTGCCAAGTCGCCCAGGGGTTTGAATTCCGGGTTTTTAGGGCCGTCCTGTGGTCCGTGGCAGGCCACGCAACCAACGGAATGAAAAAGCTCTTTGCCCCAGGCAAGCGCCTTGTCGGTGCCACCCGCCTCCGATGGGGCGATCGGCCCGCCGAGTGAGGTGAGAAAGTGGGTGAGATAGTCGACAGCTCCGTCACGTGCGCCTGCTTCTGAGGCGTGGAAGATATTTGGCATGGTGGTGCCAGATTTTGTCGCGTGGGGATTGGTGATAAATTTTCTTAGGTAGTGGGGGGTGACCCGTGATCCGACCTTCGCAAGGTCTGGGGCCGTTTTCGTCCAGATTCGCGTCGCTGCGGCATCGGCATCATGGCACTGTGTGCAATTGAGCTCGCCGAGGAGGATTTCACCGGCGAGGACGTCATCGGCATGGGAGCTAGAGGGCAGGCGATCTACTCCGGGGATCACCGGCGCGGCGTTTAGGAGGCTGGAACACAAAATTGTGCTTGTGATTCCGGCTATCCATAGGCCCGAAAAGGCATCTGGAATTTTTGGCATGCGGGAGCTTTGTCGAAAGGTGGCTTTCTGTCAACCGATCGAAGACCGAAATCAAATCCTTCGTTGTTTATCCGGTGATCTCACGCTATTTTTAGGCCACTATGACCACGCGAGATGCTCATTCAGATTGGATTTTCGACAGATTCCCCTTCGTTTGCCTGCTTGGGTGGTTGTTTGCGTGCCTCTTGGGGGGTGCCTTGCCGCAGGCAAGGGCTCAGAACAGCGCGGCAGACGCTCTCTACAAGCGAACGATTTCGGCCTACACTGCGGGAAAGCTTGAGGAGGCGCTGAAACTTGCAGGCGAAGCGATCGCGATCGAGAAGAACGATCCGAAGCTATTCCTGGCTCGGGGGTATATTTATCAATACGAGCGGAAATATCAGCAAGCGGTGGATGATTTTTCGAGGGCGATCGAGCTCAATCCCAATTCGGTAGACGCGTTGCAGCGTCGCGGCGAGGAACAGTTCAAACTAGCGAATTTTAAGGAATCGGTGGCGGATTTTGAGCGAGTTGTGGCCTTGCAACCCCAGAGACGCCCCTACCATTGGCAGCTTGGCATTTCTTATTACTACACGGGACAGTTTAAAGAAGGGATAGAGCTTTTTGAAAGTCATCAAACGGTCAACAGTAGCGACGTGGAGAACGCGGTTTGGCATTTCCTTTGCGTGGCCAAAGGTGTTGGCTTGGAGGCAGCAAAGAAACGGCTCCTCCCGATTCCGAATGATACCCGCGTACCGATGATGCAAATCTACGCTCTATTTGGGGACAAGGGAACGGAGGAAGATGTGATTCGGCGAGCCCACGAGGGAAGCATATTAGGGGGCGGTCGGTCGCGTCAGATCTTTTATGCCCATCTGTATTTGGGGATTTTTCATGAGATTCTTGGAAATGACGAGAAGTCCTATCAGTACATCAAGAAGGCAGCCCAGCAATACAAGGAGAACGACTACATGGGGCAAGTCGCTCGCGCTCATAAGATTTGGTTAGATCGAAAACGGGCGGAAAAATAGGTTCTTCCGTGAAGGTTTGTCCCTTGCCATCCTTGGTCTCTGTTTGAGAAGGTTTCGAGCCTTAAGCACGCATTGATAGTATGAGAACCTTAATCGTCGGTATAGATAGTGGAACGCAATCGACCAAGGCCTTGGTCGTGGATGCCTCATCAGGAAAAGTCCTAGGGGCGGGTTCAATGGGGTATGGATTGATTGAGGGGCTTCCTCCGGGGGCCAAGGAGCAAGATCCCGCGGTCTGGGTTGACGCGACATCGAAAGCGATCAAGACAGCGCTCCGACAGGCGAAGGCAAAACCCTCTGAGGTGCGTGCGCTCGGCGTGAGCGGCCAGCAGCACGGTTTTGTGCCTCTGGACAAGAATGGTGATGTCATTCGGCCTGCCAAGCTCTGGTGCGATACCACGACTGAGGAAGAGTGTGTTCAGCTCACTGAGCGCCTGGGAGGCTTGAAGGGTGCCATCAAAGCGGTTGGAAATGCCATTCTTCCAGGTTTCACGGCCCCAAAGATTCTTTGGCTCAAGAAACATGAGCCTAGTCATTTCAAGCGACTGGCCACCGTGCTCCTCCCGCATGACTACTTAAACTATTGGCTAACTGGGCGCGCGGTCATGGAGTGTGGGGATGCTAGTGGCACAGCGTTGTTGGATGTCAGAAAGCGGGCTTGGCATTCCGGTGCGATCACCGCGATTGATAGTAAACTCGCCAAACGATTGCCCACTCTCATTGGAAGCGACGAGGCCGTCGGTAAGGTGAAAGCAGACGTTGCAAAATCCTTGGGGCTTACCGACGAGGTCCTGGTTAGTGCCGGTGGTGGTGACAACATGATGGGCGCGATAGGTACCGGGAACACCGAGCCGGGAGTGATTACAGCCAGTTTCGGGACCAGTGGCACGATCTATGCCTGTGCAGGGAAACCGGTGGTTGACCCTGCCGGGGAAATCGCGTCTTTTTGTGATTCGACCAATCGGTGGTTGCCCTTGCTTTGCACGATGAATGTGACGGTTGCGACGGAGCTCATCCGGCGTCACTACGGCTGGACGCACGCCGAATTTGAAAAGGCGGCCCGGAAAGTGGCCGTTGGGAGCGAGGGTCTGACCTTACTGCCGTACCTCGAAGGCGAGCGAACGCCGAACATTCCCGATGGAACAGGGGTTTGGTTGGGCGTGAATCATCGGACGACAAATCCAGGGCACTTTGCTCGAGCGGCAATGGAGGGGGTGACGATGGGAATGAACTACGGTTTGTCACGCCTCGCAAAACTAGGGGTGAAACCGACTCAAATTCGAGCGACCGGCGGGGGAGCCAATTCGAAGCTATGGCGGCAGATCATGGCAGACGTTTTCAACGCTGAGGTCGTGACTCTCAAAGTGGGAGAAGGGGCTGCCTATGGGGCTGCCCTTCAAGCACTCTGGAGCTGGCGGCGCCAATCGGGCGATGATGTCTCGATCAACGAATTGACGGAACGGTTTGTCAAAGTTGACCCGCGTCAGAGGGCGACGCCGAATGAGGAAGCCGTGGGGCATTATCAGGAGCTCCAAGGGCTACAGAACGCGGCCTCAAAGGCATTGCGGAAGGTGTTCAGTCAACATCGGCAATTGATTGCTTAGTGGGCCGGTTCCTGAGGGCATCGACGATGCGTTCGCTTTAGCCGGTCGAAGGTAAATGAAGTTTCTCGAATCACTATTTCGACTCGCGGAGAACCAGACTAGCATCCGTCGTGAATTCGTTGCTGGACTGACAAGCTTCGCTGCGATGGCCTATATACTCGCCGTCAATCCGGCGATTCTTTCGGCCGCTGGGATGGATCAAGCGGCCCTAGTGACCGTGACGGCATTGGGGGCGGCGATCGGTTGTTTCCTAATGGCCGGTTTGGCGAATTATCCGATCGCCATGGCTCCGGGAATGGGAATGAACGCCTTCTTCGCCTTCACTGTCTGTCAAGGAATGGGTGTTCCGTGGCAGGGGGCCTTGGGGATTGTCTTTTGGAACGGAATCTTGTTTCTAGCGCTTTCGGCCTCAGGGTTTCGTGAAAAACTCGTTGCGTGTGTCCCTTCGGGGCTTCGACTGGGGGTTCAGGCCGGTATCGGCCTTTTTATTGCCTTCGTTGGTCTGCGCAATGCCGGCCTCATCGTCGACAATCCAGCCACGCTGGTCGGCCTCGGATCGATGCAGTCGTTGCCTGGTTGGTTAGCCTTGGCAGGCATTGCCTTGACGGGAGTGTTGGTGGCTCGGAAGATGCCTGGTGGAATTCTTGTAGCGATCCTGTTGACCGCGATTGTAGGCTTGTTTGTGCCTAGCGGTGAGGGCATGGTGACCGAGTTTCCCGCCAAAATCATTTCATTGCCAAGTTCCCTGGTGGGGACAAGTTTTGCTCTCGATCTGAGCTATCCGTTTGTTCATTTTCGCGAGGCGTGGCCCTTAATCTTCGCTTTCCTGTTCGTTGATCTATTTGACAGTTTGGGGACCTTGCTTGGCGTCAGTCGAACGGCTGGTTTATTGGATTCTTCGGGGCAACTGCCTCGGTTGAATCGAGCCCTTTTGGCTGATGCTGCGGCAACAGTATCTGGGGCGGTCTTGGGGACCTCGCCCGTGACGAGTTATGTTGAATCCGCTGCTGGGGTGAAAGCTGGTGGGCGGACGGGATTGACCGCGGTTGTCGTTGGCTGTTGCTTTCTCTTGGCCCTTTTCTTGTGGCCCCTCATATTGGCTCTCCCTGACTTGGCGACCGGTGCGGCCTTGGTCGTAATCGGTTTAACCATGGTCGAGGGAATGCGTCACCTTGACTTCGATGACATTGCTGAGTTTCTTCCCGCAATCTTAACGATGCTTGCCATGCCGTTGGCCTATAGTATCAGCGATGGAATCGCACTGGGATTCATGATCTATGTGTGTCTCATGGTTGGAACCGGCAAGGCACGAGAGGTGAACTTCTTGACCTACATAGTTGCGGGACTTTTCGCGCTCCGTTACCTGATTCTGTAGGCGGATAGGCCGACGAACAGGCTTGAGCCGCTGAAGTGATGGGCCTTATTCGAGGTGGTGATTTAGAACGTGCTACCAAACTTCAACGGGCCCCTTCGGGACTGGGATATGTTCTCGACGAAACACTTCCGGCTCCTCTGCAAAGTCAGGCGTCATAGCCGACGGCTGATATCGCTCTAAGAGTTGGCCTTGGTCATCAAGGAACGCCTGGCGCCAGTTTAGGAATTCGGCCAACAAACGATCGAATTCGTCTTTCGATTGAATGTGTACGATCTTTCGATTAAACGGCTTGGCGGGGCCAAAGCGTTTTGAATACCATGGGGCCACCTTGCGGAACATGAGGCAGGCTTTGAATTCCCCAAATACTTCGATCATGAGATCCAAATGCCGGCACATGACGCGAATTCGCTCCTCGAAATTCGGCTCTGGAACGAGTCGGCCCTCGGTCAGAAAGGTCTGGGTGTTCTTGAAGATCCAGGGATTATAGAAAGCTCCACGACCAATGCTGATGCCTGAGCAGCCCGTTTCGTCGATCATCAATTTTGCCGCTTCGGAGGATGTGACATCGCCATTGCCGATGACTGGGACAGTACTCACCGCTTGAGCGACGGCACGGATTCCGGCGAGACTCACTTTTCCATCGAAGCCTTGTTGTCGGGTTCTTCCATGCACGAAAATGGCTGCGATGCCGACATCCTCAAGGGCGCGGGCGAGATCGGGTGCCGTGATGTTGTTGTTATCCCAACCCAACCGCATCTTTGCCGAGACGGGAATCTTGAGGGCGTCAACCATCCCTTTGACTAATTTGGCTGTTTGATCCAGCTCCATCATCATGGCGGAACCTCCGCCAACTCGGCAGACTTTCTTCACTGGACAACCCATATTGATATCAATCGAGGCGACGCCAAGGTCTTGCAGGTAGAGCGCGGCATCCCGCATTTCCTCGGGAATGTTGCCGAAGAGTTGCACCGCAAGAGGTTTATCTTGGGCGTTGGTCTCAATCAGCTTCAGTGCTTTGGGGTTTCTTTCGATAAGAGACCTCGCATTGACGAGATCCGTGGTGGCGAGATCGAGCCCTCCAAGCTCTCTTATCGTGAGCCGGAATGGCAAATTGGTGTAGCCCGCGAGTGGCGAGAGGAAAAGATTCGATTTAAGTTCTAAGGGGCCAAATGCTAACATGCTGTCTGCGCTTCAATCCGGTGGAGTCTATACCGGAGATGAGTTTAGAGCAATAGCATGGAAAGCTAGGTAGGATAGTCTGAGGAACTTCGCCTTGGCGGTACAAGTGGTTTTTCGTATTTGTGCGCTTAGTGAGTGTTGGGAGCTGGAAATATGTTCGGGGCTCGAAGTCGTCCCGCATATTGGATATGTGTTTGATCATGAGCACTAACAAGCGATCCAACTCAAATTCACAGCCTCAGGTTCAAGTCGTCGAAGAGAAGAAGCGTTGGAAGCTCAGGGCTCCGTGGTGGCCTACATGGGAAAAGAATGATGTTTGGTATTGTATGCCGATTCCTCGTGGTTACGCATACGACGCAGCGTCGATTCCAAAGCTCTTGTGGTGGGCTGTGGCGCCATTCGAGTTAGGGATTGTTCCTCCCGGGAAGCATGATTGGCTGCACGACAACAAGGGCCTTGTGGAGATATGGAAATGGAATGAACTTGACGAGGAGTGGCGAAGTCTTGGGGAAGTTCAGTGGTCACGTCGAGATGCCGATCGAATGTTCTTCCGGGATATGAAAGAGAATGCCAAACCGATACCTCGTTGGGCCCGCAGAGCCGCTTTTAAGGCTGTTCGCTTCTGGAGTAAGATGAACGACGACGTATGGTAGCGGCTACGCCCCCTCGTAGTGCAATCAGTAGCCGGTTAACCGAAGCCACTGAAGGGACAAGGGTTCGCTAGTTCGCTCACCCCACCTTTGGGGGCAATCTCTGCTCGAGAGGGGGGGGATCTTCAATAGGGGTGCCGTTACTCAATTGGACGGCGATTATACTTTGCCGGAGAAATCCAATCGTTAGTCTGCACCTATGTATCTGATTCCTTTCTTCATTGGACTGTCGATTTACGCGGTGGTCCGTGTCTTGTTCACCGGTTTCTATACGATCAGGCCTGATGAACGCGCCGTGATTACGTCGTTTGGGAAGGCCGAACGAGCGCCCGGGAGCGGTGTGGTGGATGATTCGATCCTCACTGATGACGAGAAAGAACGTTACGCCTATCCCGCTGTGACGGTTATTGGACCAGGCGGGCCTTATTTCAAATGGCCATGGCAGAAGGTTCACAAGGTCAGTGTGGCAACTGAGACCGTAGACCTCGTTTGGGATCCTTCCAAACATCAGGAGACCATCGAGTGCGTTACCAAGGATAATTTGACGACGGGGGTGAATGGTCAGTTGCGTTACCGGATTAACGAGAATCATCTCTATGCTTATCTCTTTGGGGTGCAAAGTCCGCTAGAGCATGTGATGGGCTACTTCGTTTCCGTCCTACGGGAACGAATCTCGACCTTTGCTGATCCCCGTGGGCAAAGCCTGATGAAGGCAGATGAGATCGCTGACGAAAGCGGAGGTGTAGAGCTCTCCGAAGGCGTCTCGATCAATGATTTGCGTAAGAACCTCCCCATGCTCAACGACTATATGGAGCAGCAATGCCGTAGCACTGCCGCCCGTTATGGGATTGTTCTTGACGCTGCCTTGATTACAGAAATCGATCCTCCGCCAGAAGTTGATCAGGCTCTCTCGGCTATCAACAGCACGCGCAATCAGGTCGCAGCCGACATCAGCACGGCGCGCGCTGACTCCGAGCAACAGATCACGATGAGTAACCGAGCCGTTGAAATTGCCGACAACAACGCTCAGGCGGAAGTCGCACCTCTGAAGGTGCTCGCCGATACGTTGGCCCATATCAAACAAGAGGGAGGCTCCGATGCCTTGAAGATTTATCTGCGTAATATGCGTGTTCCACTTCTTCAACGCGCCCAACGCATCGTGGTCAACTCTCGGAATTCGAGCTAAGAAAAGGATTAAGCCATGAATATTCCTATTGCTATTCTCTGCGGTCTCGCCGGTCTCATCTGTATTCCCCTAGTGCTCGCATTCGCTCGTGCCTTCGGTCTTTATCGGATTGTCAATGAGAGTGAAGCGCATGTCTTCACGCTCTTCGGGAAAGTCATTGGAACCCTCGATACGGCGGGCTTGTATTTTCCAGTCAAGGTCTTTGGGCCTCGGGCTTTGTTGGTTCCGTTCTTTGGCAAACGCAACGTTGTGAGTACTGCCATGCGGGAACACTATCTTCGAAACCAAATGGTCAATTCCGAAGAAGGCACGCCGATGGGGGTAGGGGTTTGGTACGAGATGAAAGTCACTAACCCGGTCGATTTCCTCTACGTAAATGCCAATCCCGATGGCTCTCTCGAAGCCAACGTTGCCAGCTCGACCATCTCCACTTTGAGCAACCTAGAGATGGAGACCATGCTTGAAGATCGCCACTCGCTCAGCCGAACCGTGAGAGAATCCGTCACGCCCTTATCGGAGAAATGGGGCTACGAACTTGGTTCCGTTTACATTCGGAAAGTGGGGTTCACAGATATAGGGATGGTGAAGAATATTACAGAGAAGGTGGTCAAACGGCTCGTGCAGGTCACCAGCGCCATGAAGCAGGACGGCGAAAATCGAGTGGGACTGATTAGTAGTGAGACTGCCTACAAGGTCTCGCAGAAAATGGCTGAAGCCTCGGCTAAGCGCCCGGAAATTGTTGGTGACACACTGAATGCTATTGCCAAGCAGGACCCCGAGATCATGCGCGCCGTTATTGACGTGATGGAAACCGAGAAACTTCTCGAATCAGGCGCTCAGGTTGATGTCATGCCATCGGATGCTTCCTTTCTGGTTCAACTGGGAGACAATGCAAACGTAGCCCCTCAAGCTTCCTCAACGACCGTTTCGGGACTACGATAGTGGTGGGTGTCTGTGGCTGACTCGTGGAACTGAAGCGCATCATCCTGTTAGGCTGCATTCAATCTAACTTAATCCCTTTACGTTGGCTTCTTGCTCGGTGAATGGGGTTCTGTAAGGCCCGTTCGAGCGGTGGAATTGAATAAATCTTTTCATGTGCCGTTCAGCCTCAATAAACGTGACGAATTCTTCGATTCTGTGAGATGCAGAAAAGTAGTATCGGCAGGAAAGGGAGTCGAGTTTTCGAGTTGTTTCGGGGAGTCATTGAGTTTGACGGAAAAGGGTTTGGCTGGCGAAACGGAGAGTTAGGTTCCAACCGGTGGATCGAATTGTTCGAATCGTCTGCGAGTGATGACAAGTCAGAATATCTGTTAGTTTAGCAATCAGTGAGAATGAACTCAGTTGGCTGGAAAAAATAGAATCCTCGATTCTGGCGGCAGCGAGCGATTGTCCACGCAGTCTTTCTGGTGTTGAAAGACCTCGCCCCTTCGTTGACGTTCGTGCTTCGTCTCGGTAAAAGGATACTCTCTGCCATGAAAGAAATCCTTTCACCCTTGCTGGGTATATTTTTCGCCTTTGCCGTCCAATCCTCCTCGGCGCAGCCGCTGAGCGATGCGACGGTGCGTTCCCCGAATGTTGTGGTGATCTTTGCGGACGATTTGGGGTATGGGGATTTGGGCTGCTATGGAGCAAGTAAGGTGCAGACTCCCAATATTGACCGATTAGCGGAGCAGGGGCGCCGTTTTACAGATGCCCATTCGGCATCCGCTGTTTGCACGCCATCGCGTTATGCCTTGATGACTGGAGTGTATCCGCATCGTTATGGACACAATCGTCCTGTTTTTCTCAAAACAGGTTTGATTATTGATACCGAACGACAAACGCTTGCCGATCTCATGAAAGACGCCGGTTATGCCACGGCCTGTATTGGGAAGTGGCACCTTGGCTTTGGAAATGGGGCGCCCGATTGGAATGGTGAGCTCAAACCAGGTCCCTTGGAGCTGGGCTTCGATTATTATTTTGGCGTCCCGGTTGTGAACAGTCATCCTCCCTTTGTTTGGGTTGAGAATCATCAGGTTGTGGGCTTGGTGAAGGACGATCCTTTTGTCTTCGGCCAGCAAGCTAGGACGCGGGTGTTTCCTGAGAAAATGGGGCTGAATCAGATCGGGGGAGCGGATGCCGCCCACGCCTTGTATGACGATGAAGCGGTTGGTACGACCCTGGTCAGGAAGGCACGTAATTGGATCAAGACGAATGACCAAAAGCCTTTCTTTCTCTATCTTGCCACCACTCAAATCCATCACCCTTTCACACCAGCTACCCGCTTCAAAGGAACGAGTCAATGTGGGCCCTATGGCGACTTCGTTCATGAACTCGATTGGATGGTTGGCGAAGTGATGCAGACGCTTGAGGCTCAGGGGGTGGCTGACAACACCTTGGTGATCTTTACCAGTGACAATGGCGGCATGTTCAACGTCGGAGGGCAGAATGCCTGGGAGGCAGGGCATCGCATGAATGGCGAACTTCTCGGTTATAAATTTAGCGCCTGGGAAGGCGGTCATCGCGTGCCGTTTATTGCTCGGTGGCCAGGCAAGATTTCTCCTGGTTCGACTTCTAAGCAGCTTGTTTCCAACATCGATCTTTTCGCTACCATGGCGGCGGTGACTGGGAGCTCGGTTCGGGACGGACAAGGTCAGGACCTGTCTCTTATACACATCTCCGAGCCCACGAGACCTCTCTACATCTC